>NZ_JAYLVT010000005.1:0-332280 GCF_035818815.1 Cupriavidus sp. SS-3
GCGCCGGCTGGCCCAGGGCCTTGCCCAGCGCGTCGATCTCGGCGGCCAGCAGCGGGCCGGCGCAGGCGATCGGCGCGAATTTTGCGATGCCGTGGGTGGTGGCTTCGGCGCGGTGCGCGGTGCCGAAGGCGTCGTTGACGTAGACGTCGCAGAGCTTGGCCATCTTCTGCGCCAGCTCGTCGCTGTTCTTCTTCTCGCCCTTGTTGACGCGGCAGTTCTCCAGCAGCACCACCTGGCCGGGCGCCACCTCGACGCCGTCGACCCAGTTCTGTACCAGCTTGACCGGCTTGCCAAGCAGTTCGGACAGGCGCGCGGCGATCGGCGCCAGCGAGTCTTCGGGCTTGAACTCGCCCTCGGTCGGGCGGCCCAGGTGGGACGTGACCATCACCGCGGCGCCGGCGCCCAGGCAGGCCTCGATGGCGGGCACGGAGGCGCGGATGCGGGTGTCTTCGGTGATGTTGCCGGCGTCATCCTGCGGCACGTTCAGGTCGGCACGGATGAACACACGCTTGCCGGAGAGTTTGCCTTGGGAAATCAGATCGGAAAGACGCAGGACAGAGGTCATGACGGTGGATGGCGCGAGATTTCGCTGCGGACTCGGGGAAACCGGCATTTTACCTGAACGCGATCGGGGCTTTGCCGAATCCGGACTGGCGCCGGCCATGATGCGGCCCGCAAGGCACAAACCGACCCGCCAGCCAGTGCCGACGCGCGCCCTGCCGCCCTGACTCCCCACCAAAGAAGGGGCGCACGCGTTTTCCGCGAGACCCCCAAGTGCGGTAATGTACGCAACGTCTGCTACAACAGACACACAATCACGCCAGAGCCGGTTTACAAACGGCCAGGACAAGCGGCAACCGACAAGAGGCTGGCAATACGGCCCGCCGCAAGCAGCCAGAACAACAAAGCATGCCGGGTTGCGAGCGGACGCACCACCGGCGCCGCGCATTTATTTTGTCGCGAATGCAAGGGGTAAGTCAGATGAATGAAGCCGACATTCACGGAGCGATCCGCGGCTTGTACGAGGGCATTCTGGATCCGGGAGCCTGGCAGGACAGCCTGCGCACCCTGACCGGGCTGGCGGGCGCGGCACATGCCTCGATGATGGTCTGGGACACGGTGCGCGACCAGATCAGCGTCAACGAGATCGTCAATCCGGTGGTCGAGCTGTTCACCGAATACGAATCGGATTACCAGGCGATCGACCCGGCCAAGCAGTTCGCGCCGGCCCTGCAGCCGGGCGGCTGGTATATCGACGCGCGCGAGCTGGGCGAAGGCACCATGGCGCGCCATCCGTTCTACCGCGATTTCTTCCACCGCTATGGCCTGCGCTCCTACGTGGCCTGCCTGGTCGAGCGGCAGCCCCATTACGAAGTCTATTTCTCGATGCAGCGCGCGCGCCGGCAGCCGCTGTTCTCGAGCGTCGACACCGGCGGCCTCGACTGGATCATCCCGCATATGCGCAGCGCCATGGCGATGCGCGACCGCACCCTCGGGCTGACGGTGCTGGCGCGGCTGTCGACGCAGCTGGTGGAGCGGCTCAATTTCGCCCTGCTGGTGTTTTCGCCGCAGCGCCACGTGCTGTTGTGCAACCGCGCCGGCGAACGCTGGGCGCGGCGCCTGGACCCGGCGGGCAAGGTGTCGGACTGGACCCTGTCGCGCCCGTTCGCCGACATGGTCCAGGCCGCCTGCGACCCGCGCCACGCCGTGGCCGCCCAGGCGGCGCGCGCCACCAGCGGCGACGCCAGCGCGCAGGTCATCGTGCTGCCGCTGCCGCCGTCGCACGCCTTTGCCGCGCAGTGGCAGGAACCGGCCGCGCTGGTGATCGTGCACGAGCAGGACCGCGCCCCGCTGTTGCTCGGTCCCGTGCTGCGCGACCTCTACGGGTTGACGCCGGCCGAGACCCGGCTGAGCGTGCAGCTGGCGCACGGCCAGGGCCTGCCCGAAGCCAGCCAGCACCTCGGCATCCGCCACGAAACCGCGCGCACGCAGCTCAAGGCGGTATTCCACAAGACCGGCTGCAACAGCCAGGCCCAGCTCACGCACCTGCTCTCGCGCCTGGGCGCGGCGCTGGAACAGGGCTGAACCCGCAAGCCGTGCCACGGGCCGGCGCCGCGCCGGCGGCACGCGCTCTGCCACGCGGGTAAAGTACCAAAAGTACAAGAAGTAAAAAGAAGGGAAGCCATGAGCGACACACAGATGCACGACACCATTCGCGCGCTGTACGAGGGGATTTTCGACGCCGATGCCTGGCAGCGCAGCCTGAGTGCGCTGTGCCAGGCCAGCGGCAGCAGCCACGCGCATCTGCTCGTGCTCGACACCGTGCACCAGCGCGTGCTGGTACACCAGGAGGTCAACCCGATGCCCGAGGCCGTCGCCGCCTATCGCGACCAGTTCGCCGCGATCGACCCGGCGCTGCCGTTCGCGCGGCGCATGGCGGTGGGCAGCTGGTATATCGATTCGCGCGAGCTGGGGCCGCAGGTCATGCGGCAGTCGCCCTTCTACGGCGAGTTCCTGCGGCCGATCGAACAGTCGTCGGTGATGGCCTGCCTGATCGAGCGCCAGCCGCATTACGACGTGTTCCTGTCGCTGCAGCGCCCGCATGGCCACGACCATTACTCACCCGAGGACGCGCGCGCGCTCGACTGGGCCATCCCGCACGTGCGCCAGGCCATGGCGCTGCGCGAGCGCACCCACCAGGTGTCGGCGCTGGCGCATGCGTCGTCGCAGTTGATGGAGCGGCTGCCGTTCGGCGTGATCGTGTTCCGCGAAGATGGCAAGGCGCTGCTGGCCAACAGCATCGGCGAAGCCTGGGTGCGCCGGCTGCTGCCGGCGGTGTCGATCGAGACCAGCGTCGCGGCGCCGCTGGCCGCGCGCGAGGATGGCGGCTGGACCCTGTCGCGCCCGTTCGCGGAAGCGCTGCGCGCGGCGAGCAACCCGGCCAGCGCGCAGCCGGCGCAGGCGCTGCGCGCCGTCGACGGCGCCGGGCGGCAGGCGCAGGTGATCCTGCTGCCGCTGCCCCCGGCGCATCACCTCGCGCTGGACTGGCAGCGCCCCAGCGTGCTGGTGGCGATCCACGAACCGGGCGCCGCGCCGATGACGCTGCCGACCGTGCTGCGCGACCTCTACGGCCTGACGCCGGCGGAGATCCGGCTGGCGCTGCAATTGTCATCGGGCATCGGCCTGCCCGAGGCCTGCGAGCTGATCGGCATCCGGCGCGAGACCGGGCGCACCCAGCTCAAGGCGATCTTCACCAAGACCGGCACCGGCACGCAGGCGCAGCTGGCGCACCTGCTGACGCGGCTGGGCGTGCGCCCCTAGCGCCGCGGGCGCTGCCGCCGGCGACGCATCAGTCGATCGACGCGCCCACGGTCTTGACCACGCCCGCCCACTTCTGGCGGTCGGCCTTCACCGTGGCCTTGAACTGCTCCACGGTCTCGACCCGCGGCGTGTTGCCGGCATCGATCAGCTTCTGGCGGATCGCCGGCGTTTCCAGCGCCACCTTGACCGCGTCATTGACCTTGCGGGCGATCTTCGGGTCCAGCCCCCTGGGCCCGAACAGGCCGAACCAGATGGTGCTGTTGAAGCCGGGCAGGCCGCTCTCGGCAATGGTCGGCACATCGGCGATCACCTGCACGCGCTGTTTGGTGGTCACGCCCAGCAGGCGCACCTTGCCGGCGCGGAACTGCGGCAGCACGCTCTGCACCTGGTTGAAGATGCAGCAGACCTCGCCCTTCACCACCGCCTGCAGCGCGTCGGGGCCGCCCTTGTAGGGCACGTGCACCATGTCCAGCCCGGCGCGCGCATTGAACTCGGCAAACGCCAGGTGGGTGCCGGTGCCGTTGCCGGTGGAGGCAAAGTTGTACTTGCCGGGATTGGCCTTGACCTTCTCGATGAACTCCTTGACCGACTTGACGTCGAGCACCGCCGGGTTGACGGTCAGCACGTTGGAGACCTCGACCAGCGGCGCGATCGGGGTGAAATCGGCGTCGGCATCGAACGGCAGGGTCTTGTACAGCGCCGGGTTGATGCCGTGCGTCGCGGCGGTGCCGAGCAGCAGCGTGTAGCCGTCCGGTTTGGCATGCGCCACCACCTCGGAGGCCACGTTGCCGCCGGCGCCCGGCCGGTAGTCATAGACGATGGTGGTCTTCAGCGACTTCTGCAGCGATTCCTGCAGCGTACGGCCGACGATGTCGACGCCGGATCCGGCGGTGAAGCCCATCAGGATCGTTACCGGCTGCGCCGGCCATTCGCCCTGCGCATGGGCGGGCAAGCTGGCCGTGCCGGCCACGGCGGCGCACAGCGCGGCCACGCGGAAGGCGGAACGGAAGGACAAGCGCGGAAGCAGGCGGGACGAGTTGGGCATGGGGGCACCGTCGGTGAATGTCACAAGGAAGCGGCCCGGCGCGGCGGACTTCGCGGCGGACCTGAGCAATGGCCGGGATCTGAGCCCCGGGCCAGCGCAACAAGATAGCAAGGTTCCTGCCAAAACCAAACGACTGAGTTTGCCTGAAGGTATGCCGTGCGGGCATATGGCAACCGCCTCGGCGCGCACTGCGCTTCAGCGCCGCAGCAGCCCCACCAGTTCGTCGACATCCGGCAGCGGCGCCCCGGTACCGGCGGCGTGGTCGTCGTCGGCTTCCAGCAGGCCGTCGGCGAGTGCGCGCTTGTCGCGGTGCAGTTCGACGATGCGCTCCTCGATGGTGCCCGCATTGATCAGCCGGTACACCGTGACCGGGCGCTGCTGGCCGATGCGGTGCGCGCGGCCCATGGCCTGGTCTTCGGCGGCTGGGTTCCACCACGGGTCGGCGATGATGACGTAGTCGGCCGCGGTCAGGTTCAGGCCGAAGCCGCCGGCCTTCAGGCTGATCAGGAAGACATCGCCCTCGCCCGCCTGGAACGCGGCCACGCGGCGCGTGCGCTCGGCCGCGGGGGTGGCGCCGTCCAGGTATTGCAGCGCCAGCCCGGCATGCTCCAGCCCCTGGCGCAGCAGCTGCAGGAAATCGACGAACTGGCTGAACACCAGGGTCTTGTGGCCGCTGGCGGCCAGCCCGCTGGCCAGTTCGACGAAGGCCCGCACCTTGGCGCCTTGGCTCAGTTGCCCGCTCACTTCCGGCGTGACCAGGCGCGGATCGCAGGCGGCGCGGCGCAGCCGCATCAGCTGCGCCAGCACGTGCAGGCGCGCCTGCGCCTGGTGCTGGGCCTGCGCCAGCGCCCGTTCCCTGGCGCCGGCGGGCGCATCACGGGAGGCCTTGCGCGCGGCTTCGACGCGTGCCAGCGCGGCCTCGGCTTCGGTCTGGGCCTGGCGGCGCAGCGCCTCGTAGTGCGCGGCTTCGACCGGCTCGGGCTCGACCCGGATCACCAGCTCAGTCCGAGGCGGCAGTTCATCCAGCACCTGCGCCTTGGTCCGGCGCAGCACGAACGGCGCGACCATGCGGCGCAGCCGCAGGCGCGCCTCGCGGCTGCCGGCGCGTTCGATCGGGTTGGCAAAATGCTCGTTGAAGCGGGCCAGCGAGCCCAGCAGGCCCGGATTGCAGAACCGCATCACCGACCACAGCTCGGCCAGCCGGTTCTCCACCGGGGTGCCGGTCAGCGCCATGCGGAAGTCCGACGGCAGCGCGAACATCGCCTGCGCCCGCCGCGTGACCGCGTTCTTGAAGGCCTGGGCCTCGTCGGCCACCACGGTATGCCAGGCGCGCGCGCAGAAAGCGTCGCTGGCCTGCTGCAGCAGCGTGTACGAGACAATCACCACATCATGCGGCCCCGCCTGCGCCAGCAGCGCGTCGCGATCGCCCTCGGCATAGACATGGACGTTGAGCGTGGGCGCGAAGCGCCGCGCCTCGGCGGCCCAGTTGCCGCACACCGAGGTCGGCGCGATCACCAGCGCCGCGCCGCCGCCGGCGCGCGCGACCAGCACGGCCAGCGCCTGCAGGGTCTTGCCCAGGCCCATGTCGTCGGCCAGGCAGGCGCCCAGGCCGGAGGCGGCCAGCGTCATGGCCCAGCGGTAGCCGGCTTCCTGGTATGGGCGCAGCTCGGCCGCGAGCGTGGCCGGCAGCGCGATCTCGCTCTCGCGCGCGGCGCGCAGCCGGTCGATGCGCGCGCGGAAATGCGCGTCGGGATCGACACCCGCGCCGGCCAGCACGTCGTCCAGCCACGGCGTTGCCATCTGCGGCACGCGGATGCCATCGCGGGTGCCATCCGTAAAGCGCTCGCCCACGCCGGCAAGATCGCGCAGCCGGCCGCGCAGCACCTGCGTCAGCGCCACATAGACCCCCTGCCCCATCGGCACGAAGCGCCCGGCATGGCTGCCGGTCCAGTCGATCAGCTTGCCCAGTTCCAGCACCAGCCCCTCGGCCACCCGCAGCTCGCCCGCCAGCTTGTACCACGCGCCACGGCTCTCGACCTGCACCCCCAGCTGCGGCAGGTCGGCGGGCAGCACGCGCAATTCCTTGCCGCGCGGCCATTCGACCGCCTGCACGGCGGGCAGCGACGGCAGCGCCTCGACCACCGCGAGCGCATCCTCGGGATCGTCGAGTGCCCAGGTGTACTCGCCGCCCGGCGGCGACAGCGCCACCAGCTGCGGCAGCGCGGCGAAGACCTCGGCCACGCTGGCCAGCTCGGCGTCGAGGTCGCGCTGCGTGGACAGGGTCTCGCCGCGCACCGTGGCCATCAGCCGTTCGCGTCCGGCACCCGGCGCCAGCCGCGGCCCGAGCGGGCCCAGCGGCGTCACCACCAGCCGCAGCGAGATGCCGCGCCCCACCGGCGCCACTTCGGCACGCAGCCGTGCCTCGGCCTCGACCGCGCGCGAGCCCGCCGCGGCATCGGCCTGGATCTGGAACTGGCCGGCCAGCGCGCGCAGGGTCTGGTCGAGCCGGGCGTGGCCTTCCTCGGGAATCGCCAGGCCGTCGCCGATCAGCCGCGCGGCCTCGAACTGCGCCGGGGTATAGCGGATCAGCCGCAGCCGGTGCGGGCCGTCGCGCAGCAGCGTGAACTGGCGCAGCGCCTCGGCCTCCTGCCGCGCGGCGGCGGGCAGCAGTGCCTCCAGCGCCGGCGCCCCGCGCACCGGCGGGAACAGGCGCAGCACGTAGCGGCCGGCGCTGCGCACGGCCTCCAGCGCGGGCGCGTCCTCGACCACGTCCAGCGTCTGCGTGGGCGCGTGGGCCAGCACCACGCCCGGGTGCCCGGCCAGCGCCATCAGCGCCATGGCGCGGTCGAGCACGTAGCGGCGGTTGTGCGAGGCATCGCGGCGGATGGCGCGCGCCACGCGCGCATCCCATGGCTCGAGCCGGTCATCCTCGGCGATGCGCGCCAGCGGCACCGGCCGGGGCTTGCCCCAGCCCTTGGGGCCGCGCACCTGCTCGAGCGGCTCGATCGTGCCGGGCGCGCCGTCGGCGTCCAGCGTCAGCGCCCACAGCAGGCGCCGGGCCGGTGCCGCCGCACCTTGAGCGGTGGCCGGATCGGTGCCGGCAAGGGCGCGCAGCGCGTCCAGCGCCTGCTGCCAGTCGACCTCCGGCGCGCCAGGGGCGTCCGGCAGCGCGTCAGGCTGGGCAGACTGGCGAGGGGGGCTGGAATGTGGGCTCGAAGGCACGGCTTGCAGGAAGGTCGACTGGCGGCACGCCGCCGCCTATGCAGGGACGATGCAGCGACAATGCGGCGACAATGCCGGGGAAAAGCGCATTCTAGACCGCCGCGGCGCCCGCGCCGCGTTGTGACCCATGCCCCCGGGGCTTACAATATCGTTTTTGCTATTTCCACGGCGCAGGGAGAACGGACATGTCGATGGCGGATCGCGACGGCAAGATTTGGATGGATGGCAAGCTGATCGAGTGGCGCGACGCCAAGATCCATGTGCTGACGCATACGCTGCACTACGGCATGGGCGTGTTCGAGGGCGTGCGCGCCTACAAGACCCCCGCCGGCACCGCCATCTTCCGCCTGAAAGAGCACACCCGCCGCCTGTTCAATTCCGCCAAGATCTTCCAGATGGCGATGCCGTTCGACGAGGCCACGCTCGAAGCCGCCACGCGCGAAGTGGTGCGCGCCAACAACCTGGAATCCTGCTACATCCGCCCGATCGTGTGGATCGGCTCGGAAAAGCTGGGCGTCTCGGCCAAGGGCAACACCATCCACGTCGCCATCGCCGCGTGGCCGTGGGGCGCCTACCTGGGCGAGGAAGGCATGGAGCGCGGCATCCGCGTGAAGACCTCGTCGTTCACCCGCCACCACGTCAACGTGTCGCTGGTGCGCGCCAAGGCCAGCGGCTACTACATCAACTCGATCCTCGCCAACCAGGAGGCCACCGGCCTGGGCTACGACGAAGCGCTGCTGCTCGACACGGACGGCTACGTCAGCGAAGGCTCGGGCGAGAACGTCTTCATCGTGCGCAACGGCGTGATCTACACCCCGGACCTGGCCTCGTGCCTGGACGGCATCACCCGCGACGCCACCCTGACCATCGCGCGCGACCTGGGCATCGAAGTGCGCGAGAAGCGCATCACCCGCGACGAGATGTACTGCGCCGACGAAGCCTTCTTCACCGGCACCGCCGCCGAAGTCACGCCGATCCGCGAGCTGGACGACCGCATCATCGGCGAAGGCCGCCGCGGCCCGGTGACCAAGCAGATCCAGGACGCCTTCTTTGCCGCCGTCGGCGGCACCGACGAAAAGTACAAGAAGTGGCTGACGCTGGTGTGAGCACCGGCCGCCGGCCCGCGTGCCAGTCGCCCGCCCCCGCGGGCGCGGCACGCGCCTTGTTTTGACAAACAATACGTTTTATTCCCTGCAACACCATGACGCAAACCGCGACCATCATCGAAATCGGCGCCGAAGACATTCCGCTGCACTGCCCGACCGCCAACACCCCGGCCTGGAACTACCATCCGCGCGTGTTCCTCGACGTGGCCGACACCGGCGAAGCCAAGTGCCCGTACTGCGGCACCGTGTACAAGCTCAAGCCGGGCACCGTGCTGAAGGGCCACCACTGACCCGAGCCGCCTGCCATCGCACTCCCCTGACGCTCCGGGCCGCCCACAGGCGCCCCGGAGCGTTGGCGTTGCCGGCGCCCGCGCCGCTGCGCCCGTGCCGGCTCCTTGCGCCCCTTCCATGAAGAAAGCCCTCGTCATCGCCCCCAACTGGATCGGCGACGCCCTGATGGCGCAGCCGCTGTTCGCGCTGCTCAAGGCACGCCATCCGCGCCTGGTCATCGACGCCCTCGCGCCCAAGTGGGTCGCGCCGGTGCTCGCGCGCATGCCGGAAATCGGCCGCGTGTTCCCGTCGGACCTTGCGCACGGCAAGCTGCAGCTGTCGGCGCGGCTGATGTTCGCACAGCAGCTGAAGAACGAAGGCTATGACCTGGCCTACGTGCTGCCCAACTCGCTCAAGTCGGCGCTGATCCCGTGGCTGGCCGGCATTCCGCTGCGCATCGGCTACCGCGGCGAAGCGCGCTTCGGCATGCTCAACGTGCGCCACGCCAATCCGCCGCGCGACCACCGCCCGCCGATGGTGGAGCACTACGCGCGCCTGGCGCTCAAGCCCGGCGCCCGCCTGCCCGAGAACCTGACCGAGCCGCGCCTGCGCGTGGACCCGGCGCGCGTGGCCGCCACCGCCGAGCGCTTCGGCCTGGCGCCGCACACGCGCGTGATCGCGTTCTGCCCGGGGGCCGAATTCGGCCCAGCCAAGCGCTGGCCCGCGGCGCATTTCGCCAGGCTGGCGCAGATGCTGCGGCGCTCGTATCCGTACGCGCAGATGATCGCGCTGGGCTCGGCCAAGGATGCCGAGATCGCCGCCGAAATCACCAGCGAGGCCCCGTTCGTGCGCAACCTGTGCGGCCAGACCTCGCTCGACGACGCGGTCGACCTGCTGGCGCTGGCCGAAGCCGCGGTCTGCAACGATTCGGGCCTGATGCACGTGACCGCGGCGCTGGGCCGGCCGCAGGTGGCGGTGTACGGCTCGAGCGACCCGCGCCACACGCCGCCGCTGTCACAGGCAGCGAGTATCATGTGGCTGCAGCTGGAGTGCAGTCCGTGCTTCAAGCGCGAGTGCCCGCTGGGCCACCTGCGCTGCCTGAAAGAGATCGAACCGGAAATGGTGTTCGTCGAGCTGCGCAAGCTCCTGCACCGGCCCTGACCTCCCCGCCCTAGCCACGTCCATTGCCAACATGCCTCGCTTTGCCCGCCTGTTCGATTCCGCCGAAGACATCGTCGACGCTTTCCGCGAAGCGCTGAAGCTGCGCGACGCCGAAGGCGCGCTGCGCCTGTGGCTGGACGAAGACTCGATCACCTGCGTGCTGCCCGACGGCCAGCGCCTGATCGGCCACGAACAGCTGCGCCAGGCCTTCTCGCAGCTGCTGGAAGAACAGCCAGTGCTGGTCGACGCCATCGAGACCAGCAGCCATGCGTCGATGGCCGTGTCGATCTTCGACGTGACCGAGGCGCTGCGCTTCGGCAGCGACCGCGTCGAGGCCGACCTGTACGTGCACACCACCTACGTGCTGATGCAGAACCACGAAGGCTGGCGCCTGGCCCACATCCACTGCAGCCCGGCCAACGCGGTGCAGGTTGCCGCGGTGGCCGCCACGCCCGGCCAGGCGCTGCACTGAACCCGCGGCCGCGCAGCGGCCTGCTGCAACACAAGCCGGCATGACGCAGCTTCCGCACCACCGACTGCCCTACGCGGTCCAGGCAGATCCCGCCAGCGCGCACGGCTATGGCGATGGCACGCCGATGCCCTGGTGGCTGCGCGGCGGCCACGCCCAGACCATCATCCCTGCGCGTTTCACCCGCCGCCCGCCGCGCGTGGGCTTTCGCCGCGAACGCTGGGCCACGCCCGACCAGGACTTCATCGACCTCGACTGGACCACACATGCGGTGCAGGCGCAGACGCCGCTGGTGGTGATGTTCCACGGCCTCGAGGGCGACTCCGGCAGCCACTACGCGCAGGCGCTGATGCATGCGCTGTCGCTGCGCGGCTGGCAGGGGGTGATCCCGCATTTCCGCGGCTGTTCCGGCGAGCTCAACCTGGCGCCGCGCTTCTACCACTCGGGCGATTCGGCCGAAATCCGCTGGGTGCTGGAGCGCCTGCGCCAGCACCACTGCGCCGGCGGCCGCAAGCTGCTGGTGGTGGGCATCTCGCTGGGCGGCAACGCCTTGCTGCGCATGCTGGGCGAAGACGGCAGCGCCGCCGGCCACGTGCATGCGGCCGCGGCGATTTCCGCGCCGCTGGACCTGGCCGCCGGCGGCGCCGCGCTGTCGGCCGGCTTCAACCTGGTCTACACGCGCATGTTCCTGCAGACGCTCAAGCGCAAGTCGCTGGCCAAGCTGGAGCAGTTCCCGGGCCTGTTCGACCGCGACACCATGCTGGCCAGCCGCGACCTGTACGCCTTCGACAATGTCGTCACCGCGCCGCTGCACGGCTTTGCCGATACCGACGACTACTGGCGCCGCGCCGCCAGCAAACCCGTGCTGCGCGAGATCGCCGTGCCCACGCTGGTGCTCAACGCGCGCAACGATCCCTTCCTGCCCGCGCGGCACCTGCCCGGCCCGGCCGACGCCAGCCCGCAGGTCTGGCTGGAACAGCCCGAGCACGGCGGCCATGTCGGCTTCATGACGCCGCCCGCGGACTGGCGCCGCCACCTGCCGCTGCAGGCCGACGGACGCTTCGGCGGTCATATCGAATGGCTGCCGGCACGGATCCTGAGATTTTTCGACAGCATGATGTAAGGCGGGCGCCGGTCCCGACAGCCCGCCGGGGAGACCGAGATGGACGACATCGTCAGGCAGGCCATGGCACGCTGGCCCAACGTGCCCAATGCCTACGGCTGGCTCACGCTGGACCGCCGCGGGCAGTGGCGCCTGCGCAATGAGTACGCGCAGCAGCACGGGCTTTCGGGCGACCCGATCCGCCATGAAGCGCTGATCGGCTTTATCGAACGCAACTACCAGTGCGACGAACGCGGCTGCTGGTACTTCCAGAACGGGCCGCAGCGGGTGTTCGTGACGCTGGACTATGCGCCGTGGATCGTGCGGCTGCACCAGGGCGCGCTGCAGACCACCACGGGGCAGCCCTTCACGCTGCAGGCCTGCTTTGCCGACGAGCACGGCAACGTGGTGCTGGCAGGCACCGTCGCCGGCATGGCGCCGGGCACCGCCCCGTCGTTGCAGGCGGCGCTGCTGCACGACCACGACCTGGAGCAGTTCAGCGGCGCCAGCACCTGGCATGGCGAAGCCTGCGGCGCCGACCTGGGCGTGTTCCGCCACGATGGCCGCGACCTGGCAATCGAGCCGATCGCCGAGAGCGAGGTGCCGAAGCGCTTCGGGTTCGTGCGCCAGCCGGCGGCGCCGGCCGGCTGAGCCGCGCCAACCTCGAACCTCAGTTGGGCATGCCCTTGTTGTCCTGCTTGTCCTCGCGGTACTGGCGCTCCAGCTGGTGCAGGCGCGCATCGACCTCCGACAGCGTGTAGAAATCGCCGTCGCCGGCCTTGCGCGCGATCTGCAGCTGTTCGATGGCGGCCTGGTAGGCGCCATCCATCGCATATTTCTCGGCCAGGGCCTGATGTTGCTGCAGCCGCTTGCCCTGGCCGGCGTACGCGCGCGCCAGCATCTCCCACCATTCGCTGCGGCCGGTCTCCTGGCGCGTGCGCTCGCGCAGGAAGCGCACCGCTTCGTCATGGCGGCCGGAGCCGATCAGGGTCTCGGCGTAGGCCACCGACACCGCGTGCGACAGCGGGAAGGCCTTCATCGAAGCGCTGGCCTGCGACAGTGCCTCGGGCACGCGGCCCTGCGCGCGCGCCAGTTCCACCGCCATCACGTCGAGCATCGGGCTGCCGGAACTGGCCCCGGGGATATTGCCGTACAGGCGGCGGGCTTCGGCAAGTTCCTGTTCGGCGGCCGGATAGCGGCGCAGGCGCTGCTCGACCAACGCCAGCGCGTAGTGCACCGCCGGCGCGCGCAGTGCGGAGGCTCCGGCCAGTTGCGTGCGTAGCGCCGCGCGCAGGTTTTGCAGCTCGCTCGGCGACGCTTCCTGGATCACGCGGGCGCGCATGCGCGCGAACTCGTACTCGGGCGTGTTGGGCACCTTGCGCTGGCTGGCATGGCTGACGCGGTCCTGCATGTCGGCGATGCGCTCGGAGGTCAGCGGGTGGGTGCGCACATAGGACGGCACCGAATTTTCGGCGGTGCCCGCGGCGCGCTGCAGCCGCATGAAGAAATCGGGCATGCCCTGCGGATCGAAGCCCGCCGCGGTCAGGATCTGGAAGCCGACCCGGTCGGCCTCGCGTTCCGCGCCGCGCGAGAACGACAGCTGGTTGGCAATGGCGGCGCCCTGCCCGCCCATGGCCAGCGCCGCCGCCGCATCCGGGCTGCGCGTCGCGGCCAGCCCGGCCAGCACCATCGACGCCAGCGCAATCCACATCGACTGGTCCTGCTGGGTGATGCCGCGCGCGATATGCCGCTGCATCACGTGGCCGATTTCGTGGCCCAGCACCGAGGCCAGCTCGGATTCGGTATCGGACTGCACCAGCAGCCCGGTGTGCACGCCGATATAGCCGCCGGGCAGCGCAAAGGCGTTGATGCTGCGGTCGCGCACCGCGAACAGGTCGAAGCCGGTGGCGAAGGTGCCCGCGCCGGTCGAGCCGGAGATGTTCTGGCGCCGCGCCGCCTGCACCAGCCGGTAGCCGAGCGCGTTCAGGTAGTCGGACAGCAGCGGATCGGGCACGTACAGCGGATCGCGCCGGATATCGCGCATGATGCGGTCGCCCAGGCGTTTTTCCATGTCGGGCGACAGCGACGCGGTGGACGGGTCGCCGAGGTCCGGCAGCTGCACGCCGCCCGCCTCCACCACCGCATTGTTGGTGCGCAGGCCGAACTCGGATTTCTGGCCCGCCTTGACGCTGCGGTTCAGGTTGTCATAGACCTGGTCCGCCGCCTCGGCCGAGGTGGCCGGCGCCGGCGCACGGGGCGCAGCCACCGGCGTCGCTGGCGCCGCTGCTGGGCGCGGCGTACCCTGTGGCCAGGCCGGTGCCGCGAACGTCAGCGCCAGCAGCGCCGCCAGCGGCCGCCGCCATGGCGCCCAGGCGCCGCCGGCGCGGCGGCGGCGGCCGGCTTCGCGATGTGACGCGGAACCGGCAGGAACGGCATCCGCCACGGCGCCACGGCCAGATGCGGCAGACCTGCGAAGCGATGGGTGTTTTGGCATGTTGCTATGATAGCGGCCTCCCGTGGCCGTTCCCATCGGACGCGTCGGTCGGACCTTTCGGGGCGACACTGGCGGCACCGGCGGCCCCATGCATGCAGTTCGCCCGAAGCTCTCGATCATGACCCAGCTCACCCATTTCGACACCGCCGGACAAGCCCACATGGTCGACGTCGGCGACAAGGCCAGCACCCATCGCGTCGCGGTGGCGACCGGCACCATCACCATGCAGCCCGCCACCTTCGCCCTGGTGCGCGACGGCAGCGCCAAGAAAGGGGACGTGATCGGCATCGCCCGCGTGGCGGCGATCATGGCCACCAAGCGCACCGCCGACCTGATCCCGCTGTGCCACCCGATCGGCCTGACCAAGGTGGCGGTCGAGTTCGCGCTGGACGAGGCCACCGCCACCGTCGCCTGCACCGTGCGCACCGAGACCCGCGGCCAGACCGGCGTGGAGATGGAGGCACTGACCGGCGTGCAGGTCGCGCTGCTGACGATCTACGACATGTGCAAGGCGGTGGACCGCGGCATGGTGATCGGCAATGTGAAGCTGCTGGAAAAGCATGGCGGCAAGTCCGGGGATTGGGTAGCGGCGGGTTGATTGCTCTGCTCGCGACACAGCGTACGTGACGTGTGCAGTACGCCGGGCCAGGGCGGACGTTGCCTCGTCTTACGCCATCTTCCTTCCCTGGTAATAAAGGTAACGCCGCATTTCCACACGCGCCGTCCCCACCATCCGCGCGCGACAATTTGGTATTCAATATGATTGCGGGCCGCCAGGGATTGCGGCTGGCTGACCCTGTCCGCGACGCGCGCGGGGATGAGGTGGACACCATGAACGGGCGCATGCTCTGCCAGATCGCCCTGGCACTCGCGGCCACGGCCGCCAGCGGCGCCGCCCTCGCCGGGCGGGCCGATCTCCACGATGCCGCCTGGCATGGCGGCGATCTGCGCGACGGCATGGTGAAGACGCGCACCAGCGTAGGCGTCGGCATCTATCTCGGGCCCGGCGCGTTCTACGGCGGCTATCCCTACGGCTACCCCGCGCCGTACTACTACCCGCCCGCCGTGGTCGCGGTGCCCGCGGCGCCGCCAGAATACATCGAGCAAGGCCCGAACGGCCCGGTGCCCGCCCCCGGCCCGGACGGCGTCATGCCGCAGCAGGGCTGGTGGTACCACTGCAGCCAGCCGGAAGGCTACTACCCTTACGTCGCATCCTGCCCGGGCGGCTGGCAACGCGTGCCGGCACAGCCGCCCGCCAATTCCTGACACACGGGGTGACACCATGCATGCCCTGACCCGCGCCACGCTGGCCGTGGCCACCCTCGCCCTCGGCGCCTGCGCCGTGCTGCCCTCCGGGCCCAGCGTGATGGCGCTGCCCGGAACCGGCAAGAACTTCGACCAGTTCCGCGCCGACGACTACAACTGCCGGCAGTTCGCCTTGGGGCGCGTCGGCGGCGTGTCTTCGGCCCAGGCGGCCAACAATGCCGCGCTCGGCAGCGCGGTGGTCGGCACCGCGCTGGGCGCTGCTGCGGGGGCGGCCTTCGACGGCGGGTCGGGAGCGGCGGTGGGTGCGGGCCTCGGCCTGCTCACGGGTGCGGCGGTCGGCGCCGGCAATGCGCAATACGCCGGCTATGGCACGCAGCAGCAGTACGACGCCGCCTACGTGCAGTGCATGTACGCCAGCGGCAATCGCGTGCCCGTGCCGGGGCGCGTGGCCGCCGCCCCGGCGCCGGCGCCGCGGTACTACTATCCGCCGCCCCCGCCGCCGGTCTACTACAGCCCGTACCCGTATTACTAGGTCAGTCCCGGCCCAGTTCCGCAAACCGCCGCGAGCGGTCGAGCACCCAGCCGCAGAACGCCTGCGGGCGCGCTTCCGCCTTGACGCCGCGGCACGCCTGCGCGATCGTCGCGTACTGCGCGGCCTCGTCGCCAAGGTAGTACCAGCGCAGGCGCTCCATCCACTGCCGGCCTTGCGCGGCATCGCCCGTCAGCGCCAGCAGCCATGCCGTGCGCGCGATCATGGTGGGGGTCGGCAGCAGGTGCACCGCCGCGACATGGGCAGGCAACAGTGACGTGGCATTCTCCGGCGTGATCGCGGCCTGTCCCGCCACATCGGCCTGCGCATGCTGGCGGAACCAGAAGCGCGGCATCGGCAGCGCCTGGCGGCCTTCGCTGCTGGCATACTCGCGCGCTTCCGCGCGGCGATAGTCCTGCCACATGGTGCCCAGCACCACCGCGGCCACCGCGACAAACGCCAGCGCCAGCCCCCGCGCCACCGGCAACGGCACCCGCCAGCGCCCAAAGCCCGATGGCTCCAGCCACCCCAGCATGAAGCAGAACGGGAGGAAGAAATACAGGTAATGCAGCGGGTATTCCAGCATCGAATGCGCGCACAGCATCGCCAGCCAGGTCAGCACCAGCACCGTCTGCCTGCGCTCTTCCGGATCGCCATGCCACAAGCGCACCCGCACCACCCGCCACAGCCACGCCAGCAAAATCACGGCGACGCCAACGGTGCCGACGACCCCGGTCTTCGCCAGCAGGTCGAGAATCGCGTTGTGGGCGTGCAGGGACATCTCGACCTTCACGCCCACCTGTTCCAGCTGCTGGAATTGCGCCCAGCCGAACTCGCCCCAGCCGACGCCGAACCACGGATGGGCGCGGAACATGGCGATGGCGTGCGCCCACAGCGCGCCGCGCGCGGAGATCTGGTCTTCGGCCTCGAGTTGGGCGACGGTGTCGAACAGGCGCCAGTCAAAGGCCTGCCCCGCCGCCTTGATCGTGGGTTGCAATATCAAGAGCATCGCCACCATGGCAACCGCGGCGACGACCAGCCCAACCGGGCGCTGCATCGGATCCGTTCCGCGTCGCTCGCCCCGCGCCAGCCATGCCGCAATCAACGCGTAGCACGCGGCAAGGCCCACATGCAGCACGCCGGTACGCGAGCCGGACAGCACGATGCCGCTTTCCAGCAGGGCCACCGCGGCCAGCCACATCGGGAAACGCAAGCGGCCGCGCGAGGCCAGCCACACTGACGCGACCAGTGCCAGGCCGTGTACGGTGGCCTGGTGGTTGGGCTGGTTCAGGTTGCCCCAGAGGCGGCGGTTGGTGTCGTAGAAGTAGGTGGAGACGAGGCCGAAGGAGCGGGGTTCTAGGTGGAAGAGCTGCGCCCATTGGGTGACGGTCCCGAGTAGGCCGGCAATCAACGCCGCAATGGCAAGGGCGTCCGCAGAATCCGACATGCTGCCATGGGTGCGGCGGTACCACCATGCAGCAGATGCCACAGTGGCGCCGAGCAGCAACGTGAGGACAGTCATCAGGCGGCTGCCGGAAACGTCGGCGTGGCCCTGGATCGCGAAGATCAGGCTGACGACAACAAGCCAGAGAAATAGCAGCGAGATGAGCGGCAGCGATGCGAAAGCAACTTCAGTCGAGGTCCCCGGCCGGCGAATCGCTTGAACCACGACGGCAGCAACCGCGACCATGCCGCACAGCGCGGCCGCCCATTCGCCATAGAACGTGGCAAGCGGCAGCGTGTGCCGGGAGACCAGCAGCGGGATGACGATTGCTGCGACGAGAACAGCCGACGAGAAGTTTGGCCGGGAAGGCGGCATTGCGGCGCCTGGGTTGGGAAAAGGCGCATGATAGCTTGGGCGCTAGGCAAAGAAAAAGCGCCCGAAGGCGCTTTCTTTGTTTGAGCGGATGATTAGCAGAGACCCGTGGTTCTGCAGGTTCCGGTTACCGCCCAAGCGATGGCGTTTGCCGCACCAGCTGCGTTTGGCGTGCCAGTCAGGATATAGGTTGCACCTCCCAGCCCGTTCGTACCCACTGCGGTCGCCGTGATAACTGCGGCGGTAGCAGGGTTCGCATTCCCAGTCAGAGCCACAGAGGCAACAAAGCCTGCAGCGGCCGGGTTGGCCGGGACTCCATTAGTACTCGGCGTAGTACAGTTTGCAATTGTTCCTTCCGATTGAAGACAAACTTCGACAGCCGTTTTAATCGGTGCAGTCGCTTGAATGACTTCAGCAAAGCGCGCCTTCGCGCTGTACTGCTGATACTGCGGAATCGCAATCGCAGCCAAAATACCAATGATCGCCACCACGATCATCAGTTCGATCAGCGTAAAGCCCTTCTGGACACGACGGCCCAGCTTCTTCAGTTGTTGTACCCGTTGCATGATTTGACCCCTCGAAGAGATTTTGGTTAAGCGTTGCACGTCTTCGGTTTCGTGACGCGGGGACGATTGAGCAGCAAGTGTGCCAGCGGCATCCCCCATCCGTAGGGGGTGAAAAGCGACAAATTTCGTCACCCGTGGGGGTGATGCTTGCCGCTTGCGCCAAAAATTGTCACCTGGGACCGCTAACACAGGCAAGCGCGACAAAAAGTGCGATCACTCACATGAGTTAGTGGGCATGGGCACCGACACCCCTGGCGCAGCCCCCAATGAAAAAGGGCGGCCAGCTTGCCGCCCCTTCGCGCATGCGCTGGTTGCCGTCAAGCCGTCTGTGCCGACCGGCGGCTCAGCAGCTTGCCGATGATCACGACCAGGATCGCGCCGGCGGCGCCGAAGACCAGGTGGGCGTGCGGCACGTGGATTTCGAACCAGGCGGCGTCGACCGGGTCGCTGACCAGCATTTCGCCGGCGAGATAGCCGAGCAGCGCGGCGCCCAGCACGATGATGACGGGGAAGCGCTCCATCACCTTGAGCAGGATGGTGCTGCCGAACACGATCAGCGGGATCGACAGCCCCAGGCCGACGATCAGCAGCATCAGCTGGCTGCCCTCGGGGCCCTTCTGCGCGGCGGCGGCCACGGCGACCACGTTGTCCAGCGACATCACCAGGTCGGCGATCAGGATGGTGCGGATGGCGGCCCAGATATTGTCCTTGCCGTCGTGGCCTTCCTCGTCGTCATCGCCGGTCAGCAGCTGCACGCCGATATAGACCAGCAGCACGGCGCCGACGATCTTGAGGTACGGCAGGCTCAGCAGCTTGACCGCGGCCACGGTCAGCACCACGCGCATGATGATGGCGGCGGCGCTGCCCCAGAAGATGGCCTTCTTCTGCTGGGCTGGCGGCAGGTTGCGCGAGGCGAGCGCGATCACTACCGCGTTGTCGCCGGACAGGACGATATTGGTCAGGATGATCGATCCCAACGCAATCCAGAAAGTGGTGGAAGACAGCAGTTCCACGGGGAGGCTCCTCGAGTTCTATGTGATGGCGCGCCTCGTCATCTGACGGGATTTCGGATGTCTGAAGGCGCAGACATGACTGTTTACCCGACCAACCTTTCGATTAGATTTCAATCTTGTAATGTTCGGGGTCATCAAGGCCCCTGAATCACTTCCGCGGAAAAGACAATGCCCCCGCCGAAGCGGGGGCATTGAGGGAACGGTCGATCCCGCTGTCGCGGGAAAGTCGGCCAGGGCTTACAGCATTGCCTTCAGCAGGCGGCCCATTTCGGACGGGTTCTTGGTCACCTTGATACCGCAGGCTTCCATGATTTCCAGCTTGGCCTGGGCGGTGTCGGCACCGCCCGAGATCAGCGCGCCGGCGTGGCCCATGCGCTTGCCCGGAGGCGCGGTCACGCCAGCGATGAAGCCGACCACCGGCTTCTTCATGTTGTCCTTGATCCAGTTGGCCGCGTTGGCTTCGTCCGGACCGCCGATCTCACCGATCATGACCACGGCGTCCGTTTCCGGATCGTCGTTGAACATCTGCATCACGTCGATGTGCTTCAGGCCGTTGATGGGGTCGCCACCAATGCCGACAGCCGACGACTGGCCCAGGCCCAGCGCGGTCAGCTGGCCCACGGCTTCGTACGTCAGCGTGCCCGAGCGCGACACCACGCCGATGCGACCCTTCTTGTGGATGTGGCCCGGCATGATGCCGATCTTGATTTCGTCCGGCGTGATCAGGCCCGGGCAGTTCGGTCCCAGCAGCAGGGTCTTCTTGTTCTCGCGGCGCATGCGGTCCTTCACTTCCATCATGTCGCGCACGGGGATACCTTCGGTGATGCAGACCACCAGGTCCAGGTCGGCGTCAACGGCTTCCCAGATCGCGGCGGCGGCGCCTGCGGGCGGCACGTAGATGACCGACACGGTGGCGCCGGTCTGGGCCTTGGCGTCCTTGACGCTGGCGTAGATGGGAATGCCTTCGAAGTCTTCGCCCGCCTTCTTCGGGTTCACGCCGGCGACGAACGCGTTCTTGCCGTTGGCGTAGTCACGGCAGCCACGGGTGTGGAACTGGCCGGTCTTGCCGGTGATGCCCTGGGTGATGACCTTGGTGTCTTTGTTGATCAGAATCGACATGCTTTCGTCCTTTGCTTGACTCGGGCAGCGCGGGCAAAGGCCACGCGCGCTGCCGAAGTTCGCTTGTATTGGGTAACGGCGCCTCGGCTTACTTGCCGGCGGCGGCAGCCACGACCTTCTGGGCGGCTTCTTCCATCGTGTCGGCCGAGATGATCGGCAGGCCCGAGTCAGCCAGCATCTTGCGGCCCAGCTCTTCGTTGGTGCCCTTCATGCGCACGACCAGCGGCACGTTCAGCGACACGGCCTTCGAGGCCGAGATCACGCCTTCGGCGATCACGTCGCAACGCATGATGCCGCCGAAGATGTTGACCAGGATGGCCTGCACGTTCTTGTTGCTCAGCATCAGCTTGAAAGCTTCGGTCACCTTCTCGGTGGTGGCACCGCCGCCCACGTCGAGGAAGTTGGCCGGCTCGCCGCCGAACAGCTTGATGGTGTCCATGGTTGCCATGGCCAGGCCGGCGCCGTTCACCAGGCAGCCGATGTTGCCATCCAGCGAGATATAGGCCAGGTCGAACTTCGAGGCTTCGATTTCGTTGGCGTCTTCTTCATCCAGGTCGCGGTAGGCGACGATTTCCGGATGGCGGAACAGCGCGTTCGAGTCGAAGTTGAACTTGGCGTCGAGCGCGATCACCTTGCCGTCGCCGGTCAGGATCAGCGGGTTGATTTCGGCCAGCGAAGCGTCGGTTTCGTAGAACGCCTTGTACAGGCCTTGCAGGGCCTGGCGGGCTTGCGCCACGCTCGCGTCGGGCACGCCGATCTTGCGGGCGATGTCGTCGGCGTCAGCGTCGGTCAGGCCGGTCGACGGCTCGACGATCAGGGTGTGGATCTTTTCCGGGCTGTGAGCAGCGACTTCCTCGATGTCCATGCCGCCTTCGCTCGACGCCATCAGGGCGATCTTCTGCGACACGCGGTCCACCACCAGCGAAACGTACAGTTCCTTCTTGATGTCGGCGCCTTCTTCGATCAGCAGGCGGTTGACCTTCTTGCCTTCCGGACCGGTCTGGTGCGTGACCAGCTGCATGCCCAGGATGTTGGACGCGTAGGTCTTGACCTCGTCCATGCTCTTGGCAACCTTGACGCCGCCGCCCTTGCCGCGGCCACCCGCGTGGATCTGCGCCTTGACAACCCACACCGGGCCGCCGAGTTGTTCTGCGGCCTTCAGGGCCTCGTCAACCGAGAACGCGGGGATGCCGCGCGGAACCGGCACATTGTATTTGCGCAGGATTTCCTTGCCTTGATACTCATGGATATTCATGCGTGTTTCCTTTCGGGTAGGCGTAAAAGGTAGAAGGGAAGAATCTGAAAGAAGACGAACTCTCTCGTCGGGCTGGCCGATCCTGAGAATCAGCCGGAGGTGCCGGTCGGCCGGTCGGCCGGGACAGCGTCGTTGCCGTCGATTGCGTGACCACCGCGGTCGCCATTGGCCGCGGGCTGCTGCGCCTGAGGCGCGGATGCGACGGCAGGCGCGGCCTCGGCCCTTGCCTTGGGCGTCGGCTGGTGACCATACCAGCGCGGGTAAAACTGACGAACCACCTCGCCGTCGAAACGCAGGGCGTGGCAGCCGTTCAACTGATAGGGCGGCTCCGGATTCGGATCGTCCTCGCCGTTGTCGCGGATACTGATGACCTCGCCGGCAAAGGCCTGGATCGCGGTGCTCGGCAGCACCCCGGCGGCTTCGGTCAGGTGCGAGCAGCCGTGCATGCCGCCCAGGCGCTCGCGCACCGCCTTGCGAAAGCCCTTGCGCAGGTTCAGCCCGATCAGCTTGCGGTAAGCCGGGCCGATCGTGTCGCAATGGGATGGGTACGGCACCCAGTCCGAGCAGGCCTCGGCATCCAGCACCGTCATTTCCTCGTCGATCGTGATGCGCAGCCACAGGTCGTGCAGCGGCTGGCCTTGCGGGCGGATACGGTCGCCGGCCAGTTCGATGTCGCGGGGCTTGGTGTCGGTCAGGCGCACCTCGATGTCCCACAGGCCGTCCTCTCTCTGGTACGCCTCGGCCGCAATGGCACGGCGGTGACGCAGGGAGCGGTTGACGGGCTGGGACAGAGGCATGGCCAGGCTGGGGATACGGAAGATACGGAAGCTACGGAGAATCCGGGGGGCTGGGGCACCGTGGTGCCGCGGCGCCGACGCGGCACCGATTAACCCGGGGAGTTTAACATGGCATGCCGCGTTGGCCGGGAACATCCTTGTGCGGCGACTGTCGCGCCCGGATTGTCGGCCGACCATGGCGCCGCGGCAGGGCGGGCGGCCTTGCCGCAATGCACCAGCAGGCACCGGCTCGCGGCCCCGACAAGAACCGGGGGCCGGCATGGCGAGATGACGCAACGCAGCGAAATACACATGACGGCAGCGCAGGTACTTCCCGAGGCCGCCTCGTCACTCGGCTCAGTCCACGTCGCCGTAGTCCTCGTCCGCGCCCTGGATGATCTTGCCGACCACCGCGCGCGAAAAGCCGCGTGCCACCATGAAGCGGATCTGCTTGGCCCGCGCCTCGGGCGTGTCGGGCGGCGTACCGAAGCGCTTGCGCCAGACCTCGCGCGCGCGCTCGACCTCGGTGGCACGCAGGCGCTCCTGCAATTCGCCCAGCTGCTCGCTGCCGAGCTTGTGGGTCTTGGCTTCCTGCATCACGCGCGCGGTACCGTAGCGGGCGCCGCGGCGATGCACCAGGCTGTCGGCAAAGCGCTGGTTCGACAGCCAGTTCTCGCGCTCCAGCGCGTCCAGCAGTTGTTCCAGCTGCTCGGGCGACTCGGCATGCGGCGCCAGCTTGCGCGCGAGCTCGGCGCGGCTGTGCTCGCGGCGCGACAGATAGCCGACGGCGCGCGCCTTCAGCGACAGCGGGGGACGGGTTGCCATGGGTGACCGGGATCAGCGGTTAACAGAAAGAACGGGCGCCGCGGGCCAAGCAAAAAGGCCGGGGCATCGGCGATGCCCCGGCCTTCCGGATGGCGCAGCGGCCGCCGGCGCGGTCAGTTGGCGCAGCGGCCGCCGGCGCGGTCAGTCTTCGACCGTTGCCGCGGCGGCTGCAGCGGTGGGATTCATGGCCACCACGCCCAGTGCCGCGCGCACCTTGTTTTCGATTTCGGCGGCAATGTCGGGGTTCTCGCGCAGGTATTCGCGGGCGTTGTCCTTGCCCTGGCCGATCTTGTCGCCGTTGTAGCTGTACCAGGCGCCGGACTTCTCGACGATCTTGGCATCCACGCCCAGGTCGATGATCTCGCCCTGGCGCGAGATGCCCTGGCCGTAGAGGATGTCGAAGAAGGCCTCGCGGAACGGCGGCGATACCTTGTTCTTGACCACCTTGACCTTGGTCTCGTTGCCGATCACGTCGTCGCCCTTCTTGATCGAGCCGATGCGGCGGATGTCCAGGCGCACCGAGGCGTAGAACTTCAGCGCATTGCCGCCGGTGGTGGTTTCGGGCGAGCCGAACATCACGCCGATCTTCATGCGGATCTGGTTGATGAAGATCACCAGGCAGTTGGTGCGCTTGATGGTGCCGGTCAGCTTGCGCAGCGCCTGGCTCATCAGGCGGGCCTGCAGGCCGGGCAGCGAATCGCCCATTTCGCCTTCGATTTCGGCCTTGGGCACCAGTGCGGCAACCGAGTCGATGATGATCAGGTCGATCGAGCCCGAGCGCACCAGCGCGTCGGTGATTTCCAGGGCCTGCTCGCCGGTGTCGGGCTGCGAGATCAGCAGGTCGCCGACATTGACGCCGAGCTTGGAGGCGTAGTTGACGTCCAGCGCGTGCTCGGCGTCGATAAAGGCGCAGGTGCCGCCCAGCTTCTGCATTTCGGCCACCACCTGCAGCGTCAGCGTGGTCTTGCCCGAGGATTCCGGCCCGTAGATCTCGACCACGCGGCCGCGCGGCAGGCCACCGACGCCAAGCGCGATGTCCAGGCCGAGCGAACCGGTGGAAACCACCTGGATGTCCTTTTCGACCTCGCCGTCGCCCAGGCGCATGATCGAGCCCTTGCCGAACTGCTTCTCGATCTGGGAGAGCGCGGCGGCAAGCGCCTTCTGCTTCTCGGCGCTCACGCCGGCACCTGCCTTCTTGTCGTCCATGGTCGTCCTTGAATCAAATGGTGTATAAATAGGCCGCATGTGGCGCGGCACCGGCATTTGCCGGCATCGGCGCCGGCCCGGCTGTCTGCGCGGCCGCACTCCAGGGGGTCTCCCCGGGCGGCCCCAGCGGAACGTGCGGGTACTGTATAAAAAAACAGTATGCTTGGCAAGCCCCTTCGCGCCCCCGTGCCGTTGCGCACCGGTGCCGGCTATGCCGGCCAGGGTGGAGACAACCATGCGCATTCTGATCGCCGAAGACGACGACGTGCTGGCCGACGGCCTGACCCGTTCGCTACGCCACTCTGGCTACGCCGTCGACCATGTCGCCAATGGCCTGGAAGCGGATTCGGCCCTGTCGACCCAGACCTTCGACCTGCTGATCCTCGACCTGGGCCTGCCGCGCATGTCCGGGCTGGAGGTGCTCAAGCGGCTGCGCGCGCGCGGCGCGATGCTGCCGGTGCTGATCCTGACGGCCGCCGACAGCGTCGACGAGCGCGTCAAGGGCCTGGACCTCGGCGCCGACGACTACATGGCCAAGCCCTTCGCCCTGTCCGAGCTGGAAGCGCGCGTGCGCGCGCTGGTGCGGCGCGGCGCCGGCGGCGGCGCCACGCTGATGCGCCACGGGCCGCTGGCCTACGACCAGGTCGGGCGCATCGCCTACCTCAACGACCAGATGCTGGAGCTGTCCGCGCGCGAGATCGGCCTGCTGGAGATCCTGCTCACGCGCAGCGGCCGCCTGGTGTCGAAGGAACAGCTGGTGGACCACCTGTGCGAATGGGGCGAGGAAGTCAGCAACAACGCCATCGAGGTCTATGTGCACCGCCTGCGCAAGAAGATCGAGGTCGGCGGCATCCGCATCGCCACCGTGCGCGGGCTGGGCTACTGCCTGGAAAAATTCCAGCCGGCGGTGGCCGCGCCGCACTGATTCCATCACCGCAGGCCGCGTGACCGACCTGAGCGCAATCTCGCCCACATGAGCCTGCTGCGACTGCCCTGGCGGCGCGTGCCGCGCGCCGCGCCCCCTCCTCCTTCCACGGACGCCACCGACCAGGACCTGGCCGACGCGCTGCCGCACCTGGAGGAAAGCACCGCCCATCCCGCGCCGCGCTCGCTGTTCGGCGAGATCCTGGACTGGATGCTGGCGCCGCTGCTGCTGCTCTGGCCGATGAGCATCGCGGTGACCTACCTGGTGGCCAAGTCGATTGCCAACGGTCCCTTCGACCGCGCGCTGGAAGCCAGCGCCATCGTGCTGTCGCAGCAGGTGCGCGAGGTCAATGGCCGGGTCACGCTGCAGCTGCCGTTGTCGGCGCGCGAGATCCTGCGTGCCGACGAGACCGACAACATCTACTACCAGGTGGTCGGCAAGCGCGGCGAGTACATCGCCGGCGACCAGGACCTGCCGCTGCCTTCCGAGGAAGACCAGGGCCACGCCGGGCTGGTGTCGCTGCGCGATGACCGCGTCGCCGGCAACGACGTGCGCGTGGCCTACACCTATATCGAGCTGAAGCAGGTCAGCGGCACCCAGCCGGTGCTGGTGCAGGTGGCCGAGACCCTGGACAAGCGCGCGCGGCTGGCCAACGAGATCATCAAGGGCGTGATCCTGCCGCAGTTCGTGATCCTGCCGCTGGCGGTGGTGCTGGTGTGGTTCGGGCTGTCGCGCGGGCTGGCGCCGCTGACCGCGATCCAGCAGCGCATCCGCGCGCGCAATCCGGGCGATACCAGCCCCATCGACGAACGCGCCGCGCCGCAGGAGATCACGCCGCTGGTGGGCTCGTTCAACGACCTGCTGGCGCGGCTGGACCAGTCGGTGCAGACCCAGAAGCGCTTTATCGCCGATGCCGCGCACCAGATGAAGACGCCGCTGGCGGGCCTGCGCATGCAGGCCGAACTGGCCCAGCGCGAGCAGTCGCCGGAAGAACTGCGGCGCTCGCTGGCGCAGATCGCGGGCAGCTCGGAACGCACCGCGCACCTGGTCACGCAGCTGCTGTCGCTGGCGCGCATGGAAAACCTGGCCGGCACCGGCGGCATGGCCGCGCTGGACCTGGCAGCGCTGGCGCGCGAGGTGGTCAAGGACTGGCTGCCGCAGGCATGGGCGCGCGACATCGACCTGGGCCTCGATGCCGACGACCATCCGGTGATGGTCCAGGGCAACCGCCTGATGCTGACCGAGATGCTGAACAACCTGCTCGACAACGCCATCCGCTACACGCCGCGCGGCGGCCGCGCCACGGTGCGGGTCAGCGCCGACGCCTTCGAACCGTTCGCCTACCTCGACGTGGAAGACACCGGCCCGGGCATTGCGCCGTCGGAGCGCGAGCGCGTGATGGAGCGCTTCTACCGCGTGCTCGGCACCAACACCGAAGGCAGCGGCCTGGGCCTGGCGATCGTGCGCGAGATCGTGCAGCAGCACGGCGGCGACGTCCAGATCTCGGACCACGTCTACCAGCAATCGCCACGGCTGGCCGGCGCGCACTTCCGCGTGACGCTGCGCCGCCCCGAAAACTTTCCGTCCGCATGAACGACACCCCTGCCCCCGGCAGCGCCGACGCTCGCCATCGCCTTGCCTGGCATCGCAACCTGCGCTGGATCTGCGGCCTGCTCGCGGTCTGGTTCACGGTCACCTTCGTGGTGGCGTGGTTTGCACGCGACCTGCGCTTCAATTTCTTCGGCTGGCCGTTCTCGTTCTGGGTCGGCGCACAGGGCGCGCTGGTGGTCTATGTGCTGATGGCCGCGCTCTATGCCTGGCGCATGAACCATGACGATGCCGAAGCCGTCAGCGCCGAGCCGCCGCCGGCGGCAATGCCATCGCAAGGCGCCTCGCGCGGACCCGGCGCGGATGCTGCATAGCCGCACGCCCGCAACGCGCATAACCATGCGGAGCGCATGCGCCGAGGACCCGCAGCGCAGCATCCACAGCCCCGTGCGCGCCTAGCGTATACCCCGACGTTTTTTGCTGGCGGCGCGCCGGAATCTGTCAGAACGCAGTAAGTTTCGCCACCCACAATCCTCTGCAACTCTGGGCATAGCGGCCAGCCGCGCGGCGCTTTCCGCGCGCCACGCCCGCCCCGGGATCCATTCCAGACGGAGGAGACAAATGGCAAACGTGCAAAACGTTGCGGTGCCCGGAGGGGGCGCGCAGAACGCACCGATGACTGCCGAAGAGCGCAAGGTGATCTTTGCCTCGTCGCTGGGCACGGTGTTCGAGTGGTACGACTTTTACCTGTATGGCTCGCTGGCGGCAATCATCGCCAAGCAGTTCTTTGCCGGGCTGGATCCGACCTCGGCCTTCATCTTCGCGCTGCTCGCGTTTGCCGCCGGCTTTATCGTGCGGCCGTTCGGCGCGCTGGTGTTCGGCCGGCTCGGCGACATGATCGGGCGCAAGTACACCTTCCTGGTGACGATCCTGATCATGGGCGTGTCGACCTTCATCGTCGGCCTGCTGCCGGGCTACGCCACCATCGGCTGGGCCGCGCCGATCATCCTGATCGCGCTGCGCATGCTGCAGGGCCTGGCGCTCGGCGGCGAGTACGGCGGCGCCGCCACCTACGTGGCCGAACACGCCCCGCACGGCAAGCGCGGTGCGTACACCTCGTGGATCCAGACCACCGCCACGCTGGGCCTGTTCCTGTCGCTGATCGTGATCCTGCTGTGCCGCGAGGCGACCGGTCCGAACTTCGAGGTCTGGGGCTGGCGCATCCCGTTCCTGCTTTCGATCCTGCTGCTGGGCGTGTCCGTCTATATCCGGCTGTCGATGAACGAATCGCCGGCGTTCCAGCGCATGAAGGCCGAGGGCAAGACCTCCAAGGCACCGCTGACCGAATCGTTCGGCCAGTGGCGCAACCTGAAGATCGTGATCCTGGCGCTGCTGGGCCTGACCGCCGGCCAGGCCGTGGTCTGGTACACCGGCCAGTTCTACGCGCTGTTCTTCCTGACCCAGGTGCTCAAGGTCGATGCCAAGACGGCCAACCTGCTGATCGCCGGCGCACTGGTGATCGGCACGCCGTTCTTCATCTTCTTCGGCGCGCTGTCGGACAAGATCGGCCGCAAGTGGATCATCATGGCGGGCTGCGCGCTGGCCGTGCTGACCTACTTCCCGCTGTTCAAGGCCCTGACCCACTACGCCAACCCGGCGCTGGAGCGCGCCCAGCAAAGCGCCCAGATCGTGGTGACCGCGGATCCGAAGCAGTGCTCGTTCCAGGGCAGCCCGATCGCCCGCGAGATCGACTTCCGCAGCTCGTGCGACATCGCCAAGCGTACCCTGGCGCAGGCTTCGGCCAGCTATGAAGTGGTCGAGGCACCGGCCGGCACCGTGGCCACCGTCAAGATCGGCGACAAGGAGATCAAGGCCTTCGATGCCAAGCTGGTGAACGGCCACAGCTTCGACGACGCCAGCAAGCAGCAGATCGCGGCGTTCAAGAAGGAGGTGGGCAGCTCGATGGCCGCGGCCGGTTACCCGACCAAGGCTGACCCGGCGCAGATGAACACGATCATGGTGCTGGTGATCCTGGTCATCCTGGTGATCTACGTCACCATGGTGTACGGCCCGATCGCCGCCATGCTGGTGGAACTGTTCCCGACCCGCATCCGCTACACCTCGATGTCGCTGCCCTACCATATCGGCAACGGCTGGTTCGGCGGCCTGCTGCCCACCATCTCGTTCGCGCTGGTGGCCCAGAACGGCAACATCTACTACGGCCTCTGGTACCCGATCATCATCGCCGCGCTCACCTTCGTGGTTGGCGCGCTGTTTATCCGCGAGACCAAGGACGTGAACATCTACGCCAACGACTGAGCGGTCGTGCGGCACCAAGAAGAACGGCAGGCCCGCGGGCCTGCCGTTTTTTATGCACGGAAGCCTCGTGCAAAATCTTCACCGGAAGGTGTTGACAGCCGAGAAAGCCCAGGTATAATCTCAGTCTTCGTTGGCGAATTAGCTCAGTCGGTTAGAGCGACGGAATCATAATCCGCAGGTCCGGGGTTCGAGTCCCTGATTCGCCACCATCTATTTGAAAAGCCGCGATCCCGCAAGGGTTCGCGGCTTTTTGCCTTGGTGCCCAAGGACAGGCGTTCGTGGCAACGACATAAGGCCGCCCATGCCGGACGGCCCCGCGGGCAACGCTTACCAGTAGCGCACGCGCCCGGTGTCGATATGCACGAACTGGTCGGTCTCGTAGTAGCCGACGCCGCCGCGCTGCAATGACTTGGCGGCATCGCGCACATCGGCCAGCGACACGCCGGCGAGCCGGATGTCGATGGCCTTGCCGTCCATATGCAGGCTGTGCTTGGCCACCCCGCCGCCGCGCGAGTTGCGCAGGCGCGAATTGGTGGCCGGGCTGCGGTAGCCGGAAATGACCTGGAACGGCTTGTCGGTGCCCAGTTCGCGGCGCACCTGGAACAACAGGTCGAACAGCTGCGGATCGATGGTGCCGACCTTGCCGGAATAATGGTCGCGCAGGAAACCGTTGAGCGTGGTCAGCGCGTCGGGCACGAAACGGTCGCCCACGGCATAGACCAGCGACACGCGCTCGCCGGTGTGGGTGTGGTCGAAAGCCAGGGTGCGGGCATCCGGCAGGCCGGCCAGCGGCTGGTTGGCGGGCACGTTCGGGGGCAGGCTTGCCAGCGCGCGGCGGGACGCCAGCGGCATCAGTCCGGCGGCGAGCGCCAGGGTTCCGGTGGTATGAAGAAAGCGGCGGCGTGCCTTGCGCGTCGCGTCAGTCATGGTACTTCCTCTGAATATGCGGGGTGCGGCGCCTCAATGGATGACGCCGGAGGCGCTTGCCACAGCGCGCGGCTGGGGGCGACCGTTGCGTTGACGCAGCGCCTTGTCCAGCAATTTGTCGTGACCGTAGATGTCAGGCAGGAAGGATACACGACCATCGGCGCGCGCGATGACCGTGCCGTAAGCCAGCACCACCGGCAACGGCTGCTGCAGGCGCACCGTGTTCGACTTGCCACGTGCCATCGCCTCGCGGATCCGGGTCTCGTTCCAGTCCGGCATATCGTGCAATACGAATTGCGCCAGCGCTACTGGGGCTTCCACGCGGATGCAGCCGTGGCTGAAGTCGCGCCGGTCGCGCTTGAACAGCTGCGGCGACGGCGTGTGGTGCAAATAGATGTTCTCGTTGTTGGGGAACACGAACTTGATGTCGCCCAGCGCGTTGAGCGGGCCGGGCCGCTGGCGGATGCGCAGGCTGCCGTTCAGCACCGCCTCCAGGTTCTCCTCGGACAAGGTGGTCACGGCCTTGCCGTCGCCGCCGACGAACTCCAGCCCCTGCCGGTTGAAATAGCCCGGATCGCGGCGCAGCCGCGGCACCGTCTCGCGCCGCGCGATCGACGGCGGGATGTTCCAGTACGGGCTGAATTCGATATAGCGCATGTCCTCCTCGAACAGCGGCGTGCGCGTGTCGAGCGCCTTGCCGACGATCACCTTCATCTCCAGCTTGATGTCGAGCTTGCCGTCGCGGATTTCATAGGCGCGCAGCATGAACTCCGGCACATTGACCACGATCATGCGCGGACCGTCCAGCGGGGTCCAGCGCAGGCGCTCCATGGTCAGTTCGATCTGCCGCACGCGCTCGGCGATGGGCAGGTTCAGCTGCGCCAGCGTGGCCGCGCCGATCACGCCGTCGGGCTGCAGCCCATGGCGCGACTGGAAGGCCTTGACGCCTTCGACCAGCGCGCCCTCGTAGCGCGGCGGCGCCTGCGTGCCGGCCGGCAGGTCGCCCAGCGCCACCAGGCGCGCGGTCAGCGCGGCGGTGCCGGCCCAAGGCTGGCCCGGCGTGAGCTTGCTGGCCGGCAACGGCGGCAGCGGCTGCTGCCACACCGGCTGCCGGCCGATGTCGCGGTAACGGGCCAGGGCCTGGCGCAGCGTACCGTACAGCGGGAACGTCGGCGCGGCCTGGCGGATGGCATCGGGCAGGCGGTGCTGGGCAACGGCATCGCGCAGCCAGGTGGCGGCATCGAAAGGCCGTTCGGCCGGCGGCGCGAAATTGGCATGGACCGCGCGCGGGTTGATGCGGCCGCCGTGCAGGTCGGACAGCATCCGTTCCATGGCGGCGCTCAGCGCCGCATCGAGCCGGGCCGCGGCATCGGGGGGCAGCGCCGGGCCGTGGGTGGCCTGGGTCACGGCCTGGCGCAGGGCCTCGGCATCGTAGTCGCGCGGATCGAGGCCATCGGCGGCCACGGCGGCCAGCGCGTCCACCGCCTGGCGTGCCTCCGGCACTGGCCGGCCCTGCACGAACCACATCGGCTCGTTGGCGAAGGCGGGAGCGGCGAGCCACGTGGCGCCGGCAATGGCGACGGCGCCGAGGCGGCGCACGGCAGCATTCAGGATCTGGGGCATCGGGCGGATAGCTCGGATTCGTCACAGATGCCCACAGTCTACCCGCGATAGCCGATGGGCGCGGCAAGGCGTGGCAGAAGGCGCATGCCGCGGGCAAACCCGCCAGGCAACGTTCACCACACCAGCTGGTGCCGGCGCGCGTAGTCCACCATCTCGACCAGCGAGCCCACATGCAGCTTGGCCATGATGTTGGCCTTGTGCGTGCTGACGGTCTTGCTGCTGATCAGCAGCTGCGCGGCGATCGACTTGTTGGAGTGTCCGCGCGCCAGGTATTGCAGGATGGTGATCTCGCGGTTGCTCAGGCGCGGCAGGCCGGCCTGTTGCTGCTCGCCGAGCTGGCGCACCGTCTCCAGCGTCTGCAGCGGAAACACCAGATAGCCGCTCAGCACGCCGCGCACGGCCTGCATCACTTCCTCGACGCCGCGCTGCTTGACCACGAAGCCGTGCGCGCCGGCGCGCAGTGCCCGTACCGGCGCCTGGGCAGTGTCGTTGCCGGACAGTACCAGCAGCGGCACGCCGGGCAGCGTGGCGATCACCCTGCGGACAAAGTCGATGCCGGGATTGCCGAAGCGTTCGACGTCGACCAGCACCAGGCCGGGCCGGTGCTCGCGGGCGAGGCGGTAGCCCTCGCGGACTCCATCCGTTTCCAGGACCTCGTCGGTGTCAAACTCGGCGGCGAGTTCGGCGCATAACAAGGTGCGGAACCTCGAGGGTTCGTCGACGATCAGCGTTGGGGGCAATTCAGGGCTCCTTAACAACTGGCGGGGAATTGGCCAGGGAACTGGCTATGCCAAGGTTAAGGGCCCTGAGGAACCTTGATGCGCCGAATCCTCACTGCGCGGACGCAGCAGATTCTGCACAAGAGTCAGGCTTTTCCTTCGATGACGCGGCTGGCGTCAAGTGGCTGCAGCGCCGGTCATTCCGACCCGCTCATTCCGTCCCGGCCGGCAGGAAGCGCGGCGCGGGCGCGGAGCGCGGCACCTCGCGCTCGCCCTGCTGGTAGAGACGATACGTGCCCCGTGCCTGGTTGTGCGGATGGCGTGCGGCCTCGTCCAGCGTCAGCACGCGCGCGAAGCACACGTCGGTGCCGCCCAGCACGGACTCCCAATGCGTGCTGGGCCTGGCGGCAATCGCCGCGGCGATGCGTGCCTTGACCGCCGGCCACTGGGCGCGGTCGTACTGCGCGGCCGGGTCGATATCGGTCAGTTCCAGGCGCTCGAGCAGTTCGCGGTAGAACTGCGGCTCGAGCGCGCCGAGGGTGATGGCACGCCCGTCCGCGCACGGGAACACATCATAGAACGGCGAGTCATGGAACGGACTCGGTTGCGGGCCGCCCAGCGTGCCGGCCGCGCGCGACACCTGCACCAGCGAGCCGAGCATGGCAACGATGTCGGTGATGGCGGCATCGACCACGCAGCCCTCGCCGCTGGCGCGCGCGCTGAGGATGGCGCTGGTGATGCCGAACGCCAGCCCGAGCGCGCCGGTGGCATCGCCCATCACGGTCGGCGGCACCATCGGCAGGCTGCCTTCGCGCGCGGCCATCGACAGCAGGCCGGTCAGCGCGATGTAGTTGAGGTCATGTCCGGCGCTCTGCGACAGCGGGCCGCTCTGGCCCCAGCCGGTCATGCGGCCGTAGACCAGGCGCGGATTGCGCGCATGGCAGGCCTTGGGGCCCAGCCCCAGGCGCTCCATCGCGCCCGGACGCAGGCCCTCGATCAGCGCGTCGGCGCCGGCGACCAGGTCGAGTGCGGCGGCCACGTCCGCGGGCGCCTTCAGGTTCAGCTGCACCACGCGCTTGCCGTGTTCCAGCTCCATCTCGGCCGGCACCGACTGGCCGCGCAGGATGCGGCGCGCGTCGGGAGCCACCGGGCGGGTCACCAGCGTAACCTCTGCGCCGAGGCCGGCCAGCATGGCGCCGCACAGCGGGCCGGGGCCGATGCCTTCGAATTCCACGACCTTGATACCGCGCAGGGGCTGCAGGTTGCCGCGCTCACTCATGATGGTTGTCTCCGGTTCGCCGCCTGCGCGCACCGTGGCGGGAGGCGGCTGGTATTGGTGGTTGGATCGTGTGCCCGTTGCCGCACGGGCGGGCCATGCAGGCCGTGGGGCTCGGGAGCATGCTACGCGCCGCCGTGTTGACGGGGCAATGGCCAAATGCATCAGCCGGAATGACGGAATAAATCAACGGACCGGCCGACCGGTTATCGCACCAGGAAATCGGACAATTCCGATCCGACTTGATCTGAATCGCATCCTGGCGGGACACTAGGGGGCATGATGGTTCCAGATGGCGTTGCGGCCACATGGCCGCGGCGCTTCCGACAGCCCCCATCCAGGAGATCCCGCCATGACCAATATCGTCCTCGCCACCGACGGCTCGGCCTTCAGCGACGCCGCGGCACGCTTTATCGCCGAAGGCAAGCTGCTGCAGAACGGCTTCACCGTGCATGTCGTCCATGTCGCGCCCGAAGTGAGCGGCCAGGTGCGCGCCTTCGTCAGCAAGGAAACCATCGACGACTGGCACAGGGAAGCCAGCGACAAGGCGATGGCGGCGGTCTGCGATCTCCTCGCCGCGGCCAATGTGCCGTTCGAGCGGCACCCGTTGCACGGCTTCGCGCCCGAACGCATCGTCGCCTATGCGAACTCGGTGGATGCGGCGGCCATCGTGATGGGCACGCACGGGCGCGGCTCGTTCTTCGATGCCGTGATCGGTTCGGTGGCGGGCCGGGTGCTGGCCCAGGCGGAGTGTCCGGTGGTGCTGGTCAAGACCCCGGAAAAGAAGGGTTAAGCCCCCAACTGACTGGCGGTGCCGCAATGGCGCCGCCTTGCGGCAGGCCTCAGGCGCCCCACAGGGGCGCTTCGTCCATCAGCGCGACCTGTTCGCGCAATTCCAGGATCCGGTCCTGCCAGTAGCGCGCGGTGCCGAACCACGGGAAGGCGGCCGGAAAGGCCGGGTCGGCCCAGCGGCTGGCCAGCCAGGCGCTGTAGTGCAGCAGCCGCAGCGTGCGCAGCGCTTCGACCAGCCACAGTTCGCGCGTCTGGAATTCCGCAAAATCCTCGTAGCCTGCGACGATGTCCGCCAGCTGGCTTTGCATGGCCGCGCGGTCGCCCTCGAGCAGCATCCAGATGTCCTGGATCGCGGGGGCCATGCGGCTGTCGTCGAAGTCGACGAAGTGGGGGCCCGGCTCGCCATGGGCGCCGCCGCGGGCATCTTCTTCGTCGATCCACAGCACATTGCCGCGATGGCAGTCGCCATGGACGCGCAGCAGCCGCACGTCGCCGGCGCGTTCATAGCAGCGCTGCACGCCGTCCAGCGCCAGTTGCGCCACCGACTGCCAGGCCGGCAGCAGATCGGCCGGAATGCAGCCGCTGGCGAGCAGCCAGTCGCGCGGGGCAATGCCGAAGGTGTCCAGGTCCAGCGCCGGACGCGCCTGGTAGGGCTGGGCCGCGCCCAGCGCATGGATGCGGCCGATGAACCGGCCGAGCCAGGTCAGCGTATCGGCGCGGTCCAGCGCCGGTTCGCGCCCGCCGCAGCGGGGGAAGACGGCAAAGCGGAAGCCCGCGTGCTGCAGCAGCGTGCCGGCCTCCCCGGGCGCCAGCGCCATGGCCGGCACGGCGGGAATCTCGGCGTCGGCCAGCTGCTGCACGAAGGCGTGTTCTTCCAGGATGGCCGCATCGGTCCAGCGGCCCGGGCGATAGAACTTGGCGATGACCGGCGCGGCGTCCTCGATACCTGCCTGCCAGACCCGGTTCTCGTAGCTGTTGAGGGCCAGCAGGCGCCCGTCGGGGCGCAGGCCGGCGCCCTCGAGCGCGTCCAGCATCAGTTCGGGCGTCAGGCCGGCGTAGGGAACACCGGAATCGGCGGGGGCGTCGGACGCGTGCATGGTTGCCGGCCGGCTCCGCGTTAGCGCGCCGGCTTGCGGTTGCCGCCCAGCAGCGCCGCCTGCGGCGCCGGACGGCGGTTGCGCGCCGGTGCCGGCGCGGCGTCATTGGGCTGGCGCGCGGGCTGGGCCGCGGCGCGTTGCGGGCGTGCCGGGTCCTGGCCGTCGCGGCGCGCAGCGGGGCTGCGCGCGCCGGCGGGCTGGGCGGCACGGTTGCCGTTGGCGGCGCCGTTGCCGCGCTGGGCCTGGCCTTGGCCTTGGCCCTGGCGCGGCGCGCCCTGCCCCTGGCGGGCGGCACGCTGGCGCTGCGCGCCTTCGCCGTCGCCGGCCGGACGCGCCTCGGCCCGTCCGCGGCCCTGGCCCTGGCCGCCACCGCCGCGCTGCTGGCGGCCCTTCTGGATCGGCTCCGGGGCGATGCTCGGGTCTACTTCGAAGCCCGGCAGCACGGTCTGTTCGAGCTTGCGCTTGATCAGGCGTTCGATGTCGCGCAGCAGGCCCAGCTCGTCCACGCACACCAGCGAGATCGCCTCACCCTCGGCGCCGGCGCGGCCGGTGCGGCCGATGCGGTGGACGTAGTCCTCGGGCACGTTGGGCAGGTCGAAATTGACCACGTGCGGCAGCTGGTCGATGTCGATGCCGCGCGCGGCGATATCGGTCGCCACCAGCAGCCGCAGCGTGCCGGCCTTGAACTCGGACAGCGCGCGCGTGCGCGCCGACTGGCTCTTGTTGCCGTGGATCGCCAGCGCCGACAGGCCGTCCTTGGTCAGCTGCTCGGCCAGCCGGTTGGCGCCATGCTTGGTGCGCGTGAATACCAGCACCTGGTGCCAGTCGTGCTGGCGCACCAGGTGGGCCAGCAGTTCGCGCTTGCGTTCGCGGTCGACCGGGTAGACGCGCTGGTCCACGGTCTCGGCGGTGGTGTTGCGCCGCGCCACTTCGATCGACGCGGGATTGTTCAGCAGGCGGTCGGCCAGCGCGCGGATATCGTCCGAGAACGTCGCCGAGAACAGCAGGTTCTGGCGCTTGGCCGGCAGCACGTTGAGGATCTTGCGGATATCGTGGATGAAGCCCATGTCGAGCATGCGGTCGGCTTCATCGAGCACCAGCAGTTCCACCTGCGACAGGTCGATGGTGCGCTGTGACACATGGTCCAGAAGGCGGCCGGGCGTGGCCACGACGATCTCCACGCCGCGCTTGAGCTGCTCGATCTGCGGGTTGATGCCGACCCCGCCGAACATCACCATCGAGCGCAGGCGCAGGTACTTGCCGTAGTTGCGCACACTCTCCTCGACCTGCGCCGCCAGCTCGCGCGTGGGCGTCAGCACCAGCGCGCGCACCGCCACGCGTGCGCCGCGCGGGGCGCTGCTGGCATGGCGGGCCGCGGTTTCGGACAGCAGCTGCAGCATCGGCAGGGTAAAGCCGGCGGTCTTGCCGGTGCCGGTCTGGGCGCCGGCGAGCAGGTCGCCGCCCTTGAGGATGGCGGGAATTGCCTGGGCCTGGATGGGAGTCGGGGTGGTGTAGCCCTGTTCGGCTACGGCACGCACAATCTTTTCGGACAAGCCGAGTTCAGAAAAAGACATGAATTGCTGCTTGGGCCATCGCTGCGCACGCGGTGCGCCAAACGCCGGATGGCTCCTTGTAATCGATCGGAATCGGAACGCGAACGCCGGGAAGCCGGCCTGGCAGGGCACCGGCCCGCCCGCGAAGGAAAGAGCGGTAGTGTACCAGTCCGGCGCAGGCGGGTTCTGCACTGGATCCCGCCGCGCATGCGCGCCGGCGCACACGGGCTGCGCGCGGGTGGCGCTGCGCTATCATGACGGCCTCCGCCCGCCCCGCCGCCACGGGCCGGCACGTCGCCCCGCCTGCCCGGAAAGCCGCCATGCGCTTGCGTTTCCTCGAAGACCAGGAAGTCACACTGCTCGCGGCCATCCCGGTCGGGATCGTCGCCGCCATTGCCACCACGCTGTTCAAGGAGGCGCTGGACGGCGCGGGCATCGTGCTGTTTGCCAGCCACGCCGACGTGGTCACGGTGTTCGCGACGCTGGCGCTGGCATGGCGCGTGGTGGTGCCGGCCGTCGGCGGCGCGCTCGCGGGCGGCCTGCTGGTGCTGGCCAACCGGCTGGCCAGCGCCCACCCCGGCGCCACCGACTATATGGAAGCGGTCGCCAACGGCAGCGGCCGGCTGCCGGTGCGGATCACGCTGCTGCGCGCGCTGTCCTCCTTTTTCTCGATCGTCAGCGGCAGCTCGGTCGGCAAGGAAGGCGCGATGATCCAGCTGGCGGCGCTGTGCGGGTCGCTGTTCCCGTCGACCCGGATCGAGCGCGGCGGCGGCTCCAACATGCGCCGCATGCTGACCGCCTGCGGCGCCGCGGCGGGCCTTGCCACCGTCTACCACACCCCTTTTTCCGCCGCCGTCTTTGTCGCCGAAGTGGTGTTCGGCGCGCTCGCGGTGCAGCGCCTGATGCCGCTGTTCCTGGCCTCGGTCGCCGGCGCCATGGTCAGCCAGTGGCACGGCGGCCTGCAGCCGCTCTACCCCGGCCTCGATATCGCCCCGGATCTGCGCCCGCAGATCCTGCTGGCCGCGGCGGCGCTGGGCGTGGCCGCCGGCATCGCGGGCGCGCTGTTCCTGCGCGCCGCCGGCTTCGCGCGCAGCCGCTTCGCGGCGCTGCCGGGCGGGCCGGTGGCACGGCTGACGCTGGGCGGCGCGCTGGTCGGCGTGCTGGCGATGGCGGTGCCGGAAGTCGTCGGCAACGGCTTTTCCACCATCCAGACCCTGCTGCAGGAGCAGCCGCTGAGCGTGCCGGTGGCCGCCGTGCTGCTGGCCAAGCTGGCGGCCACGGTGATCAGCATGGGCTCGGGCGCGGTCGGCGGCGTGTTCACGCCGTCGCTATTCGTGGGGGCGGCGCTGGGCCAGCTGCTGGCGCTCGGCATGCAGGGCCCGGGCGCGGCGCCGCTGCTGCCGCTGGTGGGCATGAGCGCCTTCCTGGCGGCCACCAGCCAGGCGCCGTTGATGTCGGTGCTGATGGTGTTCGAGATGACGCTGGCGCCCGCGCTGCTGCTGCCGTCGATGATCGGCGCGGTGGCGGCGTACTACACCGCGTCGCGCTGCCAGACGCTGTCGCTGTACAGCGTGATCGCCGAGCGCGCGCAGGCATCGGCGGCCGCCGAGCATGCCCGCGCGCTGACGCTGGCGGGCCTGTGCGACCCGACCGACACCGTGCTGGATCCCAACGCCACGCTGGCCGCGGCCGCCGACAAGTTCGCCGAGACCGGCACCCGCTACCTCTACCTGGTGCAGGCCGACGGCCGCCTGCTGGGCGCGCTGTCGATCCATGCCTTGCAGCGCGCGCAGCGCGAAGGCGCGCCCGACGACGTGCTGGCGCTGGCGGAACGCGACTTCCCGGCGCTGACGCCGGATTCGCGGCTGCGCGATGCCCTTGCGGTATTCGCCGAGCACGGCATCAACCGGATCCCGCTGGTGCGCGACCCGGCCGGGCGCGAACTGATGGGGACGGTTTCCAAGCAACGCGTGCTGCAAGAGGCATCCTGCCTGTTCTGACGCCGCTTGCCTGCCACGCTGCCTGCCACACCAAGCCGGCGCCGGCGAGGTAAAATGCGCGGTTGCCCGCCTTTCGGCCACAGCCAGCGGGTCATCCACCCACCGCACTGCCCTATTTGTCGGAGTTCCCCATGCCAGCAGGTCGTGATACGCGCCGCGAGGCGCCGGAGTTCGTGACATCCAGCCGCCTGCGCAAGCGTTGGGCAGGACTGGCGTGCGGCGCGGCGCTGCTGCTGGGTGCGGCAATCGCGGCGGCCCAGCCGGTGCGCGCGATCCCGGACGATGCCGCGGCGGCCAGGCTGGTCATCGCCGCGCCGTCAGCCGGCGCGCCCCAGACTGCCACGCTCGACGGCAAGCGCGTGGGTGTGGCGCCGGGCCTGCGCCTGTTCGGCACCGACAACCAGTTGCTGGCCAGCGCCGTGGTGGCGGGCCAGAAGCTGCCGGTGCGGTACAAGCTGGACCTGTACGGCCAGCTGCTGACCGCATGGGTGCTGAGCGAGGCCGAACAGCAGGCGCTGAAGAAATAACCACCCCGAAGTGCGACCGGCGTGCCCCACGCGCCGGCCGTGTTGTTGCAACACCCTGATGCCCCCAGGTCAACCACTGAGATCGGCATATGAAGAAAGTTTTCGTCAAGACGTACGGCTGCCAGATGAACGAGTACGACTCGGACAAGATGGTCGACGTCCTCAACGCCAGCCAGGGGCTGGAGCCTACCGACAACGTCGAAGACGCCGACGTGATCCTGTTCAACACCTGCTCGGTGCGCGAGAAGGCGCAGGAGAAGGTGTTCTCGGAGCTGGGCCGGATGAAGGCGCTCAAGGCCGTCAAGCCCGACCTGGTGATCGGCGTGGGCGGCTGCGTGGCCAGCCAGGAAGGCGCCAGCATCGTCTCGCGCGCGCCCTATGTCGACGTGGTGTTCGGCCCGCAGACGCTGCACCGCCTGCCTGACCTGATTGCGCGCCGCCAGCGCACCGGCCAGTCGCAGGTGGACATCTCCTTCCCCGAGATCGAGAAGTTCGACCACCTGCCGCCCGCGCGCGTCGAGGGCCCCAGCGCGTTCGTGTCGATCATGGAGGGCTGCTCCAAGTACTGCAGCTATTGCGTGGTGCCATACACCCGCGGCGAGGAAGTGTCGCGCCCGTTCGAGGACGTGCTGGCCGAGGTCGCAGGCCTGGCCGACCAGGGCGTGCGCGAAGTCACGCTGCTGGGCCAGAACGTCAACGCCTACCGCGGCAAGATGGGCGATACCGCCGAGATCGCCGACTTCGCGCTGCTGATCGAATACGTGGCCGAGATCCCCGGCATCGAGCGCATCCGCTACACCACCAGCCACCCGAAGGAATTCACCTCGCGCCTGGTCGAGCTGTACGGCCGCTGCGACAAGCTGGTCAACCACCTGCACCTGCCCGTGCAGCATGCGTCCGACCGCATCCTGATGGCGATGAAGCGCGGCTACAGCGTGCTGGAGTACAAGAGCATCATCCGCAAGCTGCGCGTGCTGCGCCCGGACATGTCGATGTCGTCGGACTTTATCGTCGGCTTCCCCGGCGAGACCGATGCCGACTTCGACAAGCTGATGGCGATGATCGAGGAGATCGGCTACGACACCTCGTTCTCGTTCATCTTCAGCCCGCGCCCGGGCACGCCCGCGGCCAACCTGCACGACGACACCCCGCGCGAGGTCAAGCTGCAGCGCCTGCAGCGGCTGCAGGCCACCATCGAGGAAAACGTGCAGCGCATCAGCCGGAACATGGTCGGCACGGTGCAGCGCATCCTGGTCGAAGGCCCGGCGCGCAAGGACCCGACCGAGCTGCATGGCCGCACCGAGAACAATCGCGTGGTCAACTTCGCCCTGCCGGGGGTACCGCAGGCGGGCCGCGACCGGCTGGTCGGCCAGCTGGTCGATGTCAGCATCACGCAGGCATTCCCGCACTCGCTGCGCGGCGAGATCGTGGTGCGGCAGTAACGCTCCGACCCATCCACCCAGCAGCTTCCAGCGAGGCCATCGCCCACCGATGAAAGTCCCTTCCGCAGAATTTGTCGCCCCGCGGGACGACAACACCCGGCTGCAGAACCTGTGCGGCCCGCTCGACGAGAACCTGCGCCAGATCGAGCAGGCGCTGGACGTGACCATCCAGCGCCGCGGCCATCGCATGACCATCCGCGGCGGCCACGCGCAGGATGCCGCGCTGGCGCTCGAGCGCTTCTATAACCAGGCGCGCACGCCGCTGTCGATCGACGACGTGCAGCTGGGCCTGGTCGAGACGCGCCAGCTCAGCGCGCATGGCAGTTACCTGCCCGGCAACGGCAACGGCGATGACGACGAGGCCGAGCGCGAGGAAGGCGACGAATCGCCGGTGCTGCACACGCGCCGCACCGGCCTGCAGGGCCGCACCGTGGCGCAGCGCGACTACCTGCGCAATATCCTGTCGCACGACCTGACGCTGGGTGTCGGGCCGGCCGGCACCGGCAAGACCTACCTGGCGGTGGCGTGCGCGGTCGATGCGCTCGAGCGCGACGCGGTCAAGCGCATCGTGCTGACGCGCCCGGCGGTGGAAGCCGGCGAGCGCCTGGGCTTCCTGCCCGGCGACCTGGCGCAGAAGGTCGACCCCTACCTGCGCCCGCTGTACGACGCGCTGTACGACCTGCTCGGCTTCGACCGCACGCAGAAGATGTTCGAGCGCCAGATGATCGAGATCGCGCCGCTCGCCTACATGCGCGGGCGCACGCTGAACCACGCCTTCATCATCCTGGACGAGGCGCAGAACACCACGCCCGAGCAGATGAAGATGTTCCTGACCCGGATCGGCTTCGGCTCCAAGGCGGTGATCACCGGCGACACCACGCAGATCGACTTGCCCAAGGGGCAGAAGAGCGGCCTGGTGGAAGCGCAGCACGTGCTGCGCGACGTGCGCGGCATCGCCTGCACCCGCTTTACCAGCATCGACGTGGTGCGCCATCCGCTGGTGGCCCGCATCGTCGATGCCTATGACGAATACCACGCCCAGCACAAGGACGCGTAATTGAAATCCCCGAAATCCAAGTCTTCCGGCGTCAGCCTGACGCTGTTCGATAACGAAGGCCGCGCGCGCAAGAGCGCCGCGCATGCGCTGCGCGTGCAGCTGCCCGACGGCCGCAGCCTGACGCTGGACCTGTCGCAGGCCGCCGATGGCGTGGTCGCGCTGCTGGCCGAGCACACCGATACCAACCAGCAGGCCGGCCTGCTGGTGCGCCCGGACAACCATGACGCGCTGTCGGTGGCGGTGACCGCCGCGCCGCTGACCACCACCACCGGCACCCCCGCCACGCCGCCGGCGCTGGAGCTGGAAGTCCAGCACGGCGACGGCATCGCCAAGGGCAACGGACTGCCGGCGCGGCGCAAGCTCGAGACCTGGGTCAAGTCGGCGCTGTACGCCGACGCCGCGCTGACCATCCGCTTCGTGGGCGAGGAAGAAGGCCGCACGCTGAACCGCACCTATCGCGGCAAGGACTACGCCACCAATGTCCTGACCTTCGCCTATGCCGAGCGCGAAGAGGATCCGGTCACCGGCGACATCGTGCTGTGCTGCCCGGTGGTCGAAGCCGAGGCGCGCGAGCAGCGCAAGCCGCTCGAGGCCCATTACGCCCATCTGGTCGTGCATGGCGTGCTGCATGCGCAAGGCTACGAGCACGAGGACGACGCCGAGGCCGAAGAAATGGAAGCGATCGAGACCGAGACGCTGCAGGCGCTCGGCTATGCCGATCCTTACCGGGCGGAGAAGGCCGACCGGGCCGCGTGACGCGGCTGCCGCAGGCAGCGCCGGCGAGCGTCTCCTGCGGCACATCTGAAGTACGGCCGCGGCCCGCCGTCACGGGCCCGACAGGCTTTTAGTGTATCCTTCAGACGATCTCCACCACGCGCTCGCCGCGAAATGAACGACCCCTATCCCAGTTCGAAGCCCGCTTACCTGAAGCAGGCCGATCGGCCAAGATCGCTGCTCGAACGCCTGTCAGACCTGATCTCCCCCGAGCCGGACACCCGCGCGGAATTGCTTGAAGTGCTCCAGGAAGCGCATGAGCGCAGCCTGATCGATGCCGATTCCCTGTCGATGATCGAGGGCGTGTTCCAGGTTTCCGAACTGACCGCCGCCGACATCATGGTGCCGCGCGCGCAGATGGATCTGGTCAATATCGCCGACGCGCCGGAGACTTTCATCCCCTTCATGCAGCAGACCGCGCACTCGCGCTTCCCGGTCTACGAAGGCAGCCGCGACAACATCATCGGCATCCTGCTGGCCAAGGACCTGCTGCGCTACTACACCGATCCCGCCTTCGACCTGCGCGAGACCCTGCGCCCGGCGGTGTTCATTCCCGAATCCAAGCGCCTGAACATCCTGCTGCGCGAGTTCCGCATCAACCGCAACCACATCGCCATGGTGGTCGACGAATACGGCGGCGTGGCCGGGCTGGTGACGATCGAGGACGTGCTGGAACAGATCGTGGGTGATATCGAGGACGAATTCGACCTGGACGAAGACCAGGACAATATCCTGCCGATGCCCGACGGCAGCTGGCGCGTGCACGGCCTGACCGAGATCGCGCAGTTCAACGAGGCCTTCGGCACGGGCTTTTCGGACCACGATGTCGACACCGTCGGCGGGCTGCTGTCCAACCACGTGGGCCACGTGCCCCATCGCGGCGAGGTCATCACGCTGCCGCCGATCCGCTTCGAGGTGCTGCGCGCCGACGCGCGCCAGGTGCACCTGCTGCAGGTGCACCGCGAAGCCAACACCGACAGCGCCAGCGCGGCCAGCGCATGAAGCTGCCCGCCCCGCTCCCCGACGGCGCCGCTGCCGACGCCGGCGCCACCGGCGTGCGCGGCACGCGCGCGCAATCGCGCGCCGCGGTGCTCGCGCGCCTGCTGCTGGCCGGCGTGCTCGGCATCGCCCATACCCAGGCCTTCGCCCCGCATGACTGGTGGTGGCTGCAGATCCTGTCGCTGGCCGGCCTGGCCGCGCTGATCGCCGAGGCGCCGCGCACGCGCGCGGCCGGCGCCATCGGCTATGCCTTCGGCCTGGGCTGGTTCCTGTCCGGCATCTGGTGGCTCTATATCAGCATGCACGTGTACGGCGAGATGCCGTCGTGGATGGCCGCGCTGGCGGTGGTGCTGTTCTCGGGCTTCCTGTCGCTCTACCCTGCGCTGGCCGGCGCGCTCTGGCACCGGCTCACGGCCCGCCTGCCCGCGGGCACGCTGCTGGCGCCGCTGGCGTTCGGCGCGGCGTGGGGCCTGACTGAATGGCTGCGCGGCGTGGTGTTCACCGGCTTCCCGTGGCTGTCGGGCGGCTATGCGCACGCCGACGGCCCGCTGGCGGGCTTCGCGCCGGTGCTGGGCGTGTACGGCATCGGCGCGCTGGCCGCCACCGTGGCGGCGCTGCTGGCCGCCGCCGTGCGCGGACTCGGCCGTGGCGAACGGGGCCGCGCGCTGGGCGCGCTGGCGCTGGCCGGGCTGGTGCCCGCCGCCGGCGCGGCGCTGGTGCCGCTGGCCTGGACCACGCCCGCGGGCAAGCCGCTGACGGTGCGGCTGCTGCAAGGCAACGTGGCGCAGGACATCAAGTTCGAGCCCGCCGGCATCCAGCGCTCGATCGAGCTGTACCGCGACATGATCACCGCGGCGCCGGCCGACCTGGTGGTGACGCCCGAAACCGCGTTCCCGGTGATCCTGCAGGAGCTGCCGGTCGACGTCGCCGTCACCGTGCGCGACTTCGCGCTGGAAAGCGGCACCACGGTGCTGTTCGGCGCCGCCGGAGCCGATTCCCCGGTCGACTTCACCAACAGCGTGTTCGGCCTGGGCCCTGAAACCGAGCGCCTGTACCGCTACAACAAGCACCACCTGGTGCCGTTCGGCGAATTCATCCCGCTCGGCTTCCGCTGGTTCGTCGACATGATGAAGATGCCGCTGGGCGACTTCCGCAGGGGTGGCCTGGACCAGCCCTCGCTGCCGGTGCGGGGCGTGCGCGTGGCGCCGAACATCTGCTACGAGGATTTGTTTGGCGAAGAGATCGCGCAGACGCTGCGCCAGCAGCCGGCGCCGGCCAACCTGCTGGCCAACCTGACCAACCTGGCGTGGTTCGGCGACACCATCGCACTGGACCAGCACCTGCAGATCTCGCGCATGCGGGCGCTGGAAACGCGCCGCCCGATGCTGCGCTCGACCAATACCGGCATGACCGCGGTGGTGCGCCCGGACGGCTCGGTGCAGCAACGCCTGCCGACCTTCACCGTCGGCACGCTGACGGCCGAGGTGCAGGGCATGCAGGGGCTGACACCCTATATCCGCTGGGGCAACGCGCCGGTGCTGGCGCTGATTGCGCTGGTGCTGGGCATGGCGGCCTGGCGCGCGCGCCGGACGCGCACCACCGGCTGAAGGCGCAAGGCTGGGCGCCGGGCGCGGCGGATCACCGCTGCGGGCCCGGTACCGGTGGCGCGTCAGGTCCGCGCCGGCAGGTTCAGTTCAGCAGCCCGGTCACCACGGACACGGTGGCCGCGGCGATCATGACCGCGATTGCGACCAGATAAGGTTTGCGAGAAAGAAGTGCCATGATCCGAATGTCCCCATCAATAATCAGTTCCTGACATACGGCTGCCGCGGCAAGACCGGGCAGCCGCCGTGCCTGCATACCGGCACGGACTGTCAATCGCAACGCTCTGAAACGGGTTGCTTACTCATACTGTATACAAAAACGTTATCGGCAAGCAGCGGCGCGACTTGAAATCCGCGTCAGTATTTTCCCGATGCGTTGTGCGCGGCCGACATTGGCGCACCGCCGCGCGCCGGCCCGGCCATCGGTGCGTGCCCTATGCAGCCCTGCCAAACGGGGCGCCGCGCCAAAAAGCCGATAGAATTCAGGGTTTGGCAAAATCCGTATGCGGCGGCTCCGGCACGCGCTGCGCGGCCTCGGCTTGCCTCCGCTTGCCTCTACCTAGTCTTCCTATGCTGACCTTCCAACAAATGATTCTGACCCTGCAGGCCTACTGGGACCGGCAGGGCTGCGCGCTGTTGCAACCCATCGATCTGGAGGTCGGCGCCGGCACTTCCCACGTACATACCTTCCTGCGCGCGATCGGCCCCGAGCCGTGGCGTGCCGCCTACGTGCAGCCGTCGCGGCGCCCCAAGGACGGCCGCTACGGCGAGAACCCGAACCGGCTGCAGCACTACTACCAATACCAGGTGGTGCTCAAGCCCGCGCCGGAGAACATCCTGGAGCTGTACCTGGGCTCGCTCGAGGCGCTCGGCCTGGACCTGAAGCAGAACGACATCCGCTTCGTCGAGGACGACTGGGAAAACCCGACGCTGGGCGCCTGGGGCCTGGGCTGGGAAGTCTGGCTCAACGGCATGGAGGTGACCCAGTTCACCTACTTCCAGCAGGTGGGCGGGATCGACTGCAAGCCCATCACCGGCGAAATCACCTACGGCATCGAACGCCTGGCGATGTACCTGCAGAAGGTCGAGAACGTCTATGACCTGATCTGGACCGAGTGGGTCGAGAACGGCGAGACCCGCCGCCTGACCTACGGCGACGTCTACCACCAGAACGAGGTGGAGCAATCCACCTACAACTTCGAGCACAGCAACACCGAAATCCTGTTCCGTCATTTCGCCGAGCACGAGGGCGAGGCCAAGCGGCTGATGGGCAATGGCGACGGCGCCGACGCCGCTCAGGAATCCGGCGCGCGCCTGGCGCTGCCCGCCTACGAACAGGTGCTCAAGGCCGCGCACACCTTCAACCTGCTCGATGCGCGCGGCGCGATCTCGGTCACCGAGCGCGCGGCGTATATCGGCCGCATCCGCAACCTGTCGCGCCAGGTGGCGCAGGCCTACTACGACTCGCGCGAGGCCCTCGGCTTCCCGATGTGCGGCCAGCGCGATGGAGCGCGGGCATGAGGCTGCTGGCGCGCAGCGCGCTGGGCTGCGCCCTGGCCCTCGCCACGCTGGCCGCGGCGGGCAATGCCGCCGGCGCGCGTGCGCAGGCCGCTCCCAGCGCGCAGGTGCTGATACTGCCGGCCGAACTGAGCAATGTGTGCGAGGCCGACGCGCAGGCGCTGCAGCTGGCGATGGCGCGCCAGTGGCGGCCGTCGCTGAACGCGCTGGACCAGTGGACGCAGCTGGTGCGCTCGTTCTCGTGCGACCTGTCCGGCCAGCGCGACCTGGGCTGGCATCGGGTGCCGCTGCGCGCCTATGAAAGCGCGATCCGCTACCCGCTGACCTGGGTCGAAACCGAGACCCACAACGGCCGCACCCGGCGCAAGGTCAAGACCTACTACTCGGCCTCGCAGCTGCCGCCAAAGATCGATTTCTGGGTGGGCGGGCGCATCGACGAGATCCGCTACGACAAGCGCCTGCGCCGCATCGACGCGCGCTTCCCGGCGGCGGGCAGCCGCGGCGGCACCAATGGCGCCGCCAGCGCCGCCGCAGCAGCAGCAGCCGCGCAATGCGCCTACACCACGCTGCAATTCCGGCAACAGAACGGCCTGTGGCTGCTGTCCGGAGTCGAACCTAATCTTTCGCCGCGCTGCTGAGCCAGGCTGCGCGCGCTACAACCTGTTGGATACGATTCATGTCGCAACCCATGACCGACTCGCTGCTGATCGAACTGTTCACCGAAGAGCTGCCCCCCAAGGCGCTGGCGCGCCTGGGCGACGCCTTCGCGCAGGGCCTGTTCGCCGGCCTGGGCGAGCGCGACCTGCTTGAGCCGGGCGCCACCGTGACGCCGTTCGCCACCCCGCGCCGCCTGGCGGCGCTGGTCAGCGGCGTGCGCCGCAACGCGCCGGACCGCGAGCAGCGCGAGAAGGTCCTGCCGCTGTCGGTGGCGCTGGACGCCAACGGCGAGCCGACCGCCCCGCTGGCCAAGAAGCTGGCCGCGCTGGCCAAGTCAATCGGCGTTGCCGAGATCGACTGGCAGTCGCTGGAGCGCGCCTCCGACGGCAAGGCCGAGGCCTTCTTCTACCGCTATACCGCGCGCGGCGCCGAGCTGGCCGCCGGGCTGCAGGCCACGCTGGAAGACACCGTGGCCAAGCTGCCGATCCCCAAGGTCATGAGCTACCAGCGCCCGGACGGCAGCACGGTGCATTTCGTGCGCCCGGCGCACAGCCTGATCGCGCTGTTCGGCGCCGAGATCCTGCCGGTGACGCTGCTGGGGCTGCAGGCCAGCAACCTGACCCAGGGCCACCGCTTCCTGTCGCATGGCGCGATCGAGATCCGCCATGCCAACGACTATGCGCAGCAGCTCGAGTCCGCCGGCCGCGTGGTGGCGAGCTATGCCGAGCGCCGCGAGCGCATGCGCAGCGCGCTGCTGCAGGAGGCCGGCGCTGACCAGGTCATCATGCCCGAGGCGCTGCTCGATGAGGTCAACTCGCTGGTGGAATGGCCGGTGGTGTACGCCTGCCATTTCGAGGAAGCCTTCCTGGCGGTGCCGCAGGAATGCCTGATCCTGACCATGCAGACCAACCAGAAGTACTTTGCGCTGACCGATGCCGACGGCCACCTGCGCAACCGCTTCCTGATCGTCTCCAACCTGGCCACCGAGACGCCGCAATCGATCATCACCGGCAACGAGCGCGTGGTGCGCCCGCGCCTGGCCGATGCCAAGTTCTTCTTCGACCAGGACCGCAAGAAGACCCTGGCCTCGCGCGTGCCGCAACTGGCCAGCGTGGTCTACCACAACAAGATCGGCACGCAGCTGGATCGGGTGCAGCGCCTGCAGCAGATCGCCGGCCATGTCGCCGATGCGCTCAACGCCGCCGGCGTGGCCACCGACAAGGCCGCGGCGATGCGCGGCGCCGAACTGGCCAAGGCCGACCTGCTGACCGACATGGTGGGCGAGTTCCCCGAGCTGCAAGGCACCATGGGCACCTACTACGCGCGCCACGACGACGAAGCCGAGGACGTGGCGCTGGCCTGCTCCGAGCACTACCGCCCGCGCTTCGCCGGCGATGAGTTGCCGGCAAGCGCGGTCAGCACCGCGGTGGCGCTGGCCGACAAGCTCGAGACCCTGGTCGGGATCTGGGGCATCGGCCTGCAGCCCACCGGCGAGAAGGATCCGTTCGCGCTGCGCCGCCATGCGCTGGGCATCCTGCGCATGCTGATCGAAAAGCCGCTGGCGCTGTCGCTGTCGTCGCTGCTGGCGCTGACGCAGCAGGCCTTCGCCGGCATCGCCGCGGTCAAGCCGGCGCCCGAGGCCATCCTCGACTTCCTGTACGACCGCGTGCGCGGCTACCTGAAGGACAAGGGCTACACCACCAACGAAGTCGAGGCCGTGGTCAGCCTGCGCCCGGACCAGCTGCATGACATCCTGGGCCGCATGGAAGCGGTGCGCACCTTCGCCGCGCTGCCCGAAGCCGAGGCCCTGGCCGCCGCCAACAAGCGCATCACCAACATCCTGCGCAAGAACACCGAGCCGGTCGGCGCGGTGAACGCGGGGCTGTTCCAGGAAGGCGCCGAAGGCGCGCTGCACGCCGCCATCGAGCGCGTGCGCCCGGCCGTCGAGGCCGCCTTCGCCAGCGGCGACTTCACCGCCGCGCTGCGCGACCTGGCCCAGCTGCGCGACGCCGTCGACCAGTTCTTCAACGACGTGATGGTGATGGCCGAGGACACGCAGTTGCGCGCCAACCGGCTGGCGCTGCTGGCCTCGCTGCATGCGCTGGCCAACCGCGTCGCCGACATCTCCAAGCTGGCCGCCTGAGCGGTTGCCTTAGCCACGCCCCCAGCAACCGCCGGAGCCGCACATGCCGCAGACACCGCCCAAGTTTGTCATCCTGGACCGCGACGGGGTGGTCAACCTCGACAGCGACCAGTTCATCAAGACCCCCGATGAATGGGTGCCGATCGACGGCAGCCTGGAAGCCATCGCCGCGCTCAACCAGGCGGGCTACCGCGTGGTCATCGCCAGCAACCAGTCCGGCATCGGCCGCGGGCTGTTCGAGATGAGCGCGCTCAACGCCATGCACGAGAAGATGCACACGGCGCTGGCACGGCTGGGCGGACGCGTCGAGGCGGTGTTCTTCTGCCCGCATACCGCCGCGGACGGCTGCGAATGCCGCAAGCCCCGCTCGGGCATGCTGGAACAGATCAGCGAGCGCTTCGGCATCGAGCTGCGCGGCGTGCCGATCGTCGGCGATTCGCTGCGCGACCTCGAAGCCGGCGTGGCGGTCGGCTGCGCGCCGCACCTGGTGCGCAGCGGCAAGGGCCTGAAGACGCTCGACAAGGGCGGGCTGCCGCCCGGCACGCAGGTGCACGACGACCTGCGCGCCTTTGCCCGCTGGCTGACCGGCAACGACGGCGGCCTGCCGGCCCAGAGTGGCCCGAGTGGCCCGAGCGGCCCCAGTGGCCAGGGCGGGCATGCCGCCGCCGGCTGACCGAGCCTGCGGCCCACGCGTCCGCACCCATTCCCTTTTTTGCCCCCGCATGACGTTCCTTCGTTCCCTGTTGTTCGCGCTGTACCTGCTGGTGCTGACGCCGCCCTACGCCTGCGCCTGCTTCCTGGTGTTCCCGTTCATGAATGCCGACCAGCGCTTCCGCTTCGTGCGCGGCTGGCCGCGGCTGGTGATCGGCGCCGCCCGCGTCATCTGCGGCATCCAGTACCGCATCCAAGGCCATGAGCACATGGACGGCATGCTCGACAAGCCGGTGGTGCTGCTGTCCAAGCACCAGTCGGCCTGGGAAACCGTGGCCTACGTCGCGCTGATGCCCAAGCCGCTGTGCTTCGTGTTCAAGCGCGAGCTGCTGCTGGTGCCGTTCTTCGGCTGGGCGCTGGGCATGCTGAAGATGGTCCATATCAACCGCAAGGAAGGCACGCGCGCGTTTGCCTCGGCGGCCCGCCAGGGCCGCGAGCGGCTGGCCGAAGGCGCGTGGATCATCATGTTCCCGGAAGGCACGCGCACCCCTTCGGGCCTGGTAAAGACGCGCTACAAGAGCGGCGGCGCGCGCCTGGCGGTGGAAACCGGTGCCTGGGTGCTGCCGATGGCGGTCAACTCGGGCCGGGTCTGGCCGCGCAATTCGTTCATGAAGTATCCGGGCATGGTGACGATCTCGGTCGGCCCGCCGATCGCATCGGCCAACAAGACCGCCGACCAGCTCAACCAGGAAGTGGCCGACTGGATCGAACGCGACATGCGCCGCATCGACCCGGAAAGCTACCAGGCTGCGCAGCGCAGCGAGTCGACCGCATGAAGCTGCTGCGCCCCGCCGCGGACGCCGACGGCGCGCAGCTGGAGCTGCCGCTGGCGGAACCCGCCCACGCGCCGCAGCCGGCGGCGCCGCTGGCACCGGAGCCGCCGCAACCGCAGCAAGCACCGGCGTGGCCGGTGCCGCAGCCCAATGCGCGCCTGCTGCAGATCGGTGAGCGGCCGCTGCACTACACCCTCAAGCGCTCCGCGCGCCGCACCATCGGCTTCACCATCGACGACCGCGGCTTGTCGATCACGGCGCCGCGCTGGGTCACGCTGGCCGATATCGAGGCGGCCATCCTGGAAAAACAGCGCTGGATCTTCAACAAGCTGGGCGAGTGGCGCCACCGCGAAGCGCGCCGCGTGCTGCCGACGGTCCAATGGCGCGAAGGCGCCGCCCTGCCCTTCCTCGGCCAGCCGCTGACGCTGGCGCTGGAGTCGCCGATCGGCGCGCTGCTGTTCGATGCCGAGCGCCGCGTGCTGCACCTGGCGCTGCCGGCCCATGCCGACGAGCAGCAGATCAAGGACCGCGTGCAGGGCTGGCTGCAGCAGCAGGCACGCCGCCTGCTGGCCGAGCGGCTGGACCTCTATGCCGCCAGGCTGGGCGTGCGCCACACCGGCTTCGCCCTGACCTCGGCCGCGACGCGCTGGGGCAGCTGCACCGCCGACGGCAAGATCCGGCTGAACTGGCGCCTGATGCATTTCCCGCTGTCGATGATCGACTATGTCGCCGCGCACGAACTCGCGCACCTGAAGGAAATGAACCACGGCCCGCGCTTCTGGGAAACCGTCGAGTCGATCTTTCCCGAGTTCCGCGACGCCCGCGCGCAATTGCGCGCGCACCCGCCCGAGCTGCTGCCGACGTTCTGAGGGCCGCTACCGCTACCGGGGCTGGGCCCGGTGGGTTTCGGCCAAAGGCACTAAAATGGCGCCTTCCTATACCGATAACAGTTGAAGGCCCTCCCATGCGACTCCTCCACACCATGCTGCGCGTCGGCGACATGCAACGCTCCATCGATTTCTACACCCGCGTGCTCGGCATGCAGCTGCTGCGCCAGAGCGACAACCCCGAGTACAAGTACCGCCTCGCCTTCGTCGGCTACGGCCCCGAGAGCGAAACCGCGGTGCTGGAGCTGACCTACAACTACGGCGTCGACAGCTACGACCTCGGCACCGCCTACGGCCACATCGCGCTGGAGACCGACGATGCCGCGGCGGCCTGCGAGCGCATCCGCGCCGCGGGCGGCAAGGTCACGCGCGAAGCCGGCCCGGTCAAGGGCGGCACCACCGTGATCGCCTTCGTCGAAGACCCGGACGGCTACAAGATCGAGCTGATCGAGCGCCATTCCACCCGCGACGCCAGCCGTCCCTGAAGGCCTGCGCCGTGAGCACGCAGAGTATCGCGCGCCAGCCGCTCGACGCCACCGCCATCGGCCTGATGGTGGTGCTGTGCGCCGCCTGGGGACTGCAGCAGGTGGTGATCAAGGTGACCGCGCCGCTGATGGGCGCGGTGCTGCAGGCCGGGGTGCGCTCGGCGGTGGCGGCGCTGCTGGTGTTCGGCTTCGCGGCGTGGCGCCGCACCCCGCTGTGGCGGCGCGACGGCACGCTCAACGCCGGCCTGCTGGCGGGGCTGCTGTTCGGGGCGGAGTTCTTCTGCATCTTTGTCGGCCTCGGGCACACCACGGCCTCGCGCATGGCGGTGTTCCTGTACACCGCGCCGATCTTCACCGCGCTGGGACTGCATTTGGTGGTGCCCGGCGAACGGCTGCATCCGGGCCAGTGGCTGGGCGTGGCGCTGGCGTTCGCGGGCATGGCACTGGCCTTTGCCGATGGCATCGCCGCGCCGTCGGCGCAGGGCAGCACGCTGCTGGGCGATGCGCTCGGCATCCTGGCCGGCGCGCTGTGGGCGGCCACCACCGTGGTGGTGCGCGCCAGCCCGCTGGCCGGCGCACCGGCCAGCAAGACCCTGCTGTACCAGCTGGCGGTGTCCGCGGTGATGCTGCTGGGCATGGCGCTCGCCGGCGGCCAGACCGCCACCGTGCAGATCGACGGCGTGGTGCTGGCGAGCCTGTTCTACCAGTCGGTGCTGATCGCCTTTGCCAGCTACCTCGCCTGGTTCTGGCTGCTGCAGCGCTACCTGGCGTCGCGGCTGTCGGTGTTTTCCTTCCTGACGCCGCTGTTCGGGGTCGCCTTCGGCGTGGTGCTGATGCACGACACCGTGGGCCCGCGCTTCGCGGTGGCGGCGGTGCTGGTGCTGGCGGGGATCGTGCTGGTGAACCGGCGGGGGTGAGAGATTGGAGCTCCCCTCTCCCGCCTGCGGGAGAGGGAGCAAACCCTCAGCGCGCTCAGCGGCGCGCCTCGAACGAGAACATGCCCAGCGCGTCGCGCACTTCCTCCAGCGTCTGCTGGGTCAGTTCGCGCGCCTTCGCGGTGCCCTGGCGCAGGATGTCGAAGACATAGTCCGGATCCTTGGCCAGCGCTTCGCGGCGCTCGCGGATCGGGGCCAGCATGTCCTGCAGCACGCCCTCGATGCGGCGCTTGAGCACCATGTCGCCAAGACCGCCGCGCTGGTAGTGTTCCTTCAGGGCCTGGACCTCCTCGGTGTTCGGATCGAACGCATCGAGGTAGGTAAACACCACGTTGCCCTCGACCTGGCCAGGATCCGACACCTTCAGGTGGTTCGGGTCGGTGTACATGCTGTGCACCGCGGCCTTGATCTGCTCGGGCGCGGCCCCCAGCGCGATCGCGTTGCCCATCGACTTGCTCATCTTGGCCTTGCCGTCGACGCCGGGCAGGCGGCCGAACTGCGGGATCATCGCCTTGCACTCGGGCAGCACGTCGCGGCCGACCTGGTGGTTGATGCGGCGCACGATTTCGTTGGTCTGCTCGATCAGCGGCGCCTGGTCCTCGCCCACCGGCACCACCTCGGCCTTGAAGGCGGTGATGTCGGCGGCCTGCGAGGCCGGATAGCACAGGAAGCCGGCCGGGATGTCGCGGCCAAAGCCGCGTGCCTGGATCTCTTCCTTGATGGTCGGGTTGCGCTCCAGCCGCGCCACCGTGACGAAGTTCAGGTACATCAGCGTCAGCTCGGCCAGCGCGGGCAGGTGCGACTGCACCGTGATGGTGGTCTTGGCCGGATCGATGCCCACCGCCAGGTAGTCCAGCGCCACCTCCAGCACGTTGCGGCGCACCTTGTCGGGATCGTGCGCGTTGTCGGTCATGGCCTGGGTGTCGGCCAGCAGCAGGTATTGCTCGTGTGAATCCTGCAGCGCGACGCGGCTCTTGAGCGAGCCGACGAAGTGGCCGAGGTGCAGCGGGCCGGTGGGACGGTCGCCGGTCAGGATCACGGGACGCCGGTTGGTTGGGCTGGTTTGGGCTGTCATGGGACGGTCTTGCACGGAAATAGTCGCGGGAGAATCGGGATGCTTTGGGAATGCGGGAATTCGGCTGCCGCGCTCAGGCGGCCTGACCCGAGGCCTTGTCGCCCAGGCGCCGGGCCAGCTCGACATACTCGCCGACCGGCACTTCCTCGGCGCGCCGGCCCAGGTCGAAACCCATGGCATCGAAATCGACCTGGTCGCGCAGGAACGAGAGCGTGTTGCGCAGCACCTTGCGCCGCTGCGAGAACGCCGCCGTGACCACGTCGCCGAGCACGGTGATGTCGCAATCGGCATGCGGTGAACGCAGCCGGCCATCGCCGTGGCGCGGCCACGGGATCATGCGGACCACGGCGGAGTCGACCTTGGGCGGCGGATTGAAGGCGCCCGGCGGCACGTCCAGCACGTGCTCCATGTAGTAGCGCACCTGCAGCATGATCGACAGCCGGCCGAAGGCCTTGCTGCCGGGCTCGGCGACCATGCGCTCGACCACCTCCTTCTGCAGCATGAAGTGCTGATCGTGCACGTGGTCGGCAAACTCCATCAGGTGGAACAGCAGCGGGCTTGAAATGTTGTACGGCAGGTTGCCGACGATGCGCAGCGGTCGGCCGGGCACGGCCAGCTTGTCGAAGTCGAAGTCGAGCGCGTCGCCGGCGTGGACCTGCAGGCGCTCGCCATAGCGGCGGCGCAGCCGCTCGACCAGGTCGCGGTCCAGTTCGACCACCTGCATCTGCGCGATCCGCTCGAGCAGCGGGTCGGTCAGCGCGCCCAGGCCCGGCCCGATCTCGACCAGCACGTCGCCGGCCTGCGGGCTGATGGCATTGACGATGCCGTGGATGATGGTGTCGTCGACCAGGAAGTTCTGCCCGAATCGTTTGCGGGCCACATGGCCCTGGTGCACGTTAGAACGCATGATGTATTAGTCCGGCGTCAGCATGGCGGCTGCGTGCCGGTAGGGATATGGCCCGGGGCACCGCCGCCGGGCCGTCGGCCGTTGGCGTGGCCAGACATGATAACCGCCGTGCGAATGGCCTCGATCATGCTGCCGTGCTCGGCCTGGCCGGTGCCGGCGAGGTCGAGCGCGGTGCCGTGGTCCACCGACGTGCGGATGAAGGGCAGCCCCAGCGTGATGTTCACGCCGTGGCCGAAGGTGCCGTACTTGAGCGGCGCCAGCCCCTGGTCATGGTACATCGCCAGCACGCAGTCGGCATCGCGCAGGTGGCGCGGCTGGAACAGCGTGTCGGCCGGGAACGGCCCGCGCGCGTCGATGCCGGCATCCTTGGCCTGCGCCAGCGCGGGCGCGATGATGTCGATCTCTTCGCGGCCCATATGGCCGCTTTCGCCGGCGTGCGGGTTCAGGCCCGTGACCAGGATGCGCGGCCGCGCGATGCCGAAGCAGCGGCGCAGGTCGGCATCGATGATCGCCAGCGTCTGCACCAGCAGCGGCACCGACAGCGCATCGGGCACCGCGCGCAGCGGCAGGTGGGTGGTGGCCAGCGCCACGCGCAGCATGGCATCGTCGTGCGCCGGCTGCGGGCCGGCCAGCATCATCACCACGCGCGGCACGCCGGCGCTTTCGGCGAGGTATTCGGTATGGCCGGTGAAGGGCACGCCGGCGTCGTTGATGGTGCTCTTCTGCACCGGCGCCGTGACCATCGCGGCATACCGGGGCGCGGCGCCGCCGCGCGGCCGGCAGCCGTCGATGGCGGCATCGAGCAGCTTCAGCACATAGCGGCCGTTGCGCGCATCGAGCCGTCCGGCCTCGCACGCCACCGCCAGCGCGATGTCCTCGATCACCACGCCGCCGTCGGCAAGGCGCCGCTCCCAGGCATGGGTGACGCCAATTGCCTCGGCCCGTTCGGCCAGCAGGCGGGCATCGCCCAGCACATGGAAGCGGTAGGCTGCGCCGTCATAGCCATGGTTGGCGCCCGCCAGCTGCAGCAGCGCGCCGATGGTGATATCGGGGCCGATGCCGGCGGGTTCTCCGGTGGAAATGGCCAGGGCTAGCGGGTCGGGCATGTCGGTGGGCGCGGGTGGCGGCGCTGATGGGCGGACGGGCACCGGCGCGTCAGCGCTGCCGGTTGACCCGGTACTCCACGTACGCCTGCGAACGCAGCTGGCGCACCCAGTCATCATAGGCGGCGCGCAGCTTCTGCTCGCGGACCTCGGCGCGGGCAAAGTCGCGCTGCTTCTCCGGCGACAGCTCGGTCTCGCGGCGGTTCAGCACCTGGATCAGGTGCACGCCGAACTGCGTGACCACCGGCTCGGAGATCTCGTTCGGGCGCAGCCGGCTCATGGCCTGCTCGAACTCGGGCACCAGTTCGCCCGGCGACACCCAGCCCAGGTCGCCGCCGTTCTGCGCCGAGCCGTCCTGCGAGAAGCGCTTGGCCGCATCGGCAAAGTCGCCGCCATGGGTGATGCGGTCGCGCAGCGTGCCGAGCTGGCGGCGCGCCTCGGCCTCGGGCATGTTGGGGCCGGTGCGGATCAGGATGTGGCGCACCTGGGTCTGCGTGATCTTGCCGGCCGCGGCCGGGCCCGAGGCCGGCGCCGCGCGCTTGGCCACCAGTTTGATCACGTGGAAGCCGGCGGCGCTCTCGACCACCTGCGGCGCCACCGCGCCCGGCTGCAGGTCGACCACGGCATTGGCGAACAGCGCCGGCAGGCGGCCGATTTCGCGGAAGCCCATGGCACCGCCCTGGGCCGCTTCGGGCCCTTCGGAGCTGGCCTGCGCCAGCTGCGCGAAGTCGGCGCCCTCCAGGGCCTGCTTGAGCAGCCCGTCGGCCTTGGCGCGCAGCGCCTGCTTCTGGGCGTCCGAGGCATTCTCGGGCACGCGCACGAGGATCTGCGCCATGTTGTATTCAGTCGGGCCGCCGGCCGCGCCCTGGCCGCCGCGCGCCGCCAGGTAGTTGTCGATCTCGCCGTCGTAGACCTGCACCTTGGAGTCGACCTCGCGCTCGCGCAGGCGGATCACCTGCACCTGCTTGCGCAGCTCGTCGCGGTACTTGGTCCAGGTCATGCCGCTGCTCTCGACCCGGCGGCGCAGCTCGGCCGCGTTCATCTGGTTCTGCTGCGCCACCGATTCGATCGCGCGGTCGACTTCCTGGTCGGTGACGCGGATGCCGGCGTCTTGCGCGGCCTGGGTCTGCACGCGCTCCATCACCAGGCGCTCGAGCACCTCGCCCAGCAGGTCGGCGCGCGCGGGCACCGGACGGCCGCCGGCACGCAGCTGGCTTTCGATCTCGTCGGCGCGGTCAAGCAGTTCGCGCCGCGTGATCACGCTGTTGTTGACCACCGCCACCACTTCGTCGATCAGCTGCGAGCGCTTCTGGCCGCCGGCCTGCGGCACGCCCAGCTTGGGCTGGCTGGACGGCGCGGTGACGTCGGACGCCTGCGGCACGAAGATGCCGCTGGCGCGCGGCGTGCCGGGGGCCTTCAGTTGCGCGGCGGCGGGCATCGTCATCGCGGCCAGCACGGCCGGCAACAGCAGCCGGTGCCAGGACGTCAGCAAAAAGGAAAACACGGCGAATTCTTGACGTTTCATCGTAATCCGTCATTCATAGTGATCGAACTGGGTCGTCGGCACCGGCTTGGCCGAGACCGGCTCGTAGCCCGGCACGTTCAGGCGCAGGATGTTCAACGGGTTGGACCCGATCTTGGAAAGGCCACGGAACTCCACCTGCAGGAAGACCCGCCCGGTGTAGCCCTGCGTGGTGTTGCGGAAACGCTGGTAGACCACGCGGCCGACCCAGCAGTCCGCGGCGTACTCGACGCCGGCGAGCGCATCGACCATCTGGCTGGCGGTCAGGTCGAAGGCGAAGCGCGCGATGCCGTAGGCCCGGCGCGTGATCGGCCACTGGCTCGACAGCTCGAACTGGTCGATCGCGGTATTGTCGGTCACCGAGGTCGGCCGGCGGTAGCGGTAGCCGGCGTTGAACACCTTGCGCGACTCGGGGCGGTAGGTAAACGCCACGTTGCCGTAGCTGATCCGGTCCGAATCGGGGTTGTACTGCACCCCCGCATCCAGATAGTAGCCGCGGAACAGCTGGATGGTGGTGGCGGCGAGCAGGTCCGACGAGCCCGACTTGGGATCGGCCAGCGTGCCGTTGAGCTGCACGCGCTGCCCGGTGAAGTCATAGCGCTGGGCAATGGTGCCGCGGAAGCGTTCGATGCCGGTATCGGACTCGATCAGGCGCGTGGTCACGCCGCCGGTCAGCTTGTTGTTGTCGGCGATGCGGTCGTAGCCGGTGAACGGGTTCTCGCTGAAGATCTGCCCGTAGCCGAAGTCGGACTGCACCGTGTCGAACAGCGGGAACTGGCTCTGGTCGCGGAACGGCGTGTAGACGTAGAACAGGCGCGGCTCCAGCGTCTGCACGTAGTTGACCCCGAACAGGCGGCTGATGGTCGGCGCGTCGCGCTCGAAGGTCATGCCCGAATCCAGGCTGACGGTCGGGATCGCGCGCGACAGGTTGTTCTGCGCGGTCGGCGTATTGGTGGCCGCTTCCATCTGGTACTGCGCGGCGCTGAACGACACCTTGGGCGTGACGTACCAGCCCGCGCGCACGATCGGGTAGCTGATGCTGGGCTGGAAATACATGCGCTCGCCCTGCGGCTGCTGGAAGCCGGTGGACGTCAGCGGGATGCGGAAGCGGGTATAGTCGGCTTCCATCTGCACGTCGAAGCCGCCCAGGTCATAGCGGATGTACTTGCCGTTCAGCTGCGGCACGCGCTCGTACGAGGGCTCGCTGGGGCGCAGCGTCTGGAACTTCTGCACCCGCGCCAGCAGGGTGAAGTCCTGCCAGTTGTAGGTGACGCCGCCCTCCTGCGTGTACTGCCGCAGCGTCGATTGCGACACGCTGCGGTTGAAGTCGTCCGGGTAGCGGTCATCGGACACCCGGTTCAGGTTCAGGTACGCGGCCAGTCCCGGCGCCAGCCGCTGGGTATGCTGCAGCGAATAGGCCCAGCGGTTCGAGTTGGTCTTCCTGTCGTCCGGCAGGAACTCGGCGCGCACGCGCCCGGAGTAGGTCTCGCTCAGATAGCGGTATTCGCCGCCGAGCTGCAGCCCGCGCTCGGTCATCAGCCGCGGGTAGATGGTCAGGTCGCGGTTGGGCGCGATATTGACGTAGTACGGCGCGGTGACGTCGAAACCGGACTTCGAGCTGTAGCCCATCAGCGGCGGCAGGAAGCCGCTGCGGCGATCGTCGTTCAGCGGGAAGCTGAACGCGGGCGCGGCGGCGACCGGCACGCCGAAGAAGTTCAGCACGCCGCCGTAGGCCACGCCCACCTGGCGGTCGCTGTCCAGGTCGATCCGGTTGGCGCTGAAATACCAGTCGGCATTGTCGGGCGAGCAGGTGGTGTACGACGCCTGCCGGGCCGTGCTGCGGTTCTGGTCGAGGAAATCGATGCGCTCGGCCTTGCCGGTGCCGCCGGTCTGCTGGAAATAGTAGTCCGGCGACAGCATGTAGCCTTCGTTGGCCTCGACCTTGAGCCGCGCTTCCGGCCCCACCGCCAGCGCGCCGCCGCGCGACATGCGCACATTGCCCTGCGCGAAGGCCTCGTCGGTGTCCTGGTCGTAGGTGAGCTTGTCGCCCTTGATTACGCCGCCGTCGCGGCGCAGTTCGGCGTGGCCTTCGAGTTCGACGCCGCGCTCGCTGTAGCCGGTCATGCGGTCGGCTTCGATGAAGGTGGGGGCGTCGGGATCGGACTCGGCCCTGGCGGCGGGCTCGGCCAGGCGCGGCACCAGTTCGCCGGACTCCACCGGCAGCGGCGGCGCCGGCGGCGCGGCTTCGAACACCGGCTCGACCTGGTCGAGGTCGGGGATCGCCGAGCCGGTCATCTGCCCATGGGCCCCGGCCGACAGGCCGGCCATGGCCAGCACCAGCGGTCGCAGCGCGCCCGCGTGCAGGCTGCCGCCGCGCCGGGCTCGGGCCGGGGCGCGGGGGGAAGCAGGCGAAGGCAAGGCCCTGTTGTTCGGTGATCGTTGTGGTTCGGTCATTCGCACGGGTGGTCAGTCTCGGCACGGGCAGCGGCTCGCCTGCAGGCCGCCAGGCCCCCGCCGGGGCAGGCTGCGGGGCAACGCGGCCCCTGCCGGAGGCCACCGGCGCCCCGGTCTGGTCGGGTATTATACGGGGCAACCCGGGGTGCTCTTGCCGCTTACTTCCGGTTTCATTTCCGGTCATCGAGGGCTCTCACTTTCGTTCCGCCCCCGCGCCCCATCCCCACACGTGCCTCCGACAAGTACCTGTATGGCAGCTCTTCCCCACGACCCGCGCCTGGACCAGCTCAAGGCCTGGGTGGCCGGACTCGGACCGGCATGGTCCGCCGATCCCGATTCCTGCGTGCCGGCTTCGGCCGATGCCAGCTTCCGGCGCTATTTCCGCGTCCGCACCGGCCATCGCGCGCATCCCACCGCGATCGTGATGGACGCCCCGCCGGCGCACGAGGACTGCCGCCCGTTCATCCACGTGTGCGGGCTGTTCGGCGCCGCCGGCGTGACCGTGCCGACGGTGCTGGCGCAGGACCTGGACCAGGGTTTCCTGCTGCTGGCCGACCTTGGCAGCCAGACCTACCTGTCGAAGCTGGACGATTCCTCCGCGCACGGCCTCTACACCGACGCAGCCGCCGCGCTGGTCCGCATCCAGGCCGCCACGCGCCCCGGCGAACTGCCCGCCTACGACCGCGCGCTGCTGCAGCGCGAACTCGACCTGTTCCCGCAGTGGTACGTGGCCAGGCACCTCGGCGCCACGCTGTCCGAGGCCCAGCAGGCTGACTGGCACGAAGTGACGGAAGCGCTGCTAGCCAACAACCTCGCCCAGCCCCAGGTCTACGTGCACCGCGATTTCCACTCGCGCAACCTGATGGTGCTCGAGGGCACCGCCAACCCGGGCGTGCTGGACTTCCAGGACGCGGTGACCGGCCCGATCACCTACGATGCGGTGTCGCTGTGGCGCGATGCCTATATCGAATGGGATGAGGAGCAGCAGCTGGACTGGCTGATCCGCTACTGGGAGCGCGCGCGCAAGGCCGCGCTGCCGGTCAATTCCGACTTCGGCGAGTTCTACCGCGACTTCGAGTGGATGGGGCTGCAGCGCCATCTCAAGGTGCTGGGCATCTTTGCCCGCCTGTACCACCGCGACGGCAAGGACGGCTACCTCGCCAACCTGCCGCTGGTGATGAAGTACACGCGCCAGGTGGCCGGGCGCTATACCGAACTGCGCAAGCTGATCCGCCTGCTGGACGCGCTCGAAGGCGTGTCCAGCCCGGCTGGCTATACGTTCTGACGCCATGCGCGCCGACGCAACCGGTCCGGACGACAATGCCGTGCCCGCCATCACCGCCGCCGGCGAATGGCTGGCCGGTGCGCGCGCGCTCGCGCCGATGCTGCTGGGCGTGGTGCCGTTCGGGCTGATCTACGGCGTGCTGGCGGTCGGCGCGGGCATGCCCGCCTGGCTCGCCTGCGCCATGAGCGCGATCGTGTTCGGCGGCGCCTCGCAGATGATCCTGACCCAGCTGTGGACCGCCGGCACCCCGGCGGTGGTGATCACGCTGACGGTGGCCATGGTCAACCTGCGCCACGCGCTGTACTCGGCCACCATCGCGCCGACCCTGGCCCACCTGCCGCGGCGCTGGAAGGCGCTGATCGCCTACCTGCTGACCGACGAGGCCTTTGCCGCGATGACGCACCGGCTGGGCGACACCGGCCCGCGCGCCCGCTACCGCCACTGGTATTACTTTGGCGGCGGCTTCGCGCTGTGGGCCAGCTGGCAGCTGTCGACGCTGGCCGGCGTGCTGGTCGGGGCCCAGGTGCCGCGCCACTGGCCGCTGGATTTCTTCCTGCCGCTGACCTTTATCGGCATCATCGTGCCCGGCCTCAAACACCGCTCGCATGTCGCCGCGGCGCTGGCCGCCAGCGCGCTGGCGGTGGCCTGCTACAGCCTGCCGCACAAGCTCGGCCTGATGGTGGCGGCGCTGGGCGGCATCGCCGTCGGCATGCTGGTGCTGGGACGCGGCAACCGCCCCGGGCCCCGTGCCGCCAGCCACGCCGCCGACGGCGGCACTGCCGGCACCGCCGGCAAGGAGGCCGCATGAGCGCGCTGACGCTGCTGTGGGTGTTCCTGGCCGCGGGCCTGGCCACCTTCCTGATCCGCCTGTCGTTCATTGCCGTCGAAGGCCGGGTGCGGCTGCCGTCGTGGTTTCGCACCGCGCTGCAGTTCGTGCCGGCCGCGATGCTGTCGGCGCTGATCGCACCCGACCTGCTGATGCAGCAGGGCGAGCTCGCCCTGACCCCGACCAACGCCAGGCTGGTGGCCGGCGTGGTCGCCATCCTGATTGCCGCACGTACCCGCAGCGTGGGCTGGACCATTGCCGGCGGCATGGCCACGCTGCTTGCCCTGGAGGCCCTGTTCCGATGAAGGTGATGATCTTTGCCGCCGGCCGCGGCGACCGCATGCGTCCGCTGACCGATGCCTGCCCCAAGCCGCTGCTGGCGGTGGGCGGCAAGCCGCTGATCGTCTGGAAGATCGAAGCGCTGGCGCGCGCCGGGCTGCGCGACATCGTCATCAACCACGCCTGGCTGGGCGCGCAGATCGAAGCGGCGCTGGGCGACGGCAGCCGCTTCGGCGTGCGCATCGCCTATTCGGCCGAGGGCGAGGCGCTGGAAACCGCCGGCGGCATCGCCAAGGCCCTGCCGCTGCTGTCGCACGACCCGGTCCGCGGCGAGATCTTCCTGGCGGTGTCCGGCGACATCTTCTGCGACTACGATTTCCGCGCGCTGCTGCCGCGCGCGCAGGCGCTGGCCGGCGCGGCCGCGCCGCACATGCACCTGGTGATGGTGCCGAACCCGCCGTTCCATCCGCGCGGGGATTTCGCGCTGGACGACCACGGCCGGCTCTCGCTCGAGGCCGAGCCGGCCACCGGCGCGCGCCTCACCTTCGGCAATATCGGGCTGTACGACACCCGGCTGTTTACCGATATCGTGCCGGGCACGCGGCTGGCGATGACGCCGATCTACCATGCCGGCATCGCCGCCGGCACCGCCACCGGCGAGCGCTTCGACGGTCGCTGGGAGAACGTCGGCACGCCGGCGCAGCTGACCGAGCTGGACGCGATGCTGTCGGCCGCACCGGGGCGCTAGCGCGCGCGACTTTGGCGCCACTGGCGCAGCGGCGCCGCCAGCGGCGGTAGAATCGGCCTGATCCTCCTTATCAGGCCAGACCAATGTCCGCACCCGACACCGCCCTCCTCGCCGCCTGCCGCGAACGCCGCGCCCGAGTGCTGCAGCACCTGCGCGCCGGCGGCGGCGGCGTGGCGATCCTGCCCACGGCGCCGGAAGCCATGCGCAACCGCGACAGCGACTATCCGTACCGGCACGACAGCTATTTCTATTACCTGAGCGGCTTCACCGAGCCCGAAGCGGTGCTGGTGCTGGTGGCCGGCGCGCCCGGCGAGCCGGCCGAGGCCGACCGCAGCATCCTGTTCTGCCGCCCCAAGCATGAAGAACGCGAGATCTGGGACGGCTTCCGCTTTGGCCCGGAAGGCGCGCGCGCCGCGTTCGGCTTCGACGAAGCGCATTCGGTCGAAGAGATCGACGCCACGCTGCCGCCGCTACTGGCCAACCGCGCGCAGGTGGCCTACCCGCTGGCCGATTCGATCCGCACCGACATGCAGATGCGCCGCTGGCTCGACGCGGTGCGCGTGCAGGGCCGCGCCGGCGTGGCCGCGCCGTCGGTGGCGCTCGACATCCGCACCCTGCTCGACGAAATGCGGCTGTTCAAGGATGCCGGCGAGCTGGCCATCATGCGCCGCGCCGCGGCGATTTCCGCCGGCGCCCATGTGCGCGCGATGCAGGCCACCCGCGCCGGCCTGCGCGAATACCACCTCGAGGCCGAGCTGCTCTATGAATTCCGCCGCCATGGCGCGCAGAGCGTGGCCTACAACTCGATCGTCGCCGCCGGCCCCAACGCCTGCGTGCTGCACTACCGCGCCGGCCCGACCGAACTGAAGGACGGCGACCTGTGCATGATCGACGCCGGCTGCGAGCTCGACGGCTACGCCTCGGACATCACCCGCACCTTCCCGGTCTCGGGCCGCTTCTCGCCGGCACAGCGCGAGCTGTATGACCTGGTGGTGGCCGCGCAGCAGGCCGCCATCGACGAGACCCGCGCCGGCGTGCCCTACAACGTGCCGCATGACGCCGCCGTGCGCGTGCTGGCCCAGGGCATGCTCGACACCGGCCTGCTCGACCGCAACAAGGAAGGCACGCTCGACGACGTGCTGGCCAGCGGCAGCTACCGCCGCTTCTACATGCACCGCACCGGCCACTGGCTCGGCATGGATGTCCATGACGTGGGCGAGTACCGCGTGGCAAGCCACAGCGGCGAGGGCGAGCGGCCGTGGCGGCCGCTGCAGCCCGGCATGGTGCTGACCATCGAGCCCGGCATCTACGTGCGCCCGGCCGAGGACGTGCCCGAGCACTACTGGCATATCGGCATCCGCATCGAGGATGACGCCGTGGTCACCGAGGGCGACTGCGAGCTGATCACGCGCGGCGTGCCGGTGCTGGCCGACGAGATCGAAGCGCTGATGCGCGACCGCGCCAGCGCCGGGGGGCAGCGATGATCAGCTGGCTGCGCAGGATCCTGCCGGGCCAGGGCGGCGCCCGCGACCAGGCCGGCAGGGCCCGGCGACCCGACCCATCCGAACCGTTCATCGTCAACCTGTATGACGACCGCGTGGTGGTGCACCGCCCCGACGGCCAGCGCGAGGAGCTCGCCTGGAACGTGCTCGAGCGCGTGGTGGTGCGGGTGTCCGAGCGCGCGCCCTGGGCCGGCCGGGCCTGGCTGATCCTGATCGGCGCGCCGGACTCGGGCCAGGGCTGCGTGGTGCCGTTCGATGCCGCCAACCATGCCGCGCTGCTGGAGCAGCTGCGTGCGCTGCCGGGCTTCAACCAGCAAAAGCTCGACAATGCGCTGCGCGACGCCGCGGCCGGCAAGTCGCGCTCGGACGCAATCTGCTGGAAGCGCGGCGCCGAAGCCCAGCCCGGAACCGACGCAGACCCTGCAGGAGGCAGCGACCATGCCGGCCCCGCAGCCTGATTTCGACGGCCCGGCCGATATCGCCATCGTCGGCGGCGGCCCGGTCGGGCTGGCGCTGGCCTGCCAGCTGTTGCGCACCACCGGCTGGCGCATCGTGCTGGCAGACGCCGCCACGCCGGCGCGCGCGGCGCGCGACCCGCGCGCGATCGCCTTGTCGCACGGCAGCCGTCAGCTGCTCGAGCAGATCGGCGCATGGCCGGTGCCGGGCAGCCCGATCGAGCATATCCATGTGTCGCAGCGCGGCCGCTTCGGTCATGTCCGCCTGCACCATGACGACTATGGCGTGCCCGCGCTCGGCTACGTGGTGCGCTACGGCGAGCTGTGCAACGTGCTGGAGCGGGCGCTGGCGCAGGCATCGCAGGCGGCCGGCGAAGGCCAGCTGCGGCGGGTCTTCGAAACCCGCATCGAGCGGATCGAGCAGGATCCGGTGCCGCGTGGCGCGGACGTGGCCGACGCCGGCATCGTGCATCTGCAGGGAACTGGCCACGACGGCCAGGCGGCACGGTTTGCCGCGCGCGTGGCGGTCCAGGCCGAGGGCGGGCTGTTCCATGAACAGGCCGCGCACCAGGGCCGCGGCGCACGCACGCGCGACTACCGCCAGACCGCGGTGATCGCCCATGTGGCCTGCTCGCGCCCGCAGCCCGGCTGGGCCTGGGAGCGCTTCACCGAGGAAGGCCCGCTGGCGCTGCTGCCGCACGAGGAACACGGCACGCCCGGCTACGCGCTGGTGTGGTGCTGCCCGCCGGAACGGGCTGCGCGCCGCATCGCGCTGCCGGAGGCGCAGTTTGCCGCGGAGCTGGGCCAGGCCTTCGGCGACCGCATGGGCCAGTTCACGCTCGCGGGCAAGCGCCATGCCTTCCCGCTGGGGCTGAATGCCGCGCCGGTCACGGTCAACGGGCGCGTGGTCGCGGTCGGCAATGCCGCGCAAACGCTGCATCCGGTAGCCGGCCAGGGGCTGAACCTGGGCCTGCGCGATGCGTTTGCGCTGGCCGACTCGCTGCGCGGCGCCTGCAGCCCGCAAGCGCTGCAGGCGTTTGCCGCCCGCCACCGCCTTGACCGCGCCGTCACCATCGGCGTGACCGACCTGCTGCCGCGCGTGTTCGGCGTGGCCTACCCGCTCGCGGCCCATGCCCGCGGCGCGTCGCTGGCGGCACTGGCATGCCTGCCACCGCTGCGGCACGCGCTGGCGCGCCACATGATGTTCGGCATGCGCCGTTAAAACGGTTGGCCGGACGCTGCCAGTGGCGCTTGCGCCACTGGCGATGTGGCATGGCGCCACGGTCCCCGCCGCGCTGCGCCGCGGATGCTCAAATCTTGGGCAACCGCGACCGATTGGCGGTAGAATCCTGCCCTCGCACATGTCCCGATCCACCGCCGGCAGCAATTTCGGCAGGGGCATGTTTTTCCGTTTCGTCTCTGTTTCCTTCCCGCCCCGCACAGACTGTCCCGATCCGTCGCGGCGCATGTCGTGCGGCGACGCCGGGGCCACCGGGACGGGCCACCAGAATCGCCGCTTCACCGCCATAACCGCCACCACCGCCGTGCAGATCGGACCTCACCAACTCCGCAACAACCTGTTTGTCGCCCCGATGGCGGGCGTGACGGACCGGCCCTTCCGCCAGCTGTGCAAGCAGCTGGGCGCGGGCTACGCGGTGTCGGAAATGGTCGCCTCCAACGCGCAGCTGTGGAAGAGCGAGAAGACCATGCGCCGCGCCAACCACGCCGGCGAGGTCGAACCGATCGCCGTGCAGATTGCCGGCGCCGAGCCGTCGATGATGGCCGAGGCGGCGCGCTACAACGTCGACCGCGGCGCGCAGATCATCGACATCAACATGGGCTGCCCGGCCAAGAAGGTGTGCAACGTCGCCGCCGGCTCGGCCCTGCTGCAGAACGAGCCGCTGGTGGTGCGCATCGTCGAGGCGGTGGTCGCCGCGGTCGGCGAGCGCGTGCCGGTGACGCTGAAGATCCGAACCGGCTGGAACCGCGAAAACCGCAATGCGCTGCGCATCGCGCGCATGGTCGAGGACGCCGGCATCAGCATGCTGACCATCCACGGCCGCACCCGCGCCGACCTGTACCACGGCGACGCCGAGTACGAGACTATTGCCGCTGTCAAGGCGGAGCTGTCGATCCCGGTGGTCGCCAACGGCGACATCACCACGCCGCAGAAGGCCAGGCAGGTGCTGGCGCTGACCGGCGCCGACGCGCTCATGATCGGCCGCGCGGCGCAGGGCCGGCCCTGGCTGTTCCGCGAGATCGAGCACTTCCTGAAGACCGGCGAGATGCTGCCGTCGCCGGAAGTGGCCGAGATCCGCGCCATCATGAACGCACACCTGGAAGACCACTACGCCTTCTATGGCGAGTTCACCGGCGTGCGCACCGCGCGCAAGCACATTGCCTGGTACACGCGCGGGCTGCGGGGCGCCAACCTGTTCCGCCACCGCATGAACACGCTGGAAAGCACCGCCGAGCAGCTGGCGGCGGTCAATGCGTTCTTCGACGAGCAGGCGCAGTTCTCGGACCGGCTGGTGTATGTCGACGACGCGGCGCAAGACAAAGACGAAGCGAACAACAACAAAAACGGGGAGTTGCTTGCCGCATGAGCCGCAACGCTATCGACCAGTGCATCCGGGAAAGCCTGGATACGTACTTTCGCGACCTGGACGGCGAAGAGCCGTCGAACATGTACAACATGGTGCTCGAGGCGGTCGAACGGCCGCTGCTGGAAGCCGTGATGGTGCGCGCCGAGCGCAACCAGTCGCTGGCGGCCGCCTACCTGGGCATCAATCGCAATACGCTGCGCAAGAAGCTGCAGCAGCACGGTTTACTTTGAATTTGAAGCGTTTCCCACTGCCATGATCAAGCAAGCCCTACTCTCCGTTTCCGACAAGACCGGCATCGTCGAATTCGCGCGCGAACTGAACGCGCTCGGCGTCACGCTGCTTTCCACCGGCGGCACCGCCAAGCTGCTGGCCGACAGCGGCCTGCCCGTGACGGAGGTGGCCGACTACACCGGCTTCCCGGAAATGCTCGACGGCCGCGTCAAGACGCTGCACCCGAAGGTCCACGGCGGCATCCTGGCGCGCCGCGACCTGCCCGAGCACATGGCCGCGCTGGCCGAGCACAACATCCCCACCATCGACCTGCTGGTGGTGAACCTGTACCCGTTCCAGCAGACCGTGGCCAAGGATGACTGCACGCTGCCGGACGCGATCGAGAACATCGACATCGGCGGCCCGACCATGCTGCGCTCGGCGGCCAAGAACCACCGCGACGTGACCGTGATCGTCGACCCGGCCGACTACGCCGTGGTGCTCGGTGAAATGCGCGCCAACGGCAACAGCGTCGGCTACGACACCAACTTCCGCCTGGCCACCAAGGTGTTCGCGCACACCGCGCAGTACGACGGCGCCATCACCAACTACCTGACCAGCCTCGGCGCCGACAAGTCGCACCAGGCCCGCAGCGCCTACCCGCAAACCCTGAACCTGGCTTTCGACAAGGTGCAGGAAATGCGCTACGGCGAGAACCCGCACCAGTCGGCGGCGTTCTACCGCGACCTGAAGGCGGTCGACGGCGCGCTCGCCAACTATGTGCAGCTGCAGGGCAAGGAGCTGTCGTACAACAACATCGCCGACGCCGATGCCGCGTGGGAGTGCGTAAAGTCGTTCGACGCTGCCGCGGGCGCAGCCTGCGTCATCATCAAGCACGCCAACCCGTGCGGCGTGGCGCTGGGCGCCAGCGCGCTGGAAGCGTATGACAAGGCCTTCAAGACCGACTCGACCTCGGCCTTCGGCGGCATCATCGCCTTCAACGTGGAACTGGACGAAGCCGCCGCGCAGGCGGTGGCCAGGCAGTTCGTCGAGGTGCTGATCGCGCCGTCGTTCAGCGCCGCCGCGCGCGCGGTGTTCGCGGCCAAGCAGAACGTGCGCCTGCTCGAGATCCCGCTGGGCAAGGGCATCAACCAGTTCGACTTCAAGCGCGTTGGCGGCGGCCTGCTGGTGCAGGGCCCGGACGCCAAGAACGTGCAGCCGTCCGAACTGCGCGTGGTGACGCGCCGCCACCCGACGCCGAAGGAAATGGACGACCTGATGTTCGCCTGGCGCGTGGCCAAGTTCGTCAAGTCCAACGCCATCGTGTTCTGCGGCGGCGGCATGACGCTGGGCGTGGGCGCCGGCCAGATGAGCCGCGTCGATTCGGCCCGCATCGCCAGCATCAAGGCGCAGAACGCCGGCCTGACCCTGGCCGGCTCGGCGGTGGCATCGGACGCGTTCTTCCCGTTCCGCGACGGCCTCGACGTGGTGGTCGACGCGGGCGCGACCTGCGTGATCCAGCCGGGCGGCTCGGTGCGCGACGACGAAGTGATCGCCGCCGCAGACGAGCGCGGCATTGCCATGGTGCTGACCGGCACGCGCCACTTCCGCCACTAAGCACGGCACGCTCGCGGTCTTGCGTTGCAAGACCGCCGGCAATCGAAGCGGTTTCGCTCCCATGCGGGCAGCGAGACCGCTTTTTGCTTGGTGCGCCAGCAATGCCGGCACGAACGCCCCGGCAAAAAGCAATACACTAGCACCGGCATCCACCCTACCCACCCAATGCGAATCCTAGGCATCGACCCCGGCCTGCGCACCACCGGCTTCGGCGTGATCGAGAAGCACGGCAACAAGCTTGCCTACGTGGCCTCGGGCACGATCAAGAGCGACGGCAACTCGACCCTGCCGGAACGGCTGAAAACGCTGTACGACGGCATCAGCGAGGTGTCGCGCACCTATGCGCCCGACTGCGCGGCGATCGAGAAAGTCTTCGTCAACGTCAACCCGCAATCCACGCTGCTGCTCGGCCAGGCCCGCGGCGCTGCGATCTGCGGGCTGGTCGGCTATGGCCTGCCGGTGTTCGAATACACCGCGCTGCAGCTCAAGGTGGCGGTGGTCGGCTATGGCCGCGCCAACAAGGCGCAGGTGCAGGAAATGGTGACGCGGCTGCTGATGCTGCCCGGCCAGCCGGGCAGCGACGCCGCCGATGCGCTGGGCGTGGCGATCTGCCATGCCAACGGCGGCGATACCCTGGGCACGCTCGCCGGCCTGGCGCCCGAGCTGGTGCGCAAGGGCATGCGCGTGCGGCGCGGCCGCCTGGTCGGCTGAACACGCCGGCCGCAGTGCTTGCCGCTGCCGCCTCACGCTTGCGCGTCTTTTACAATCGGGGCTTGGTCCCACCTCAGGAACGCTGCATGCCTAGCCAGTCCCGACTGCGCGCGCCGCGCCCGCGCGCCAGCCTTGCCCGTGTTGTTGCCGCCTGCCGCCGCTGGCTGTTGCCGACCGTTGCCGCCGCGACGTGCGCGGTGCTGGCCGCAGGCTGCGCCACCGCGCCGCGCCCCAAGCGCGCCGCAGCGCCGGCTGCGCCGGCGCCGGCGCCGGCCGCGAGTGCTCCTGCCGCGGTGGCGGCGCCGCCGTCCAAGCCGCTGGTGATCGCGCACCGCGGTGCCAGCGCGCTGCGCCCGGAACATACGCTGGCCGCCTACGCCAGGGCGATCGAGGATGGTGCCGACGCGATCGAGCCCGACCTCGTCATGACCCGCGACGGCGTGCTGGTGGCGCGCCACGAGAACGACATCACCGGCACCACCAACGTCGCCGAACTGCCGCAGTTCGCCGAGCGCAAGCGCACCAAGGTGATCGACGGCGAGCGCCTGACCGGCTGGTTCACCGAGGACTTCACGCTGGCCGAGCTGAAGACGCTGCGCGCGCGCGAGCGCATTCCGCGCCTGCGCCCGGCCAATGCACGGTTGAACGACCAGTTCGAAGTACCGACCTTCGACGAGATCGTGCGCCTGGCCGAGCAGGCCGCGCTGCGCACCGGCAAACCCGTCGGCATCTATGCCGAGCTGAAGCACCCCAGCTACTTCCGCGGCATCGGCCTGCCGCTCGAGGACAAGCTCGCCGCGGCGGTGCGGGCGCAGCCGTACCTGCGCAATGCGCCGGTGTTCATCCAGTGTTTCGAGAGCGGCAGCCTGCGCACGCTGCGGCGCACGCTGGGCAACGGCTTGCCCAACGTCAGGCTGGTCCAGCTGATCGGCAACCCGCGCAAGGGCCCGGCCGACTGGAAGCTGGCCGGCGACGGCCGCACCTATGGCGACATGCTGAGTACGACCGGCCTGCGCGAAGTCGCGGCCTACGCCGACGGCATCGGCCCCGAGAAAAGCAGCGTGGTGCCCCGCGATGCGCAGGGTGCGCTGGGCGCGCCGACCGCGGTGGTGCAGCAGGCCCATGCCGCCGGCCTGTTCGTGCATCCGTACACCTTCCGCCCGGAAAACAGCTTCCTGCCCAAGGCGCTGCAGAGCGGCGGCGACGAGGCCACGCGCAGCCCGGCCGGCATGGAGCGCGAGGTGCAGGCCTTCGTCGCGGCCGGCATCGACGGCTTCTTCACCGACGACCCGGCGCTGGGCCGGCGCGCCGTCGATACACCGGCACGCTGAGCCGGCCGGGCGGCCGCCGCGCTACACTGGCGGCCGCCTCTTTCCTGACCTCCTGTTTTTTCCCGCACCATGATCGGACGCATCGCCGGCACCCTTATCGAGAAGAATCCCCCGCACCTGCTGGTCGACTGCCACGGCGTCGGCTACGAGGTCGACGTGCCGATGAGCACCTTCTACAACCTGCCGGCGGTGGGCCAGCCGGTGACCCTGCTGACGCAGCTGATCGTGCGCGAGGATGCGCACCTGCTGTACGGCTTCGGCAGCGCGGCCGAGCGCAACACCTTTCGCGAGCTGATCAAGATCACCGGCATCGGCGCGCGCATGGCGCTGGCGGTGCTGTCGGGCATGTCCGTGCCCGAGCTGGCGCAGGCGATCACGCTGCAGGAAGCCGGGCGCCTGACGCGCATCCCCGGCATCGGCAAGAAGACCGCCGAGCGCCTGCTGCTGGAGCTCAAGGGCAAGCTGGGCGCGGAACTGGGCCACGCGCCCGGCGCGCCGGCGGTGCCCGACAGTGCCGTCGACGTGCTCAATGCGCTGCTGGCGCTGGGCTACTCGGAAAAAGAAGCCGCTGCCGCGATCAAGCAGGTGCCGGCAGGCACCGGGGTGTCCGAGGGCATCAAGCTGGCGCTGAAGGCGCTGTCTAAGGGTTGAGCTTCGGATTGGCGCGTAGAATGGCGCTTTGTTGCCGCAGTCCGGGCCCCTGACCACCATGATCGAAACAGACAAGCTTGCCGCTCCCTCCCGCGTGATCGCCGCCACCCCCGCCTCGTCGCAGGAGGAGGCGTTCGAGCGCGCACTGCGGCCCAAGCTGCTGGACGAGTATGTCGGCCAGGAAAAGGTGCGCGGCCAGCTGGACATCTTCATGCATGCGGCGCGCAAGCGCCGCGAGGCGCTCGACCACGTGCTGCTGTTCGGCCCGCCCGGGCTGGGCAAGACCACGCTGGCCCACATCATCGCGCGCGAGATGGGGGTCAACCTGCGCCAGACCTCCGGTCCGGTGCTGGAGCGACCCGGCGACCTCGCCGCGCTGCTGACCAACCTCGAAGCCAACGACGTCCTCTTCATCGACGAGATCCACCGGCTCTCGCCGGTGGTCGAGGAAATCCTGTACCCGGCGCTCGAGGACTACCAGATCGACATCATGATCGGCGAGGGCCCAGCGGCGCGCTCGGTCAAGCTGGACCTGCAGCCGTTCACGCTGGTGGGCGCGACCACGCGCGCCGGCATGCTGACCAACCCGCTGCGCGACCGCTTCGGCATCGTCGCGCGGCTGGAGTTCTACACCGCCGAGGAGCTGGCCCGCATCGTCAGCCGCTCGGCCCAGCTGCTGCATGCCCGCATCGATCCGCAAGGCGCGCTGGAAATCGCCCGGCGCGCGCGCGGCACGCCCCGCATCGCCAACCGGCTGCTGCGCCGCGTGCGCGACTATGCCGAGGTCAAGGGCGACGGCACCATCACGCGCGAGATGGCGGATGCCGCACTGGCCATGCTCGACGTCGACCGCGTCGGCTTCGACCTGATGGACCGCAAGCTGCTCGAGGCGGTGCTGCACAAGTTTGGCGGCGGCCCGGTCGGCGTGGACAACCTCGCCGCCGCGATCGGCGAAGAGCGCGACACCATCGAGGACGTGCTCGAACCCTACCTGATCCAGCAGGGCTACCTGCAGCGCACCCCGCGCGGGCGCGTCGCCACCGCGGCGGCCTACCGGCATTTCGGCCTGGCCAGCCCGCAAGGCATGGCCGGCGAAGGCGGCGAACTGTTCGGCGACGCCTGAACCGGTGCCCAGGCGAGGTGTGCCATGGCGCACACGTCGCGCTCAATTAAATGTTTTAAATTCGCGCCCCAAATTTTTTCGAAGTGGATTGCTGGCCGGTGGCCGATTGTCCACAATGGCTTCATCGGCACCTGCCCGGGGCCATGACGGCTGTGTCCGCCGGGGCACGGCGCCTTTGCAAACCTGTCAAGGAAAGCCATGATCCGCCAGTGTTCCAGCCTGCTAGCCGCACTTCTCGCCGTGGCCGCGTTCAGCGCCGGCAGTGCCAACGCCCAGCGCCCGCCGGCGCCCGTCGGCGTGGCCGAAGAAGCGGTCATCAGCGGCAAGATCGTCGATATCGATCCAGAAACCAAGGCGGTGCTGGTGCAGGGCCCGCGCGGCAACGTGGTCGAGCTGGTGGGCGGCGACGAGGTCCGCAATTTCGGCCAGATCCGCAAGGGCGACATCCTGACCGTGGCGCGCGGCGCCGCGCTGGTCGCGGCGCTGGAGCCGGTCGACAGCAAGGCGACGGCACTGGCCGAATCGGTCGACCGCACCACGCGCGCGGCCGAGGGCGGCAAGCCCGGCATCATGCGCGAGATCACCACCACGGTGACCGCCCAGATCACCAAGGTCGACCCGGCCAAGCGCCTGCTCACCTTCCGCGGCCCGCGCGAGACGCTGCGCACGGTCAAGGTCCAGGACCCCGCCATCGATCTGAATGGCATCAAGCAAGGCCAGATGGCCAAGATCGTCTACCGTGAAGTCGTGGCCATTACGGTCAGGGCGCCAGCGGCAGCCGCAGCAAACTGAGCCACTGAATCAGGCGCGGTACTTTTCCCATCAGGAGGTTACCTATGAATCGTCGCCACTTTGTTACCCGGGTTGCCGGATCGGGCCTGCTCGTTGCGACCGCGATGGCCGCGGGCTGTACCACCACCGGCACCGGGGCGTCCAAAGACCCGGTCGCCAAGAAGCAAGAGATCGATGCGGGCGTCGATGGCGCGCTGAACCGGCTGTACTCCTCGGCCAACGGCTCCCGCGAGCTTGCCCAGCGCGCGCAGGGCATCCTGGTGTTCCCGCGCGTACTGGCAGGCGGCTTTATCGTAGGCGCCGAATACGGCGAAGGCGCGTTGCGATCGAAGGGCGCGACGGTCGGCTACTACAGCACGACGCAGGCCTCGGTCGGGCTGACCGCCGGCGGGCAGTCCAAGGCCGTCATCATCATGTTCATGACGCCGGAGGCTTACAACAAGTTCGTATCCAGCAAGGGCTGGACCGCGGGTGCGGATGCCAACGTGGCGGTGGCGAAGATCGGCGCGGACGGCAGGCTCGACACGCTGACCAGCCAGCAGCCGGTGATCGCCTTCGTGCAGACCAACGCCGGCCTGATGTTCGACGTCTCGGTGAACGGGTCCAAGATCAGCAAGCTGGATATCTGACCTAACGGCGATGCCGCTCCGGCAGCGGCCGCCCTCTCTGACACGATTCCCGGCCCAGGCCGGGAATTTGTTTTTTGGGCACCCGTGGCTGCGCCATGCCGGGGCTTGCTGCATGCGCGAACGCGCCGCGTGCTGGCATAATCGCGCCCAACTCACTGCGCCAGCGCGCACGCGACCGGGAGCCCACAATGACTGCCACCACCGCCAGCCCGCCCCAGGCCGGCCGCGTCTACCGCTACTACGACTTCGTCATGGTGGCCTTCGTCACCGTGCTGCTGTGCTCGAACCTCATCGGCGCGGCCAAGGCGGCGCAGGTCACGCTGCCACTGATCGGCACGGTGACTTTCGGTGCGGGGGTGCTGTTTTTCCCGATCTCATACATCTTCGGCGACGTGCTGACCGAGGTCTACGGCTACGGCCGTGACCGGCGCGTGGTCTGGGCGGGTTTTGCCGCGCTGGCCTTCGCCACCTTCATGAGCGTGGTGGTGCTGAACATGCCGGTCGCGCCGTTCATGGCGGACTACCAGCAGAGCCTGCAGGACGTGTTCGGCAATACCTGGCGCATCGCGCTCGGTTCCCTGATCGCATTCTGCTGCGGCAGCTTTACCAACAGCTATGTGCTGGCCAAGATGAAGCTGTGGACCGCTGGCCGCTGGCTGTGGACGCGCACCATCGGCTCGACGCTGGCGGGCGAGCTGGTGGACTCGTCACTGTTCTACGTGATCGCCTTCTACGGCATCTGGCCGCTGGAGCAGGTGGTCCAGGTGGCGGTGGCGCAGTACGTGCTGAAGACCGGCTGGGAAGTGGTGATGACGCCGGTCACGTACAAGGTGGTGGGCTTCCTCAAGCGCGCCGAGAACGAAGATTACTTCGACCGGCATACCAACTTCACGCCGTTCCGCGTCCGGGTCTAGCGCCGCGCTACGGCACGCGCCGGTCCACCTCGTCCAGCGCCAGGTTTTCCAGGTGGCTGACGTCGCCCCATTGGGCCAGCGTCAGGTGGGTGCTGTCGCTGCGCAGGCGGTTGACGCTGGCATTGAGCAACTCGTGCTGGCGTGGCGCTTCCAGCGTCATGCCGGTGGCCTCGCGGTAGAGGCAGTCGAGCACGCCGCCGTGGGCGACCAGCGCGATGCGCTCGCCCGGATGCCGGCGCGACAGCGCCAGCACCGCGTCCACGGTGCGTTCGTGGAAGCCCAGCAGCGACTCGCCCTCGGGCGGCGCGTAATCGGGCACGCGCGCCTGCCAGCGGGCAAAGTCTTCCGGCAGGTGCTCGGCCACCTCGGCGTAGGTCTTGCCCTGCAGCGAGCCGTAGCTGCGCTCGCGCAGGCGCGCGTCGGCGCGCACCTGCAGCCCCAGCGCCTCGGCCAGCGGCGCGGCGGTTTCCAGCGCGCGCGACAGGTCGCTGGAATACACCGCATCGATCGGCTCGCCCGCCAGCGCACTTGCCAGCGCGCGTGCCTGGGCATGGCCGGTCTCGTTCAGCGGAATATCGAGCTGGCCCTGCAGCCGGCGCTCCCGGTTCCAGGCCGTTTCGCCGTGGCGGATCACGATCAGGTGGGTAAAGGCCAGCGAATGCGGCCCGGGGCTTTGCGACATGCCGTTTCCTTCGGGGTTGCTGCGGGTGCTTGCTTGGGGCCGTGCGGGCCCGGCACCGCGCGGAACGCGGCACCGGTCCGGCTTCAGGCCGCCGATGACTTGGCCAGCTTCGGGTTCAGCGTATAGGTGCCGGTCAGGCTGGCCTGCGCCAGCACGTGGCCCTGGATCGCTTCGCGCACCTGGGTGCCGGTAAAGGTACCTTCCAGCGGCAGCCGGTCGAGGTCCAGCGCATACAGCGTGAACACGTAGTGGTGCAGCAGCGCGTCGTTCCACGGCGGGCACGGGCCGTCATAGCCGTAGTAGTCGCCCTTCATGTCGGCATCGCCGGCAAACCAGCCGGTGTAGTCGTTGATGCCGTGGCGCAGGCCGCCGGCGGTGGCGGTGCCGCCGGTGGCTTCCGGCCCCGGCTTGCCGCGCGCGATCACGCCGTCGCTGTGCGAGCCGGCGGCGATCGAGGTCAGGCCGGGCGGGATGTCTACCAGCACCCAGTGGAAGAAGTCCACGCGCGGCAGCGCGGCCGGCACTTCGCGGCCTTCCTGGTTGACGTCGTCGCCCTTGCTGGGGACGTCGCGGTCGTGGCAGATCAGCACGAACGAGCGCGTCTCGGCCGGCGCGTCTTCCCAGTGCAGGTCGGGATTGCGGTTGTTCGACAGGGCCACGTGGGCGGCGGCGTCGGGCACGCAGAAGGCGAACTCGCCGGGGATCGGCGCGTTGTCGTTGAAGGACTTGCTCCAGAGTTTCATTTGTCTCTCCTGTCTTGATGCCGCGCCGGGGACGCGGCAGCTTCGAATCGGTTCAGGCCGGCGCCACGCGCAGCCAGAAGGTGACCGGACCGTCGTTGACCAGGCTGACCTGCATCATCGCGCCGAACTCGCCGGTCTGCACCTGCGGATGCGCCGCGCGCGCCCGCGCGACGAAATGCTCGTACAGGCGCCGGCCGTCCTCGGGCGAGGCCGCGGGGGTAAAGCTGGGCCGCGTGCCGCTGTTGGTGTCGGCCGCCAGCGTGAACTGCGACACCACCAGCAGCCCGCCCGGATTGCCGTTGCCGTCCATGTTCTGCACCGGCAGGTTCATCTTGCCGTCCGCATCGGAAAACACCCGGTACGACAACATCTTGGCCAGCAGCCGCTCGGCCTGCGCCTCGGTGTCGCCACGCTCGGCGCAGACCAGTGCCAGCAGGCCGGCGCCGATCTCGCCGGTGGTGCGGCCTGCAACCGTGACGCGGGCCTGGGCCACCCGCTGGATCAGCGCGATCATCGCCGCCTCAGGCCAGCGTCACGCGCGCGAAGCGGCGCTTGCCGACCTGCACGACGTAGGTGCCCGCGGCCACCTTGGTAGCCTTGTCGCTCACGGTGGCGCCGTCGATCTTGACGCCGCCCTGCTCGATATTGCGATTGGCCTCCGAGGTCGACGGCACCAGGTTGGCCTGCTTGAGCAGCTGCGCGATGCCCAGCGGCGCACCTTCCAGGCTGACCGCGGGGATATCGTCCGGCACGCCGCCGCGCGCGCGATGATTGAAGTCTTCCAGCGCCTTCTCGGCATCGGCCTGGCTGTGGAAGCGCGCCACGATCTCCTGCGCCAGCAGCACCTTGCAGTCGCGCGGATTGCGTCCCGCGGCGATCTCCTGCTTCATCAGGTCGATCTCGCTCATCGGGCGGAACGACAGCAGCGTGAAGTACTGCCACATCAGGTCGTCCGAGATGCTCATCAGCTTGCCGAACATCTCGTTGGGCGCCTCGGTCACGCCCACGTAGTTGCCCTTGGACTTGGACATCTTCTCGACGCCGTCCAGGCCCACCAGCAGCGGCATGGTCAGGATGCACTGCGGCTCCTGGCCGTATTCCTTCTGCAGCTCGCGCCCCACCAGCAGGTTGAACTTCTGGTCGGTGCCGCCCAGTTCCAGGTCGGACTTCAGCGCCACCGAGTCGTAGCCCTGCATCAGCGGGTAGAGGAACTCGTGCACGGAAATCGGGATCCCGGAGCGGAAGCGCTTGGTGAAGTCGTCGCGCTCCATCATGCGGGCCACGGTGTACTTGGCCGCCAGCTGGATCATGCCGCGCGCGCCGAGCGGATCGCACCATTCGCTGTTGTAGCGGATCTCGGTACGGGCCGGGTCGAGCACCAGGCTGGCCTGGCGGTAGTAGGTCTGGGCATTGGCCTCGATCTGCTCGCGCGTGAGCGGCGGGCGCGTGCTGTTGCGGCCGGACGGGTCGCCGATGGTCGAGGTGAAGTCGCCGATCAGGAAGATCACCTGGTGGCCGAGGTCCTGCAGCTGGCGCAGCTTGTTCAGCACCACGGTGTGGCCGATATGGATGTCGGGCGCGGTCGGGTCCAGGCCCAGCTTGATGCGCAGCGGCACGCCGGTGGCCTCGCTGCGCGCCAGCTTCTGCGCCCACTCCGCTTCGATCAGCAGCTCGTCGCAGCCGCGCCTGGAGATCTCCAGGGCCTGCATCACCGAGGGCGTCAGGGGGTATTTGGCCGGTGCGGCCGAGGCAACTTCAGTCATCACGTAAGTCTTTGAAATACTTGAAATTTTAGGAAATCTGCCGACAGCCGCCAGGGCCGGATTTTGGTATAATCCGCGTTTCCAGGCGCCAGCGGAAGCCTTTCCGGTGCGCCACCCGTCACTTTGCACGGCACTTTGCACAGCAAGGCAGGCGGCCAAAATTACTGAATACTGACAGCACGCGCCGCACCTCGGGGGAGGAAGGCAGACGAGAAACATCGTCCCCGGCAGCGGGCTCAGACCAAGGTTGAATTTTACGTGATGTGGTCCAGACTCCGCGAAGTTTTCGCGCGTGAGCTGGTGGTACTGGTCGATCCGACCAACCCCCAGCATGCGCGGCGGCGCAAACAACTGACGGCCTCGGTCGGCGCGATCTTCACGCTCGGCATGGCCGCGGCCATGGGTGTCGCGCCGCGCAGCGCCTACGACGATCCGCGCGCGCCCCGCACCCAGCAGGCCCTGCGCATGCCCGACGTGCGCGAACAGCTCGAACAGCTTACCGACAGCCAGGCCGTGTACGTGCGCGAAGAGCGCATGCAGCGCGGCGACACCATTGCCAGCCTGCTCAAGCGCCTGGGCGTGGACGATGCCGACGCGCAGGCGTTCATCGTCAAGAACCCCACCGCGCGCGGCCTGTTCAACCTGAACCCGGGCCAGGCGGTGCAGGCGGAAATCGACGAGAGCAACACGCTGGTGTCGCTGCAGGCCAACCTCGGCGGCGACGCCGCGGCCTCGCGCGAGCTGGTGATCGAGCGCGTGCGCGCCGCCAGCGGCGACAGCGCCGCCGCCTACAAGGCCAAGGTGCAGCGCGTCGACAACGACGTGCACTACGAGATGGCCTCGGGCGCGATTTCCTCTGGCGGCTTCTTCAAGGCCATGGACGCGGCCAACGTGCCCGACGAAGTGGTGCAGCAGATGCTGTCGATCTTCTCCGGCGTGATCGACTTCCACCACGACATCGCCGCCGGCGACCGCTTCCGCATCATCTATGAAGCGGGCTTCCGCGACGGCACCTTCGTGCGCAACGGCCGCGTGGTCGCGCTCGAGCTGATCAACCGCAACCAGCTGCACCAGGCGCTGTGGTTCGCGCCCGAAGGCAGCAAGGACGGCGGCGCCTACTACACCTTCGACGGGCGCAGCATGAAGCGGCCGTTCCTGCGTTCGCCGGTGGAGTTCTCGCGCGTGTCGTCGGGCTTCGGCGGCCGCGAGCATCCGCTGCATCATGACTGGGCCCAGCACAAGGGCGTGGACTTCGCCGCCCCCACCGGCACCAAGGTGCTGGCCACCGGCGACGGCATGGTCGAGTTCGTCGGCCAGCAGAACGGCTACGGCAACATCGTCATCCTGTCGCACCCCAACGGCTACTCCACCTATTACGCGCACCTGTCCGGTTTTGCCGGCATGCGCCAGGGGCAGGTGGTGCGCCAGGGCCAGCTGATCGGCTATGTCGGCGCAACCGGCTGGGCCACCGGCCCGCACCTGCACTACGAGTTCCGCTTCAACGACGTGCCGCAGAACCCGCTGACCGTCACGCTGATGGAATCGCCGCCGCTGACCGGCAAGTCGCGCCAGGAATTCCTGACCTACACCAGCGGGCTGCTCAGCCGCATCAACGCGCTGCGCACCTATAACGTGCTGACCGCCGCCAACTGACCGCGTCCATCGTGATCCCCGCGCCCGGCAGCGAACGCTATATCGGCATCATGTCCGGCACCAGCATGGACGGTGCCGATGCGGTACTGGTCGATTTCAGCGGTGCGCGGCCGGCAGTGCTGGCGGCCGCCAGCCAACCCTTCCCCGACACCTTGCGCGCCGCGTTCGGCGCCCTGCAGCAGCCGGGCGAGGACGAGATCCACCGCGAGGCCCTGGCGGCCAACGCGCTGGCGCAGGTGTACGCAGACTGCGTCGGCGCGCTGCTGCGCGAGGCACGTGTCGATGCCGCCTCGGTGGCCGCCATCGGCGCCCACGGGCAGACCATCCGCCACCGGCCCGGCCTCTACGACGGCATCGGCTATACCCGCCAGAGCCAGCATCCGGCGCGGCTGGCAGAGCTGGCCGGCATCGACGTGGTGGCGGACTTCCGCAGCCGCGACCTCGCCGCCGGCGGGCAGGGCGCGCCGCTGGTGCCGGCGCTGCATCACGCGCTGTTCGGCAGCGAGGCCGAGACCCGCGTGGCCTGCAATATCGGCGGCATCTCCAACATCAGCATCCTCCCGGCGGCAGGCGGCCCCATCAGCGGCTTCGACTGCGGACCGGGCAATGCGCTGCTCGACTACTGGATCGGCCGCCACCGCGGCCTGGCCTTCGACCACAACGGCGACTGGGCCGCCAGCGGGCGGGTCGACGCCGCGCTGCTGGCGCAGTGCCTGGCCGAGCCCTATTTCAGCGCGGCGCCGCCCAAGAGCACCGGGCGCGACCTGTTCCATCCCGGCTGGCTTGAAACGCGGCTGGCGGCGTTCCCGCAGCTCGCGCCGGCCGACGTGCAGGCCACCCTGGCGGCGCTGACTGCCGAGGCCATCGCGCGCGACGTGCGCGCCAGCGCGCCCGCTGCACGGCGGCTGATTGTCTGCGGCGGCGGCGCCCGCAATGCCTTCGTGATGGCGCGGCTGGCGCAGGCCCTGCCGGGCGTGGCGATCGAGACCTCCGACGACTACGGCGTGCCGGTGTCGCAGGTCGAAGCCATCGCCTTTGCCTGGCTCGCGCGCCAGTGCCTGTTGCGCCTGCCGGGCAACGTCCCCACCGTGACCGGCGCCGCCGGGCCGCGCGTGCTGGGCGCGATCTACCCGCGCTGAACCCCGGCGCCGCCCTCCCCTGCATCGACCCAATCCATGAACGCCTGCGCCAGCGGCGACGCGCGCATGGCCGGCGAGTGCGCCAGCACCACGCGCTGCGGCGTCACCGGCTCGCGCAGCGGCCGGCAGGCGATCGGCATGCCGTCGTAGCTGGTCGCCCGCGGGCCGCGTGCACGACAGCGCCACCCCATAGCCGTGCGCCACCAGCCCGCGCTGCATCTCGAAGGTCTGGGTGTACTGGTGCAGCGCCGGGCGCAGCCCGTGGGCCCAGAACAATGACAGGAAGTATTCGCGGGTCTGCGGGATGTCCTCGAGGATCAACCGCTCGGCGGCCAGGTCAGCCAGGCTGATCTCGGCGCTGCTTGCCAGTGGATGGTTGGCCGGAAGCAGCGCGTAGGGCGCCAGCTCCGCAAGCGTGCGGCGCTCGGTGCGGGCGTCGAGTCCCAGTTCATAGGTCACCGCCAGCTCCGCCTTGCCGGCCTGCAAGGTGCGATGGACGGTGGCGAGGTCGGCCTCGAACAGCGTCACCGCGATGCCGGGATGGCGCTCGCGCAGTCCCGCCAGCAGGCGCGGCACGAAGTACGGGCCCAGGTCCTGGAAGCAGGTCAGCGACAACTGGCCGCTCAGGCCGCGGCCGGCGCCATCGTCGGCGGCAAGCCCCGCGGCCAGCGCCAGCACGTCGCGGGCCTTGCCCAGCAGGCGCTGCCCGGCCGGGGTCAGCGACAGCCCGCGACTGACCTGCCGCCTGAACAGTGGCTCGCCCAGCGTGTCCTCCAGCTGTGCGATCGCGGTCGATACCGACGGCTGCGACACATGGCGCGCCCGCGCGGCGGCGCTGATGCTGCCGTGCTCGGCGGCGGCGACGAAGTACTCGAGCTGGCGGAAGGAGAAAGGGATCATGATTTCCTATATCGCAACATAGGAAATATATGCTTTTCCTATCCCTCGCGCTTAGTGATACTGGGTCCATCGCCCCCAACACCTATCGCCATGGACATCACCCCGGAACAGATCGGCACCTACCAGCGCGACGGCGTGCTGGTCTTGCGCGGCGCCTTTACCGAGTGGGTCGAGCGCCTGCGCGAAGGCTTCGCGCAGAACCTGGCCGAGCCCGGCCCCTTTGCCATCGAGAACGTGCGCGCCGGCGAGGGCGGGCGCTTCTTCGAGGACTATTGCAACTGGCAGCGCATCGCCCCGTTCGCCGCGTTTATCCGCGAGTCGGCCGCGGCCGGCATCGCCGGGCGGATCATGCAGTCGCAGGCGGTGCAGGTGTTCCATGAGCACATCCTGGTCAAGGAGCCGGGCACCGCCAAGCCCACGCCATGGCACCAGGACCTGCCCTACTACTGCGTCGACGGCACCCAGACCGCGAGCTACTGGATTCCGCTGGACCCGGTCACCCGGGCCAACACGCTGCGCGTGGTGGCCGGCTCGCATCGCTGGCCACGCCTGGTGCGGCCCAAGCGCTGGGCCAGCAACGAAAACTTCTACGGCGGCGACGATGCCTTCATGGAAATGCCGGACGTGGAGGACGGCAGCCACACCCTGCTTGCGCCGGAACTGGAACCGGGCGATGCGGTGGTGTTCGACTTCCGCACCGTGCACGGTGCCGCGGGCAACACCGGCACCGGGCGGCGTCGGGCGTTCTCGGCCCGCTTCCTCGGCGACGACGTGCGCTTCATGCAGCGCCCAGGGCGAACCTCGCCGCCGTTCCCCGGCATCGGCCAGCAGACCGGCGAGCGCCTGCGTGAAGACTGGTTCCCGGTGGTCTGGCGCGCCCCGCAGTAGGGCGGCGCGGCAAAGAAAAAACGCACCCGAAGGTGCGTTTTTTTGTGCAAGCGGGATCGCTCAGACCGAGAACGACGAGCCGCAACCGCAGGTGGTCGAAGCATTCGGGTTCTTGATCACGAACTGCGCGCCGTTGATGTCTTCCTTGTAGTCGATCTCGGCGCCGACCAGGTACTGGTAGCTCATCGAGTCGATCAGCAGGGTGACGCCGTTCTTGACCATGGTGGTGTCGTCTTCGTTGACTTCCTCGTCGAAGGTGAAGCCGTACTGGAAGCCCGAGCAGCCGCCGCCCTGCACGAACACGCGCAGTTTCAGCTCGGCATTGCCCTCTTCCTCGATCAACTGCTTGACCTTGTCGGCGGCGCTGTCGGTAAAGACGAACGGTGCCGGCACGTCCTCGGTAACGGGTGCCTCTGCGACTGCGTTCATGGGGTGTTCTCCTGTTTAGATACGCCTGTATTCTAAGCGCTACTGGGAAATCGTGCCGAAACCTTGTGTTTTCAAGGGGTTCCCGGCATCGAAGTCGCCGCTACGCGGCCTTTTCAGTGGGACTGGCCTCGGCTGCCGGAGTTTCGCCGTCAGCAGCGGCCGCTTCGGTCACTTCGGCCACCGGCGGCGCCTCGACCAGGTTCGGCAACGCCTTGACCTCGGCCTGCACCAGCGGCATCAGCCGGCCCTCGACCAGCGCGCCCTGGTGCATTTCGAGCGCGGCATAGCGCACGTCGCCCAGCACCCGCGCCTGCGGCTGCAACTCCAGCAGGTCGCCGGCGTGCACCGGGCCCTTGACGGTGCCGTTCAACACCAGGTGGCCGACGCTGATCTCGCCTTCGACCACGCCCTTCTCGCTGACCACCAGCATGCTGGGCTTGCCCGGCGCCGCGGTCACGTTGCCGCGTACCCGTCCGTCCAGGCGCAGGCCGCCGGCAAACACCAGGTCGCCGTCGATGGCGGTGTCTTCGCCGATCAGCGTGTCGATCGAAAGGCCCTTCTTCTTGGAAAACAGCATGACTTTCACTCCTCTCTCGTTCGTGCCAGGCTGGCCTGCCCATGGCGCAGGCGCGCCGGCAAGCCGGACTTGCTGTCGGCGACAGGGCGAGATTGTAGCCGCGTACGGCCGGATACCCCACAAAAGTATGGCGGCCTGCTCACTATGACGGCAGCACAGCGCCGGTTCCGTAGCCCGCGGGCGAAAAAAAACCGCACGGCCAGCGTGCGGTTTTTCTGGTTTCGCAAGATCCGGCAGGGCCGGACCCGCGAAAACGCATCAGCGCTTCGAGAACTGCTTGCGACGACGCGCCTTGTGGAAGCCGACCTTCTTACGCTCGACTTCACGTGCATCGCGCGTGACGTAGCCAGCCTTCGACAGGGCCGACTTCAGGGTCGCATCGTAGTCGATCAGGGCGCGGGTGATGCCGTGGCGCACAGCGCCGGCCTGGCCGGTTTCGCCGCCGCCGGTGACGTTGACCTTGATGTCGAACGTTTCAGCGTGAGCGGTCAGTTCCAGCGGCTGGCGCACGATCATCAGCGAGGTTTCGCGAGCGAAATACTCTTTGATGGGCTTGCCGTTGACGACGATGTCGCCCTTGCCCGACTTGATGAAGACACGTGCCACAGCGCTCTTGCGGCGGCCAGTACCGTAATTCCAGTTACCGATCATGGATTGGCCTCCTTAGATTTCCAGCGCCTTGGGCTGCTGCGCTTCGTGCGGATGCTCGGCTTCGGCGTAAACCTTCAGCTTCTTGATCATCGCGTAGCCCAGCGGACCCTTCGGCAGCATGCCCTTCACAGCCTTTTCCAGGGCACGGCCCGGGAAACGCTGCTGCATCTTGCCGAACGTCGTTTCGTAGATACCGCCCGGGTAGCCCGAATGGCGATAGTACTTCTTGTCCGTTTCCTTGGTACCCGTGACACGCAGCTTGGCTGCGTTGACGATGATGATGTAATCACCGGTGTCGACGTGCGGAGTGAATTCCGGCTTGTGCTTGCCGCGCAGACGGCGTGCCACTTCGCTGGCAACACGGCCGAGGACTTTGTCCGTCGCGTCAATCACGTACCAGTCGCGCTTTACCTCATGAGGCTTGGCGGAAAAGGTCTTCATGATTTTTCCTGACTATTGGTTCGTGCCCGTAATCCGACTCGCGAAGGCTTGTGCTCGCCCCTGCAAGTCTTGTGGCCGCCGCGGGGGTGGCCGGGTGCTTCTGTCTTCTTCCGCGGGCATGACGGAAAAGCCCTCGATTATACTGGCGGCCGTAGCGAGCGCACAAGCAAAGACTGAAGTTTTCGTCAAGATCGACGCCAATCGCCGCGGCTCCAGGTCGCCCAATGCACTTGGAGTACCAACGGCCTTTGTTCAGGCGAAAAAAAACCCAAGCTTTTGAGCTTGGGTTTGAATCCACCAAAGGAGGAGGGTGGAGGAGACACTTGGAGATCGACGGAGGGACTGCGGGCGGGGCGGAGGGCTTGGCCGGAGGCTTCGCTTTCGCACTCTGGCGCGCTGTCTGCGCCGTCGTTCAATGATTGGAATTATACCTAGGGTTTGCCCGGATGCAAGGGAAATTTGCACTGCGAAACGTGATTTCGTATTACGAAACGTTACCAAGCCCTGTCCGCCTTGAATTTAAACCTTAAAAATCAACAACTTAACGAATCAAGGAAGGTGTCATCGCAACGACACACTAGAGGAAACCCTCAGGTTTTCTAAGGTTATCGGCATCGATGCCCCGAACTTGACCTTGCCATATACTGGGAAAAGCAAGATTCGAGATCACGCGCTTGTGATCGGAAACCGACAATATAGAGCACAGGAACGAACAAAATGGAATGCAAAGTAACATGGATGGGCACCGACGGCATGAGCTTCGTTGCCCAGACCGGCAGCGGCCACATCGTTGCCATGGACGGCGCTCCCGAAGGTGGCGGCCATAACCTGGCTCCGCGGCCCATGGAAATGGTGCTGCTCGGCACCGGCGGCTGCACCGCCTATGACGTGGTGCTGATCCTCAAGCGCGGCCGCCAGGACGTTACCGGCTGCAGCGTGCAGCTGCAGGCGGAGCGCGCCGGCGAAGACCCCAAGGTATTCACCCGCATCAACTTCCATTTTGTGGTGACCGGCAAGAATCTCAACCCCGCCACGGTCGAGCGCGCCATCAAGCTGTCGCACGAGAAGTACTGCTCGGCGTCGATCATGCTGGCCAAGACGGCCGAGATCACGCACACGCTGGAAATCGTCGAAGGCTGATGGAGGTTTGGCCGGCCCGGTGCGCCGCGCGGGCGCCGGGTCGTGCCGATGACTGAAGCAAAGCAGGCCGATAAGCCGGATTCTGTGCGCCCCACCCGCCTTGCGGCGCGCGGCGCGTGACAACCATTCCTCTAGGCCGGCTGTTACCAGCCGGCTCCAGCTCCCTACCCGCAGACTCAGCGGGCCGCTTCATCGCCTGCCTATTTGGGATTGCTCCAGGTGGAGGTTACCGCGTTTCACCCTTCCCGCCGGGCGAACCCGGCGGCAAGACTCGTCTCTGTGGCCCTATTCCGCACGTTGCCGTGGATGGCTGTTAGCCAACACCCTGCCCTGTGGAGTCCGGACTTTCCTCCCCCTGCACCTTGCGGTACAGGCAGCGGTTGCCTGGCCTGCTTTGCGGGCCGCAGTCTAACACCGATTCAATCGGGTTGCCGGTGTAAATCCCGCATGCGCCCGGGCCGGAACACCGCGGTGTCGGCATAGAAGTCAGGGGATGCGTTGTCGCCGCACCATCCCGGGATCCCCATGACCGGCAGCGGCGCAAAGCAATGGCCGCCGCGCAGCCTGCCGGCTGCCGCCGATTCTTGCAGCGACAACGCCACCGCCTTGTCCAGCTCGCCCTGCGCCACCAGCGGCAGCGTCCAGGCATGTGCGGTCACGGCCTTGTACGGCCGCACCAGCTTTTCCAGCAGAGCATGGCCGAACGGCACCACCCTGCAGGTGGTGCCCCACGCGTGCCGGCGCCCGACAAAGAGCCGCTGCCAGGCAAACCCGCGCAGCGCTTGGGCATGTTCGTCGTCTTCGCTCAGGAACAGTACCGCGTTCTCGTCGAACAGCGTGGCGGCGTCGCGTACACCGCCGCGCGCAGTCCGCACGCCTTCGCGCGCGATCACCGTGGCCTGGATCTGGTTGAGCACGCGCTTGGCCTGGGGGAAATGCAGCCAGACCAGGGCGTTGAAGAAATCATGGAGATTGTCGCGCGTCGGGACCTCGCCCGTGGCGTCGATATGCGCTTCGTAGGCGCGGCCCTCGGGCAGGGCCAGTTGCGGGACAAAGCGCAGCGGGAGGTCGCGCGCGTTGTGCAGGCCCAGCGCTACGGACTCGGCATCGAGCAGTCCGCGCAGGTCGGCCCCGCCCTGCACTGCCGCGGCAAGGGCTGCGCCGCGCGGGGCAAAGGGTTGGAACCATGGCCGGGACCAGTCCACCCCGGCCAGCGCGGCGGCGAAGGATTCGCTCTCCGCGGTCGTCCCGTCTTGCAACGTCAAGTCGATCAGCGTGCCTTCCAGCGCAGCGTTTCGCCGCCGCGCAGCGGCACCAGCGTGGTGTCGCCGTAGGGCAGCTCGGCCGGCAGTTCCCAGTCCTCGCGCTCCAGCGTCAGCGTGCCGGCGTTGCGCGGCAGGCCGTAGAAGGCCGGGCCGTTGAAGCTGGCGAAGGCTTCCAGCTTGTCCAGTGCGCCGGCGGCGTCGAAGGCTTCGGCATACAGCTCCATCGCGTGCAGCGCGGTATAGCAGCCGGCGCAGCCGCAGGCATGTTCCTTCAGGCCGCGTGCGTGCGGCGCGCTGTCCGTGCCCAGGAAGAAGCGCTCGCTGCCCGAGGTGGCGGCCGCCACCAGTGCCTCGCGGTGGGTTTCGCGCTTGAGCACCGGCAGGCAGTAATAGTGCGGGCGGATGCCGCCGGTGAAGATGGCATTGCGGTTGTAGAGCAGATGGTGCGCGGTGATGGTGGCTCCGACCGGGCCGCTCGCGTCGAGCACGTACTGTGCCGCATCCCTGGTGGTGATGTGTTCGAACACCACCTTCAGTTCAGGCATGTCGCGGCGCAGCGGCGTCATCACCCGATCGATGAACACGGCCTCGCGGTCGAAGATATCGATGGCCGGGTCGGTCACTTCGCCGTGCACCAGCAGCGGCACGCCGGCGCGCTGCATCGCTTCCAGCGCCGGATAGCAGCGGCGGATATCGGTCACGCCGGCGTCGCTGTTGGTGGTGGCGCCCGCCGGGTACAGCTTGACGCCGTGCACGAAGCCGCTGGCTTTGGCCGCCGCGATTTCCTCGGGGCTGGTGTTGTCGGTCAGGTACAGCGTCATCAGCGGCTCGAACTGCATGCCGGCCGGCAGCGCCGCCAGGATGCGGGCGCGATAGGCTTGTGCCTGCGCCACCGTGGTTACCGGCGGCTTCAGGTTGGGCATGATGATGGCGCGGGCAAACTGGCGCGCGGTGTCGGGCAGCACGGCGGCCAGCGCCGCGCCGTCGCGCAGGTGCAGGTGCCAGTCGTCCGGGCGGGTGATGGTGAGCTTCTGGGTCATGGCTAGCTTGGGCCTGCCGCGGGCGGCGGCTGGCGTTCGTCGAAATCAGAGAATCAGGATGGCGCGGTAGTCGTTGACGTTGGTGCGCGTGGGGCCGGTGACCACGAGGTCGCCGATGGCATCGAACAGGCCCCAGGCGTCGTGCGCGTCCAACTGGCGCTGGCCCGGCAGCCCGGCGGCCTCGGCACGCGCCAGCGTGGTCGGGTCGGCCAGCGCACCGGCGTTGTCCTCGGAGCCGTCGATGCCGTCGGTGTCGGCGGCGATCGCGTGCACATCGGGCATGCCTGCCAGTTCGACCGCCAGCGACAGCAGGAACTCCGAGCAGCGCCCCCCGCGCGCCTTGCCGGCGCTGCCGGCCGGCAAAGTGACCGTGCACTCACCTCCGGAAATCAGCGCCACGGGCGTGGCGAACGGGGCATTGTACGCGCGAATCTCGCGCACCAGCGCGGCATAGACGCGGGCTACTTCGCGCGCCTCGCCGGTCACGGTATCGCCCAGCACCACCGGCGTGATGCCGCGCTGGCGGAACAGCGCGGCGGCGGCCTCGAGGCTGCCATGCGCGGTGGCGATCATGATGTTGTCGACCCGATCGAACAAGGGGTCGCCGGGCTTGGGCGTCTCCGCCGCCTCGCCACGCGCGCCGCGTTCCAGGTGCGACTGCACGCTGGCCGGCACCTGCGCGCCATAGCGGCGCAGGATCTGCAGTGCGTCATCGAACGTGCTCGGGTCGGCCACGGTCGGGCCCGAGGCGATCGCGCTGGGATCGTCGCCGGCCACGTCCGAGACGATCAGCGTGGTCACCGGCGCCTGGCTCGCCTGCGCCAGCCGGCCGCCCTGGATGCGCGAGATATGCTTGCGCACGATGTTCATGTCGGTGATCGGCGCGCCACAGCGCAGCAATTCCCGGGTGGTCGCCTTCAGGTCGGCCATCGGGATGCCCTCGGCCGGCAGCGACAGCAGGCTCGAGCCGCCGCCCGAGACCAGCACCAGCAGCCGGTCCTGCGGCGTCAGCGATTGCACCGCGGCCAGGATCTCCGCCGCGGCCTGCTCGCCCGCCTCGTCCGGCACCGGATGGCCGGCCTCGATCACGCGGATATGGTCGGTCGGCATGCCATGCGCGTAGCGCGTGACCACCAGCCCCTCCAGCGTGGCCTTGCCGGCATAGGCGCGCTCGACCGCCGCGGCCATCGACGCAGCCGCCTTGCCCGCGCCCACCACCAGCGTGCGGCCACCGGCGTGCGGCGGCGGCAGGTGCTGCGCGACGATCTGCAGCGGATCGGCCGCCGCCACGGCGGCCTGGAAGGTCTCGAGCAGCAGTGCGCGGGCGTCCCCCGCGAACGCGGCGCTCACAGCGCCTCCGCGATGGCACGGCCCAGGTCGGCGGTACCGGCCTTGCCGCCGATATCGCGCGTCAGCGGTGCGTGCTCCGGCCCGGCCGCCAGCACCTGCTCGATCGCGCCCAGCACGGCGGCGCCAGCATCGTCATGGCCGAGGTGTTCCAGCATCATGGCGCCGCACCAGATCTGACCGATCGGGTTGGCCACGCCGCGCCCGGCAATGTCCGGGGCCGAGCCGTGCACCGGCTCGAACAGGCTGGGGAAGGTGCGGTCCGGATTGATATTGCCCGACGGCGCAATGCCGATGGTGCCGGTGCAGGCCGGGCCGAGATCGGACAGGATGTCGCCGAACAGGTTGCTCGCCACCACCACGTCGAACCAGTCCGGATGCTGGACGAAATGCGCGGTCAGGATGTCGATGTGGTACTTGTCGACCTTCAGGCCGGGGTAGTTCGCCGCCATCGCCTCGACCCGCTCGTCCCAGTACGGCATCGTGATCGAAATGCCGTTGGACTTGGTCGCCGACGTCAGGTGCTTCTTGGGGCGCTTTTGGGCCAGTTCAAAGGCGAACTTCAGGATGCGGTCGACCCCGGTGCGGCTCATCACCGTTTCCTGCACCACGATCTCGCGCTCGGTGCCGGGGAACATGCGGCCGCCAATGCTGGAGTATTCGCCCTCGGTGTTCTCGCGCACCACGTAGAAATCGATGTCGCCGGGCTGGCGGCCGGCCAGCGGGCTGCGGATGCCCGGCATCAGCCGCACCGGGCGCAGGTTCACGTACTGGTCGAACGAACGGCGGAACTGCAGCAGCGAACCCCACAGCGAAACATGGTCGGGCACCGTGTCCGGCCAGCCGACCGCGCCGAAATAGATGGCGTCGTACTTGACCAGCGTGTCGAACCAGTCGTCCGGCAGCATCTTGCCGTGGCGGGCGTAGTAGTCGCAGCTGGAAAAATCGAAGTGATCCCACTGGAAGTCGATGCCGAAGCGGCGCGCCGCGGCGTCCATCACGCGGATGCCCTCGGGCATGACTTCCGTGCCGATTCCGTCTCCGGGAATCACGGCAATCTTGTATTGGCTCATCGTTCTCGGGATTGCTAGCAGGTATGTCGGCGCCATGGCTGGCGACATTGGCACCGCGGGGGGAGCGTCCGCGGTTGCTTGGCAGCGGCGCGGGCGCGCGGGATAATGCCTGCATTCTATTGCAAAGCGGCAGCCCCCTGCCGTCCGGTGCCCCGACATGTGCCAGCTGCTAGGCATGAACTGCGCCACGCCGACCGACGTGACGTTCTCCTTCACCGGCTTTGCCGCGCGCGGAGGCCTGACCGACCACCACGCCGACGGCTTCGGTGTCGCCTTCTTCGAAGACAAGGCCTGCCGCCTGTTCATCGACAACCAGTCCGCCGGCACCTCGCCGGTGGCGGACCTGATCAAGCGCTATCCGATCAAGTCCAAGAACGTCATCTCGCATATCCGCAAGGCCACGCAGGGCACCGTGCTGCTGGAAAACTGCCACCCCTTCATGCGCGAGCTGTGGGGCCGGCACTGGATTTTCGCCCACAACGGCGACCTGCACGGCTTCACCCCGTTCCTGTCCGGCGTCTACCAGCCGGTGGGAGACACCGACAGCGAACTGGCCTTCTGCACGCTGATGCAGGGCCTGCGCAAGCGCTTCCCGGGCTCGCAGCCGCCGCTGAACGAGCTGGGGCACGCGCTGGCCGACATCACGCGCGACATCACGCTGCACGGCGTGTTCAACTACCTGCTGTGCAACGGGCAGGCGCTGTTCGCGCACTGCTCGACCCGCCTCTACTACATCGTGCGGCAATGGCCGTTCTCGACCGCGCACCTGATCGACGCCGACCTGTCGATCGACTTCGCGCAGGTCACCACGCCGGACGACCGTGTCGCCGTGATCGCCACCGCGCCGCTGACCGACAACGAGACCTGGACCCAGTTCGCCCCCGGCGAGCTGATCATGTTCGAGGACGGGCGCCCGACCATGACGCTGACCGTGCCGATCCCGCCCGAAGTCCAGGCCAAGAACGCCGCCAATACGGCTTGTACCTGAGCCATCCGGCACAAGGGAAAAAGGGACGCCGAGGCGTCCCTTTTTCATAAGGCTGGCAGTCCGTTCAGTGATGCAGGATCTTCGACAGGAACTGCCTGGCGCGCTCCGAACGGTGCTCGATATCGCCGAAGAACTCTTCCTTGTCGGCGTCCTCGACGATCTTGCCCTGGTCCATGAAGATCACGCGGTTGGCCACCTTGCGTGCAAAGCCCATTTCGTGGGTCACGCACATCATGGTCATGCCTTCCTGCGCCAGCTGCACCATCACGTCCAGCACTTCGTTGACCATTTCCGGGTCCAGCGCCGAGGTGGGCTCGTCGAACAGCATGCAGATCGGGTCCATCGACAGCGCGCGCGCGATCGCGACGCGCTGCTGCTGGCCGCCCGACAACTGGCCAGGGTACTTCTCGGCCTGGCTCTTCAGGCCCACGCGCTCCAGGTATTTCATGCCCTTGGCCATGGATTCGTCCTTGGAGCGGCCGAGCACCTTCATCTGCGCGATGGTCAGGTTCTCGGTGATCGACAGGTGCGGGAACAGCTCGAAGTTCTGGAACACCATGCCGACGCGCGAGCGCAGCTTGGGCAGGTTGGTCTTGGGATTGCCCACCGAGGTGCCGTCGACCAGGATGTCGCCCTTCTGGAACGGCTCCAGCGCGTTGACGGTCTTGATCAGCGTCGATTTGCCCGAGCCCGACGGGCCGCACACCACCACCACTTCACCCTTGGCAACCTTGGTGGTGCAGTCGGTCAGCACCTGGAAGGAGCCGTACCACTTGGAAACGTTATTAATCTCGATCATACGGCCACCTTTTTCTGATAACGCTTGACCAGCAGCGAAGCGGAGAAACAAATGATGAAGTACACCAGGCCGGCGAACAGCAGCATCTCGACGATCCGGCCGTCGCGCTCGCCGATGCCGTAGGCCTGGCCGAAGAAGTCCGCCAGCGCGCTCACGTACACCAGCGACGTATCCTGGAACAGGATGATGCCCTGGGTCAGCAGCAGCGGCACCATGTTGCGGAACGCCTGCGGCAGGATCACCAGCCGCATCGACTGCCCGTAGGTCATGCCCAGCGCCTGCGCCGCGAACATCTGCCCGCGCGACACGCTCTGGATCCCCGCGCGGATGATCTCGGAGTAGTACGCCGCCTCGAACAGCGCGAATGCCACCAGCGCCGAGGTCATGCGCAGGTCGGTCGCCGGCGACAGGTTGAAGATCCCCTGCAAGACCTGCGGGATGATCAGGAAGAACCACAACAGCACCATCACCAGCGGGATCGAGCGGAAGATGGTGACGTACCCCTGCGCGAACCAGTTCAGCAGCCGGAACGACGACAGCCGCATCATCGCCAGGATGGTGCCCCAGATGATGCCGACCACCACCGCGGTGACGGTGATCTTCAGCGAGACCATCATGCCCTCGCCCAGCACGTGCAGCGTGGCCGGGTTGATCGAGGTGAAATCGAAGGAATAAGCCATGGCGCCCCCTTACTTGCCGCCGATGAAGCCGGGCACGCGCGTGCGGGCTTCGACCCAGCGCATCACCAGCATCACGGTGACGTTGATCAGCGCGTACATCAGCGTGACCGCGATGAACGATTCATACGGGCGCGCGGTGTAGTCCACCAGCTGGCGCCCCTGCGCGGCCAGTTCGAGCAGGCCGATGGTCGAGGCCACCGCCGAGTTCTTGAAGATATTCAGGAACTCGGAGGTCAGCGGCGGCACGATCACGCGGAACGCCATCGGCAGCAGCACGTGGCGGTACGTCTGCGGCAGCGTGAAGCCCATCGCCAGGCCGGCATTCTTCTGTCCGCGTGCCAGCGAGTTGATGCCCGAGCGCACCTGCTCGCACACCCGCGCGGCGGTAAACGTTCCCAGGCACAGCATGGCGGCCAGGAACTGCTGCGCGAACGGGTTCATCTGCTTGATCGCCTCGCCGCCGGGCAGCAGCTCGGGCGCGACAAAGTACCAGATGAACAGCTGCACCAGCAGCGGGATGTTGCGGAAAATCTCGACATAGGTGGCGGCAATGCCGGCCAGCCATTTGTTCGGCACCGTGCGCAGCACGCCGAGCACCGAGCCGATGGCCAGGGCAATGACCCAGGACGAGAGCCCCAGCGCGAGCGTGACCTTCAGGCCGGAGATCATCCAGTCCAGGTAGGTCTCGTTCTGGGCGGCCTGTTCGAGGAAAACTCCCCAATGCCAGTTGTAGTTCATGTTGCGTCCTCAAAAAGAAACGGAAGGACATGCCTTCCGTTTCGCAGTGCTGTCAACGGCAGGTCAGTCCAGCGCCTTGTCGTTAGGCGCCTTGATCAGCGTCTTCATGTCTTCGGACAGCGGGAAGTCCAGGTTCAGGCCCTTGGGCGGAACCGGTTGCATGAACCACTTGGTGTACAGCGTGTTGATCGAGCCGTCCTTCATCATGCCGGAGATGACGTTGTCGGACAGCTTCTTGAACTGCGGGTCGTCCTTGCGGATCATGCAGCCGTAGGACTCGCGCGATTGCGGCTTGCCGACGACGATCCAGTCGGCCGGGTTCTTGGCCTTGGCGCGTTCGCCATACAGCAGCGCGTCGTCCATCATGAAGGCGACCGCGCGGCCCGATTCCAGCGTCAGGAACGACTGGCCGTGGTCCTTGGTGCTGATGATGTTCACGCCCAGCTTCTGGTCGTCGTTCATCTTGCGCAGCAGGCGCTCCGACGTGGTGCCGGCGGTGGTGACGACGTTCTTGCCCTTCAGGTCGGCCCAGTCCTTGATGCCGGCATCCTTCTTCACCATGATGCGCGTGCCGATGATGAAGATGGAATTGGTGAAGGCGACCTGCTTCTGGCGTTCCAGGTTATTGGTGGTCGAGCCGCACTCGATATCGATGGTGCCGTTCTGCAGCAGCGTGATACGGTTCTGCGAGGTGATCGGGATTTCCTTGACCTGCAGGTTCGGCAGCTTCAGCTGGTCCTTGATGGCTTCCACGATCTTCATGTTGATATCGTAGGAATAGCCGACCTGGCGCACGCCGCCCAGGTTGTAGTTGAACGGAATCGACGATTCGCGCACGCCGAGCGTGATGACGCCGGTGTCCTTGATTTTCTTCAGCGTGCCCGTCAGTTGTTCGGCTGCCTGTGCCGTCCCGCACATTACGCCCCCGGCAATCATCAGGGCAGCCAACTTGGCGAAATTCATAACATCTCCTTGACCATGAAGAGAAAGCGGGATTCTAAGAATAAAACCCCCACTGGTGAAACAGTATTGCGCAGCATCCGGCGCAATACAACTGGGTTTTCTCCTAGAACCTCACTTCGGGGCAATCCGTGCGCAGCGCGTCCGGATACGACAACGCGGCCTCCGGCGCTTGCCGGAGACCGCGTCTGGCGGTCATGAAGCCGGGGCCCGGGGACGATTATTGCACTGCACCATGCCAGTGCCTCGCCCCGGGCCCGCCTGCCCCGATCAGGGGTACAGGCCGCGCATTTCACGCGCTTGCAGGATCCGCGTACAGGCCACGATGAACGCCGCCGTGCGCAGCGTCACCTTGTTTTCCTGTGCCACTTGCCAGATTGCCCGGAAGGCTTCTTGCATGATCCGTACCAGGCGCTGGTTGATCTCTTCCTCGGTCCAGAAGAAGCTGGAGAAATCCTGCACCCATTCGAAGTAGGACACGGTCACGCCGCCGGCGTTGGCGATAACGTCCGGGCAGACCAGGATATTGCGCTCGCGCAGGATGTCATCGGCCTGCGGCGTGGTCGGGCCGTTGGCACCCTCGATCACCAGCTTTGCCGTGATCTTCGGCGCGTTTTCGGCGGTAATCTGGCCTTCCAGCGCGGCCGGGATCAGGATGTCGCAGTCGACTTCCCAGAACTGCTCGGTACGCAGGACTTCGCCGCGGAAGCCGTCGATGGTGCCGCTGTGCGACGCGTATTCCATCATCGCCGGCACGTCCAGGCCGGCCGGGTCGAACAGCGTGGTGCGGTGGTCCTGCACCGCCACCACCTTGGCGCCGGCCTCATGGAACAGCTTGGCGGCGACCGCGCCGACGTTGCCGAAGCCCTGCACCGCCACGCGCGCGCCCTTGACCTCGAGGCCGATATTGCGCGCGGCCTCGGAGCCGACCACGAACACGCCCCGGCCGGTGGCCTCGTGGCGGCCCAGCGAGCCGCCCAGCGAGATCGGCTTGCCGGTCACGACGCCGGTCGAGGTGCTGCCCGAGTTCATCGAATAGGTGTCCATCATCCACGCCATCACCTGTGCATTGGTGTTGACGTCGGGCGCCGGGATGTCCTTGCTCGGCCCGATGATGATGTTGATTTCACTGGTGTAGCGGCGCGTCAGGCGTTCCAGTTCCGCGTGCGACAGCGTGCGCGGGTCGACGCGGATGCCGCCCTTGGCACCGCCGTAAGGCACGTTGACCGCCGCGTTCTTCACCGACATCCAGGCCGACAGCGCCATCACCTCGGACAGCGTCACGTCCTGGTGGAAGCGCACGCCGCCCTTGCCCGGGCCGCGCGACAGGTTGTGCTGCACCCGGTAGCCCTCGAAATGGGCGATGGTGCCGTTGTCGAGCTCGATCGGCACGTCGACGATCAGGGCGCGCTTGGGACGCTTGAGGGTCTCGACCCAGCGCGCCAGCGAACCCAGGTAGGGCGTGACGCGGTCGACTTGCTGCAGGTAGATGCCCCAGGGGCCGAGGTTGTCGGCGTTGAGGTAGGACGGGAGTGCGTGCTTTTGGCCAGCAGTGTTGGTCGGTGCTGCGGAAGACATCGGGGTGGGTTCCGGGGTGGAAGATGGGCGCAAGCTTAGGCTTGGCGGCGGCCCGGAATCCAATGCCGTTTGCTCATCGGGTTATGCAGGACGCGCATAACCTTGGGGCAAACCGTCGCTACGCCGAGGTCAGGGTCCCCCACACCTGGTCCACCAGCTGCCGCTTGCGCCGCGCCCCGGCGCGCCGCTCGCCGCCGTTCTCGCCCGGCTTCTCCCGATACAAGCGGATCTCCATGTCGATCGACAGCGGCAGCCCGCGGGCCGACTCGGCCCGCACCAGCCGCCCCGCCGCGACGTCGTCGCGCACCGCGCTTTCGGGCAGAAAGGCCATGCCGTGGCCGGACAGCGCCATCACCTTGAGCGCCTCGGCCATGTCGGTCTCGTAGCATTTGTCCAGCTTGAGCGCCTCGGCGGTTTCAGCCAGCAGCAGGTCGACCATGCGGCCGAGGAAGGCGTTGGGCGTATAGCTGAGGAACGGCACCGGCTTCTTGTCGGTGCCCGGCAGCCGGAACAGAGGCTTGCCGGCGGGGTCCGGCACGCTGTAGGGCGATAGCCGTTCGGTCCCGAGCACCAGCATGTCGTACCGCGCCGGATCCAGCTGGATGGCCTGGCGCGCGTGGTGGTAGACCATCACCAGGTCGCAGCCGCCCTCGACCAGCATCAGCACCGCGTCATGGACATTGAGTGCGCGCAGCCGGCACGGCAGCGTGCCGAGCTTGCGCTCCAGCGCCTTGAGCCATTCCGGGAAGAAGGTCAGCGACAGCGTGTGCGGCACCGCGAATTCCAGCACCTGCGCGTTGGCCGAGCGCTGGCCGCGCATCAGCGCGCGGGTCTCGCTGACCTGCGCCAGCATCGCCAGCGCCTGCTCGTAGAACACCTTGCCGGCCGGCGTCAGGCTGGTGGGATAGCTCGAGCGGTCGATCAGCTCGGTGCCAACCCACGCCTCGAGCGACTGGATCCGGCGCGAAAACGCCGGCTGCGTGACGTGGCGCAGTTCGGCCGAGCGCGAGAAGCTGTGCGTCTCGGCCAGGCTGACGAAGTCTTCAAGCCATTTGATTTCCATGACGCGGATTATCCACCGGCGCGCGGGTGTCCGTCACCTGACACCGGTGCGTTGCGGCCGCTACGCCGGCCGCCCTTGCCCTGGTGCCGCTGGCGCAGCCAGGGATAGCGCCCGACATCCTGCCCGCCATAGTCGGGGTCCAGGTAGACGTAGCAGCGCTGGATGCGGAAGTTGCGGATCTCGAACACGTCGCACCAGCGCCCCCCGGCATGGCCGACGTCCGCGCGCCAGGTTTCGCCGCTGACGAGGCTGCCGGCAGACGTGCCTTCCACCACCATCAGGTCCCCCTGCTGGATAAAGTTGGCGTAGGCGACATCGTGGCGCACCGATGCCACGATCCCCATCAGGTCACCGAACAGTTGCTCGATCTGCGCGCGCCCGCGTGCCACACCCCATTTGGGAAAACAGAATTCCGCGTGCTCGTCGAAGAGATCGATCACGCCCTCGCCCCGGTCCATGCGTCTGAAGTACTCCAGCGCCACCGCCTTGCGCTGTTCATCCGTCATTGTCTTGATTTCCATGATCCCGTCTCCTGGGCCGCCGGGCTGGCGGCCGCCTGTCAGATCCGGCGCGGCCGCCCGTGCCCCCCGGGGGCCGCGCCAGGCCCGGCCTACTTTGCGATCGACTCGAGCGCGCTGTAGTTCATGTCGGCTTCCTTGATCTTCGCCTCGTTGAGCTTGTAGCCGCGGAACAGATAGATCGAGGCGTGGCGCGCCTTGAAGTCGATGATGTCGCCCTGGATCGAGGACGAGTATTTGGTGCCGTCCTCGCCGGTCGACGGCGTCATATGGAAGTTGATGAATTTCCAGAACTCGCCCTTCTTGTCATAGGCCTCGCCCATGTAGACGCGCGGATAGTTCACGTCCATGTAGACCACCTTCCTGCCATAAGGGTGTTCGGCGGGCGGCGTGCCTTCGATCACCCACACCTCGCGCGGCTGCCAGGTCTGCACCGGATTCCAGTACGGCGCGTTCTTCAAGTCCACCGTCTTCCATTCTTCGGGCGTGCCCTTCTTGGACGGCGTGTAGCCCAGCTTCGCGTCCGAGATCGCCAGGATCCAGCGCTTGCCCACCAGCCTGATCTTCGGATACCAGGAAGGCCTGGCGTTCCAGACATAGATGTCGTCGTTGAGCACATCCAGCCCGCCCACCGGGTCCATCCATGCGCCGCCCGACAGCCGCCGCGTGCGCCGGGCCGACTTGATATAGGCCCAGCTGTCTTCCAGCTTGGGGCTGTCGTAGCGGATGGTGAAGGTGCCCAGCCCGCGGATGTCCTCCGGCGCGGTCGCGGCGAACAGTGTCTTGCTCAGCACGCTGCCGTCGCCCAGCACGGGCTTGTCGCCGCTGAGCCGCCCCTTCAGGTAATAGCGCTGGAACACCCAGTCCTGCGTCGACTCCAGGCCCTTGTCGCCGCTGATCATCAGGAAGGTGACCTTGTTGTTGATGACGTCGCCTTCCGGGGAGGCGTAATAGAAGTTCCAGATCAGCTTGTCGCCGGCAAAGGGGTCGTTCTGGCTCACCTGCGGGAACGGAATGCCGGCTTCCCAGCCGGTCACCTCGCGGGTCTTCTCGTCGAACTGCGCCTTGCCGGCGTTCTTGCGCGTCGCCTCCAGGTACTTGGGATCGAGCTGCACCGGCTTGGCGTGGGCCAGCGGGATCCTCAGGCCGGTATTGCGGATCTGCCATTCCAGCTTCTCGGTAAGCAGGCTGGCAATGGTGTGGCCGTCGAAGGTGTCGCCTTTGACCTTGTCGAGGTTGTCCTTGTCGATCACGGTGCCGGCCGGCAACTCGGCCGCCTGGCTGGCGGCGCTGGCGCTGGCGAGCACCGCCAGCAGGCACAGCGCGATGGTCTTGCGGATGCGAATCATGTTGTGTCTCCTCACTCGGGATGCATCAGAACTGGCGCGTCAGCCGCGCCAGGAACTGACTGTTGTTGGCAAAGGTGCCGAACAGGCGCGTGGACCCTTCCACCTGGCCGGGGTTGCGCTTGTTCTTGGCAAAGAACAGGTCCGCCTCCAGCACCAGGCGCCAGTGGTCGCCGTAGACGAATTCCACGCTCGGGATCAGGAAGCCGCCGCGGCCTTGCAGGTCCACGCCCGCGGCCAGCTGCGGATTGATCTTGTCGTTGCGGTAGTTCAGCCCGAGGATCACCGTGGCGATGGTGGAATGCTCCTTGGCCGCGGCGCCGTAGCCGACGAGATTGACGATGTCGTCGGAACGCCTGAAGTTCTGGATCCACTTGTCGAACACCTGCACCGAGAAGAACGACGGGCGGCTGGTCCCCAGCAGGCGGCTCAGGTTCAGGTTCTTGTCCATGCGGAACATGGTGGTGACAACGTCCTTCCTGATAATGCCGCCGAAGCCCGGCAACGCCCCGCCAAAGAAATTGGTGCCGATGTTGTAGGGCGCGTTGCGCGTGTAGACCAGTTCGGTGCTCAGCACGGCATCGATGGCGGGGACATAGCCGCTGGCGGTCGCGCCGAACAGGTCGATCTTGGGGAAGATGAAGTCCCCCAGCGTGCCGGTCGGAGCCTGTCCCGACGGCGCGAAGGCCGAGTTGACCACCGGGTCGTTGCTGAACGTCTTCAGGTAGGCCAGCGAATAGTTGACCGGGCCGGCGATGCCCTCCCAGCGCACGCCGCCGGTCTGGTCGCTGACATTGGCGCCGGGCTGCCGGTAGTTGTAGTTGAGCCCGCCGGGCGCGAGGAAGTCGACGCCCTTGTATGGCTGACCCGCCCAGCGGCCGCCGTACAGGTCGTAGCTGTTGCCGATGTCGCGGTTGCGGTCCAGGCCCGGCCGGTACAGCAGCTGCAGGCTGCCGTCGGCTTCGGGCACGTTGACCTTGGCCTTGACCAGGAACAGCGGCTTGCGCAACTCGTCGCCCTCGCGCTCCAGGAACGAGCGCCAGCGGTAATCGAAGCCGTGCACCAGGTCGAGGGCGCGGAAGAAGTCGGTCTCGCCCCAGACCACCTGCTGCTTGCCGATGCGCAGGTTGACCCGCTCCACCGGCGAGAAGTCCATGTAGTACTCGCGCAGGTCGGCGTTGTCGTACTGGTCCATCAGCCGGCTGCCCGGACCGCCGGGCGAGCTGGTGCGGTTCAGTTGCTCGAGGTCCTTCAGGTAGCGCGTCTTGTATTCGCCGTCGGCCCGGCCGACCACCTTCCATGTCACCGGCCCGGTCTTGGCGTCGGCATTGAGCAGCAGCGAGCCGCGCAGCATGGACGGCGCGAACCTGTCGTCGCGGCCGGTCTCCGGCGGATTCTGCAGGTTGAACGAGGCCCACGTGCGCGCATAGCCGCCCACGCGGAAGCTGTAGTCCTCTCCTTTGGCGTCGCTGCCGGCGTCCTGCGCGGCGGGCGCCGCCGGCTCCCGGGTCTCTGCGGTCTCTGCGCTCTCTGCGGCCTCCGCGGCCAGCAGCTGCGGCGCCACCGCCAGCAGCGCCAGCGCCAGGCCCGCGGCGCTGGTGCCCCGGCGCCGCCCCTTCCAGCAATGCATTGTCATGGTCTCCTCCTGTTGGTCTTGTATCTCTGGCTCTTGTCGATACCTGGCCGCTATGCCTCCGGCACCGGATGCATCGAGATGTCGCGCTCGCCGGCGGCATTGCCTGCGCCCGCTCGCTTCACGATGAACGCCGGCCGGAACACCAGCACCATCGCGGGCATGATGAACAGCGCACTGAGCGCCGAGACGAACAGCCAGATCGCCATCAGCACGCCCATGTCGGCCTGGAAGCGCAGCGACGAGGCGCACCACAGCACCACGCTGGTGGTCAGCGTCAGCGCCGTCACCACCACGCCGCGGCCCGCGCCCAGCAGCGAGGCCACCGTGGCCGTGCGCAGGTCTTTGCCTTCGGCGATCTTTTCCTTGATGCCGTCGACGATGTAGAAGGCGTAGTCGACACCGAGGCCGATGCCCAGCGCCGCCACCGGCAGCGTGCTGAGGTTCATGCCGATGCCCTTCCACGCCATGTAGCTGAAGGTGATGGTGTTGGACAGGATCACCGGCACCATGAAGAAGATGCCGGCCGTGACCGAGCGGTACGCGACCGCGCAGCACAGCACCAGCACCAGCAGCGCCAGCGCGATGCTCTCGATCTGGCCGGCGAGGATCACCTCGTTGACCGCGGCCAGCACGCCGACCAGCCCGCCGGCCAGCTGGTACGTGCCCTGTGCCAGCGGATGGGCGTCGACATATTCCTTGAGGCGCGCCATCGCGGTACGGATGCTGTCGCCCTGGTGGTCGCGGAAGTAGAACGTCACCGAGGCATTGCGCGCCTGCGCATCGGTGAAGCGGGCCATGTCGCCGGGATCGGAGCCCGACACGAACATGTACATCAGCTCGCCGTTCTCCTGCGCGGTGCCGCCGAGCTCCTGGTAGCGCGGGTTGTTCTCGTTGAGCACGCGCCGGACCATCGGGATGACGTCGGCGATCGAGGCGCTGCCGCCGATCTCCGGCTGCGCCGCCATATAGCGCTGCATCCCCGCCATGCTCGCCAGCACCTCGGGCGACTTCACTGCATTGGGCTGGTGTCCCGCAAACACCGCATAGAGACGGTCGGCACCCTGGAACTGGCGGTTGATGGCGGCGGCATCCTGGTTGTAAGTCGAATCGGGCCAGAGGATGGGCGAGCCCGGCTGCGCATCGCCGACCTGGATCCGGGTCGCGTACCAGGCCGAGACGGCGAACACGGCCACCGCGCCGGCCAGCACGGCGTAGCGCCAGCGCGACGTCGCGCTGCGCACGCACACGCCGAGGATTCGGTCGAGCGCCGGGCCCAGGTCCAGCCGATGCGCGTGGCCGCGCGGATCGCGCACCCACGACAGCAGCACCGGCGTCATCACGCATGCGCTCAGCGCGATGGTCATCACCCATATCGTGCCGATGATCGACACCTTGTGCATCAGCGGGATCGGCGTCAGCACCACCACCACCATGCAGCCGGCGTCGGCAACCACGCCCAGCATGCCGGGCTTGAACAACTGCAGCATGCTGGCCCGCGCCGCCGCGCGCGGGGTGTCGGCGCCCGCGGCCAGCTCCTCGTCGAAGCGCGACACCAGCTGCACCGAATGCGAGATCGCGCGCGCCGTGATCAGGAACGCAATCACGATCACCAGCGGGTCGAGGTTGTAGCCGAGCAGCCGCGCGGCGCCGAGCGCCCAGATCGCGCTGCTCAGCCCCGCCAGCAAGGGCAGCAGCGTGCCGCGCCAGGTGCGCGCGACGATAAACAGCAGCAGCACCAGGCAGCCTACCGTCAGCATGAAGATGTGCAGCGTCTCGGGCAGGAAGTGGCTGACCCAGCCATACAGCATGGGCTCGCCGGTCACGCGCACGCGCACGCCGTCGCCACGCGCCGCATCGGCAATGGCCTGCACCTGCGGGAAGATCTTGTTGTAGTCGGCCGAGCCCTCGTAGAAATCGACGGTCACCAGCGCGGCGCGCAGGTCCTTCGAGACATAGGCGCCATAGACCAGCGGGTTGTTGAGCACGGCCTGCTTCAGCGCGTTCAGCCCGGCCGCGTCCTGGGGCACGTCCGGCCACATCAGCGGCGACGAATCGATGGCCTCGGTGGAGCCGCGGATCTCCTTGAGCTTGCGCGACGCCAGCGAGACGATCTGGAACTGGTTGGCGCCATCGACGCGCTGCAGCGCCGCCGTGACCGTCTTGACCTTGGTCAGGAAGGCCGTGTTGAAGATGTCGCCCTGCTCGGCCTCTAGCACGAGGCTGACCACGTTGGAGCCGCCGAAGGCGTGCTTGTACTGCTCGTGGACCTGGATATACGGATGGCTGCGCGGCAGCAGGTCGTCGAAGACGGTCCTGACCTCCACCCGCAGCGCGGCCACCAGCATCAATGCGGTGACCAGCAGGAACAGGCCCGCGACATAGGCCCGCCGCCGGATGCAGGCCTCGGCAAAGCGTTCGAGCCTGCCCGGTTGTGTTGTGTTCATGATCTCCTCCAGATTCTTTGCGCGCCGCCGGGCCGTCCCGGTGCTTACAGCGCCTTGGCCGCGCCGGCCGCCAGCCGCGAACCCGCGGCGTAATACTTGCCGCCATGCGCGAGCACGCGCGTGTACCAGCCGCGGTCCATCGCGTCGAAGCGCGTCGCGCGCCAGGCGGCGCCATCGGCGCCGCCCAGCAGCACCACTCCCTTGTCGCCCACGGCGACCCACTGGCTGCCATCCCAGGCCACGTCGAACAGGTCTTCCTGCGTGGCGCCGGCGACGGATTTCCAGCTGGTGCCCGCATCGCTGCTGACCAGCACGGTGCCGCGCAAGCCCACCGCCACCGCGTGGCCGTCGTCGCGCATGCGCACCGACATCAGGCTTTGCCGCGCCGGGCTGGTGACGGTGGTCCAGTGTTCGCCGGCATCGCGCGTGACGCGGATGCGGCCGAACTCGCCCACCACGCAGCCACGGGCGCCATCGAAGGCAACGCCGTTCCAGGCGGTGTCCTCGACGGGCGCGGCGGACTCCCAACTGTTGCCGTAATCGAGCGAACGCAGCAGCACGCCGCCGCTGCCCACCGCCCAGGCACGTCCATCCTGGCTCGCCTGCACCCGCATCAGCTTGTTGCTGATCGAGGAGCGCGGCGCGCGCGCGGCCTGCCAGTTCATGCCGCCGTCGGCGGTGGCCAGGATGACGCCGTCGTTGCCGACCGCAACGGCACGGCGCGCATCCCAGGCGGCGATGTCCTGCAGGGTTGCGCGCTGCGTGGTGCGCTGCAGGCGCCAGGCCTGTCCGGCGTCATCGCTGTGCAGGATCTTGCCGTTGGTGCCGACGGCCCACATGTGCCCGTCGGGCAGCACGGCCATACCGTAGAAGGCGTCGCCGCGTTCCACCAGTGGCTGCGGCAGCGCCTTGCCGGCCGGCTTCGGCTTGATGAACAGGCCCGCGTAGAGCAGGCCGCCGATCACTGCCACGGCCGAACCGGACAGCAGTAGCGTTTGATGCGTTGCATGTTGTGGTCTTCCTCGGAATGTCGCGCTGCGCCGGCAGCAGGCGCACGGCGCCCTGCAGGGTTTCACTGCGAGACAGGTTCAGGCTGGCTTGCCGGCTGCCGCCGGCGGCGGCTTTATGTGGCGGCGGCGCTCTGCAGCGCGCGCTCCAGTTCCTCGTCGAGAAGGCGTGGATTGGCGTGCGGAACGAACTGCAGGAAAGGCTCGGTCTCGACGCGCTCGAACAGGCCGGCGCGGTGGTACGGATCCGATTCGATCAGCGCCCGCGCCTGCGCGCTGTCGCCCTGCACGGCAAGGAACAGCCCCCGCGGCGCCTGTGCTTCGTCGCACAGGGCGCCGGCACAGACGATCTCCGGCAGGTGCGCGGCGATGTGGCGGATATGGTCCGGTCGGTGCTGCAAGCGCGCGGCGGCGATGTCGGTGCGGAAGTAGGCGCGAATGACTGTTGGCATGATGGGGGCCTCATTTGGCGGAAGCGCTACCGTTGCGGCGCGCGCTCAGGCGGGAGCGGCACCGTCGTAGGCGCGCTGCAGCAGGTCGCGGACCGCTGCGCGCTCGAGCGGGCGCGGATTCGGGTACGGCGCCGCGACCACCAGGTCGGCCGCCTGATCGAGGCCATGCGCCGGCATGCCGATCTCGCGCAGCGAGCGCGGCACGCCGAGCGCGGCGCCGAGCTCGCGCAGTCCTGCGGGCGCGGTGGCAGTGCCCAGCGCGCGCGCAATGCGCACCATCGCCTGCGGCGCCGCTGCGGCGTTGTAGGCCATGGCATAGGGCAGCACCACGGTGTGGACTTCCGCATGCGGCAGGTTGAAGCTGCCGCCCAGGGTATGGCACAGCTTGTGGTGGATGCCCATCTGCAGGTTACCCAGCACCATGCCGCACAGCCAGGCGCCGTACAGCGCATCGCCGCGCGCCCCGGCGTTGCAGGCATCGCGCTTCAGGCATTGCAGCGCGCCGGCCAGCGCGCGGATGCCTTCTTCGGCCATCAGCGCGTAGACCGGGTTGCCGTCGCCGGCGTAAAGGCCCTCCGCCGCGTGCGCGATCGCATTCATGCCGCTGGTCATGGCCAGGCCCGGCGGCAGGGACAGCGTCAGCTCGGGGTCGTAGATCACGGTGCGCGGCGCCACGCGCCAGTCGCGGCCGGTATGCTTGAGGCCGCCTTCGGTGATGGCGTACAGCGGCGTCATCTCGGAGCCGGCGTAAGTGGTCGGCACGGCGATGAACGGCAGCCCGGCCTCGAGCGCGATGGCCTTGGCCAGGCCCATGGTCGAGCCGCCGCCGGCCGCCACGCAGCCATCGGCGTTGGCACGCCGCACCGCGTCGACGGCGTTCTTCACCACATCGACCGGTACATGCATCACGGCATGGCCGTAGACGCCGACGCTGCGCGCGCCGATCAGCTCGGCCATCTGCCGGCCCAGCGCGAACTGCTCCGGCGAGGTCAGCACCAGCACGCGCCGCACGCCGAGCAGTTCCACCTCGCGCAGCAGGTGCTCGCGCGCACCGTTGCCGAACACGATGCGGGATTGGCGCGTTTCATGGATAAAAGATTGCATGCCGCAAGGCTCCTTGGCGTTCAACTGGCATCTGGCACGCAGGCGGCCAGGAAGTAATTGGCGTAAGCGATTTCGCGGTCGCGGATGCCGTGCTCGGTGCCCGGCTCGACCCGGATGCTGACGTCGGCGCCGGCGGCACGGAACCACTGCGCCGACTCGCGCACGCTGTCGGCAGGCACATGCGGATCCTCGTCCCATGTCGACAGCAGCACCGGCATGCCTGCCAGCCACGGCCGCGCGCACTCGCGCGGCGCGCCCGGGGGGCCGATCAGCCCGCCGGTCAGGGCGATCAGGCCCGCATACCGGCGCCGCTGGCGCCAGAGGAATTCACTGCACAGGCAGGCGCCCTGCGAGAACCCCACCAGCACCTGCGAGGTGTAGGGAAAGCCCATCGCCAGCAACGCCTCGGACAGCACCTCGATGCGCGCCAGCGCCTGTGACAGGCGCGGCTCGTTGGCCTCGAGCGGAGCGATGAAGCGCTCCGGATACCAGGTGTTTTCCGCGGCCAGCGGCGCGAACCATGCCACCTGGGGGCAGTCGAGCCGGTCGACCAGCAGTTCGCGCATCAGCGCCGGCGACTGGCCGCGGCCATGGACCAGGATCGCCGCCAGCCGGGCATTGCCCGCCGGCGCGTCGAACACGCTCAGCGGCGTGTGCAGGTGAGGATTGAGGACAGGCATGATGTTTCCGGCTTCGGGCCATGCACGGCCACACAGCGCGACGAGGGTCCGCTTCAGTAGTGCAGGCTTTCCAGCGATTGCAGGATGGTTGCGCGCTGGCTCTCGAACTGCGGCGCGATCTGCAGCGTCGAGCCCATGCTTTCATAGGGCTCGTCGATCAGGAACGCCTGGGGCTTCGACACGGTGGCCTCGAACATCGCGCCGCTGGGGGTACGCACGTAGATCGATTCGAAGTAGCCGCGGTCCTTGCGTTCGGAGGTGTCGGTCAAACCCAGGCCCTCGAGCCGCGCCTTCACCATGTCCTGCACCACGCGGTCTTCGACCTGGAATGCGCAGTGGTGCACGGTGCCCTCGCCGTAGGTCCAGCTGGCCTGGGGCAGGTCGGGCTCGAGCGAGAAATCGACCAGTTTTCCGGAGGCACCGTCGCCGAAGGCATAGCGCAGGTACTTGCCATCGCGCCCGACTTCGCGCCCCGACCATCCTTCCTGCATGAATTGCTGCGACGACTCCATTTCGCGCACGTTCACCGCGATGGTATGCAGGCCGCGGATCGCGAACTCGGCCGGCACCTCGCCGTTGGAGTAAGGCGTACGCGCGTCATCGGCGATGCCGATCAGCTCGTACTCGACCCCGCACGGGTGGGCGAAGGCCAGCACGACCTCGCCAAAGCGTTCGGTACGGCGCACCTCGAAGCCGTGGTCGAGCAGGCGCTGGTGCCAGAACGGAATCGCCGAGCCTGGCACCGACAGCGCCAGGCTGCCGATCTGGCCCGTGCCCCGCGTGCCCTTGCGGCCGAAGTGCGCGACCGGGAAGCAGGTGATCAGCGTGCTTTCCTCACCCAGGTCGTTGCCGTAGTACAGGTGATAGAACGGCGTGCCGCCGTCGTAGATCAGGGTCTTCTTGACGCTCTTCAGCGAAAGCACCCTGGTATGGAAATCATAGTCCTGCTGCGCGGTCCCCACGCTGAGGGTGATGTGGTGGTGCCGCTGGATGGCTCGGTCGGCTGCTGTCATGGCGTCTCCTTCTGATTTCTGTTTGTCGATTTGCGGCGGTGGTCAGTCTGGCCCGCCCGCGCTGCGGGCGGGTGTCATGGCCTCGTCAACGAGGCTCCACACAAAGCGTCCCGAGGGTTCGCGCTGTTCCTCGGCGATATGGGCGATCAGCCCCGCGGCGCGGCTCAGCACGGCAAAGCCCCGCATCAGCCGCGCCGGGATGCCGATGTCGCCCAGCACCGCCGCCACGGCGCCGGTGGCATTGATGGTGATATGGCGGCCGGCGGCGGCATCGACTTCGGCGGCCAGTCGTTCCAGCGCGGCGCAGCGTTCCCCATAGGTGCCCAGCTCGCGCGCCAGCGCCAGCAGCGCCAGCGCGCGCGGATCGTCGGGACGGTGCAGGTGATGGCCGAAGCCGGGCACGGGCTCGCGCCGCGCACGGTATGCGCGCGCGATGCGCCGGGCCTCCGCTGCGCCGTCGGCACCGGCCGCCGCGATCTGGTCGAGCAGCCCCGCGGCGGGTTCCATGGTGCCGATGAACTGGCTGGCCACCGCCAGCAGGCCCGCCGCAACGCCGGCCTGCAGGTTTTCCGGCGAACTCGAATAGATCATGCGCGTGGCAATCGCGCTCGGCGTCATGCCATGTTCCATCAGCGTCACCAGCACCGCCTCGGCGATGCGGCGCTGCGCCGGGCCGGGCGCGCTGCCGAAGGTCTGCTTCATGAAGACGTCGATGAAGCTGGCCTGGCCGAGCAGGTCCGCAACCAGGTCGTCCTCGCCGTAATAGACCGCTTGCTCGGTGTAGCGACAGAGCCGCGTGCGCGGCGCAGCGCAGGCCTTGGGCGAAGTCATGTCGCGCTCCAGGTGGACAGGATCGACTCGCGCACCGCCGGCTTCAGCACCTTGCCGACCGCGCTGCGCGGCAATGCGTCGAACACGTGGATGTGCTTGGGCGTCTTGACCGAACCCAGCTCGCGCTTGACCAGCGCGATCAGTTCGTCTGCGGCAACCTGCATGCCGGGGCGCAACTGCACCGCGGCGTGCACGGCCTCGCCCCACTTGGCGTCGGGGATGCCGACCACCGAGCAGTCGGCCACCGCGGGGTGGGCGGACAGCACCACCTCGACGTCGCCGGGATAGACGTTGAAGCCGCCGGTGATGATCACATCGCGGATGCGGTCGCGCAGGAACAGGAAGCCGTGCTCGTCGAAGACGCCGGCATCGCCGGTGCGCAGCCAGCCGTCGACCAGCGTCTTGCGGGTTTCCTGCTCCGCTTTCAGGTAGCCGCTCATGACCAGGTCGCCGCGCACTGCGATCTCGCCCTCTTCCCCGGCGCCGAGCACGTTGCCGGCCTTGTCGACGATGGCCACCCGGGTCAGCAGCGACGGCCTGCCGACCGAAGCGAGCCGCTCGCCGTGCATCTCGCCCGGCGGCAGGAAGGTGATGATCTGCGGCGCTTCGGTCTGGCCAAACGACGTGCACAGCACCGGGCCGAACACCGCCTGCGCGTCGCGGATCTGTTCCGGGCGCATCGGCGCGCCGCCGTAGACCAGATAGCGCAGCGCCGGCAACGCGCGCGGCGCGCGCCGCTGCTCTTCGACCAGTGCCAGGATCAGCGTCGGCGGCGCGAAGAACAGCGTCGCGCCGTGGGCCTGGGCCGCATCGAGCAGGCCGGCCGGCTTGGCCGATTCCGGGAACACCAGCGCCCCGCCGGCACCGAGCAGCGGCAGCATGTAGGTGGAGGTTCCATGCGTGATCGGCGCCGCCACCAGGTAGCGGTCTGCCGGCGTCAGGCCAAGTTCGTGGATCTGGGTTGCGATATTGGCGTTCCATGCCCGCAGCGGCTGGATCACGCCCTTGGGAAAACCGGTTGAACCGCCGGTGAACTTGACCGCCTGCGCCGCTTCCAGCGGCACGCCGCCGCGGCCACGAGGGCCCATCACCACCGCAGCGAAATCGCCACCGTCTGCGCCGAGGTCGGACAACAGGCGCAACGGCGCCGCGATGCCGGCGAGGCGCCCGGCCATGCCGGCATCGGCCAGCACCAGCGAGGGCTCGACGAAATCGACAATGCGGCGCAGCTCGGGATCGCCGTTGCGCGGATTCAGCGGCACCCATACCTTGCCGGCGGCCAGTATCGCCAGGATCGCCACCAGGTGATCGACCGTGTTGGCGGCGCCGACGCAGACGCGGCTGCGGGGCAACGGATCGAGCGCCACCAGGGCCGCGGCGCGACGCAGCACCGCGTCGGCAAGCACCCGGTATGACAACTGGCCATCGGCACTGAAGATGGCGGTCCGCTCGGGGTGGCGGTGGGCGGCGCGCCACAGGAAATCAATGGGATACATGCGGGAAGCTTCTCCGAAATCGAGGAATGGATGCGTGGTTGCCGGATACGGGCAGCGCGGCAGGTCAAGCATCTGCATGGCTCGAACTATAGGACTTTGTTCGAACATTCGAATATTAGGAAAAACCCTGCGCGCAATGCTAAGATCGATCCGCGCGTCGCGGCGGCTGTCACGGGCATCGGCCGCGGCGCCGACGCCCTTGCCGCCGACCTCTCGCCAATTCATGCAAAGAGACATCGACCCCGTTTCCGCCGCCCTGGGCGCGACCTCGCCGCGCCATCTCGACCTGGCCCGCACGCTGATGCAGGAAATCGTGAACGGCAACCCGCCCGTCGGCGCGCTGCTGCCGACCGAGGCGGAGTTGTGCGAAACCTGGAACCTGAGCCGGTATGCGGTGCGCCAGGCGGTGCAGAAGCTGACCAACCTGGGCATGGTTTCGCGCCAGGCCGGTGTCGGCACGCGTGTGATCTCAGACCGTCCGCAAAGCCGCTTCACCCAGCTGATGGACTCACCTGCCGATCTGGTCAGCTATGCCAAGGGAACGACGTTGCGCACCTCGGCGTTCGGCACGGTGAAGGCAGATGACACGCTGGCGGCATTGCTGCGCTGCGCGCCCGGCGCGCGCTGGCTGCATATCCGCGGCACCCGCTTCGACAGTGCGCCCGGCCACGAGCCGATCGGGCTGGTCGACATCTATGTCGACGGCGCTTACGGCGAGCTGTCTCCGCCCGGCGAGACGCTCGACGTGCCGGTGTACACGATGGTGGAGAAGCAATACGGGATCAAGGTCACCCGCGTGGAGCAGGAGGTGCAGGGATGGCTGGTCGAAGGCGCGCAGGCCGCTGCCTTGCAGGTGCCGGACAAGTCGGCGGGCCTGCGCATCGTCCGCACCTATTTCCTGCGCGACCAGGCGATCATCGTGACCACCGGCGTGCATCCGGCCAGCCGCTTCAGCTACTGCTCGACTTACCAGCTGCAGCAGGCCGGCAGCTAGTGCGGCACTGAGCCCGCCTCAACCCCGGTGGGCCCAGCCGGTCATGCGCTTCTCGGCCACCGCGAACAGCTCGTACATCGCCATCGCCATCACCGCGATCACCACCAGCCCGGCAAAGGCCAGCGGCATCTTCATGGCGGAGCCGGCCGACACCAGCAGGTAGCCGATGCCCTCGTTGGCGGCATTCATCTCCGACACCGTGGTGCCGACAAAGGCCAGCGTGATCGCCACCTTCAGCGAGGCGAAGAAATACGGCAGCGCGCGCGGCAGGCCGACCTTGAACAGCACGTCGCGCCGTTTGGCGCCCAGCACGCGCAACACGTCTTCCAGTTCCGGCTCCAGCGTGGCCAGCCCGGTGGCGATATTGACCATGATCGGGAAGAACGAGATCAGGAACGCGGTCAGGATCGCCGGCCCGGCGCCGAGCCCGAACCACACCACCAGGATCGGCACGAAGGCGGCCTTGGGCAGCGCGTTGAAGGCGGTCATCAGCGGGTAGCTGGCGGCATAGAGCAGCCGCGACGAGCCCATCGCCAGCCCGAGCAGCACGCCCACGCCGATGGCCACGCCAAAGCCCACCATGGTGGTCCAGAAGGTGCGCCACGCATGGCCCGCAATCACGTCCGCATAGTCCGCCAGCGCGGCCACGATGGCGGACGGCGCCGGCAGGATGAAGTCGGATACGTCAAAGGCCATGCACGCGCCCTGCCACAGCAGCAGCACCGCGGCCAGCAGCAGCCACGGCGCCACGCGCTGCACGCGGCGCTCCTGCGCGGAAGTCAGCATCATCATCATTGTCTTGCCTCGGGGTCTGCTTCAGTGTTGGCGCACATGGCCGATCTTCTCGCGCAGCGCGTGCACCAGCCCGGCAAAGGGCTCGGTATAGGTCAGCTCGAGATCGCGCGGGCGCGGCAGGCCGATCTCCTTGCGCAGCACGATGCGGCCGGGGCGCTGGCTCATCACGTAGACCGTGTCGGCGAGGAACACGGCCTCGCGCAGGTCGTGCGTGACCAGGATCACGTTGAAGCGCTGCGCCTGCCACAAGTCGCGCAGCACGCACCACAGTTCCTCGCGGGTGAAGGCGTCGAGCGCACCGAAGGGCTCGTCCAGCAGCAGCATGCGCGGCTGGTGGACCAGCGCGCGGCAGATCGAGGCGCGCTGCTGCATACCGCCGGAGAGCTGCCACGGGTACTTGTCCTCGTAGCCGCCCAGGCCCACGGTATGCAGCAGCCGGCGGGCGCGGTCGACGTATTCGTCGCGCCTGGCACGCAGGGTCGAACGGTAGGGCTCGACGATTTCCAGCGGCAGCATCACGTTGTCGAGCGTGGTGCGCCATGGCAGCAGCGTTGGCGCCTGGAACGCCATGCCGACCTGCTTGAGCGGCCCGCTCACCTTCTGACCGGCCACCTTCACGGTACCGCGCGTGGCCGGTCTCAGCCCGGTCGCCAGCTTCATGAAGGTGGACTTGCCGCAGCCGGACGGGCCGACGATGGCGATGAACTCGCCCGGCGCGGCCTGCAGCGACAGGTCTTCCACCGCGAACTCGCCCTGGCGCGCGAGCGTGTCGTCATAGGCCAGCCAGACCCGGTTGAAATCGACGAAGGGCTCGACGGGCGCGGACGCTGCCGCCGCGGCAGCCGCGGTGGCCGGCATGGATTCAGCCAGGCCCGCCATCATCGCAGCACATCCAGTTCGGCCGCGCTCGGCAGGTACGCGTCGGTCCACAGCGCATCGGCGTTGATACGGCCCTTGGTGCCGAAGGCATCGGCCACCTGCGAGGCCATCAGCGACAGGCGCGGCTTGCTGATGCGGCCAAAGCCCTCGGCCTTGGCGTCGGGCGACCGGACCACGCTGTCCAGCGCCAGCTTCAGCCGGCGCGTTTCGAGCTTTTCGTCGATGATGCCGTCGCGCGCCTTGAGGGCGCGGATGCCCTCTTCCGGCCTCGCGATCACTTCGCGCGCCGACTTGCTGAAGGCGCGCAGGAACGCCTTCACCGCCTCCGGGTTCTTCCTGATGAATTCCTCCGACGCGATCACGGCGTTGCCGTACAGCTTCACGCCGAACTGCGGGTACGGCAGCACCACGATGTCCTCGTCCTTCACGCCGCGCGCGTTCAGGTTCAGGATCGACGTGAACGAGAACCCGGTGATGGCATCCAGATCGCCGCGCACCAGCATGGTTTGGCGCAGCGTCGGGTCCATCGCCTGCCAGTTGAACGACGATGCCTGCAGGCCGTTGGCCCGGGCGAAGATGGGGAAGGCGCGGCGGCCGGCGTCGAATACCGGCGCGCCCAGGCGCTTGCCGGACAGGTCCTTCGGCGCGCGGATGCCCGACTTCTTCAGCGCGAGGATGGCCGCGGGCGTGTTGTTGTAGACCATCATCACGGCCACCGGCTTGTTCTTCGCGTCGGGGTTGTTGCCGTAAAACTCCATCACCGACGACATGTCGGCGAAGCCCATGTCATAGGTGCCCGAGGCCACGCGGTTGACCACGTTGCCCGAGCCGTTGCCGGCATCGATCGCGACTTCCAGCTTCTCGGCCTTGTAGTAGCCCTTCTGCTCGCCGAGCAGGAACAGCGCCGCCGGCCCTTCGAAGCGCCAGTCGAGCTGGAACCGGACCTTGGTGGACGCAGCCTGCGCGTGGGCCGCGCCGGCGAATGATGTCGACAGCACCAGGCTGGTGCCGAGCATTGCGCCCAGCTTCAGCAGGCGGCGGCGTGCCGAAGCGCGGGCCGGGTGCGCACCGGCATGGCCAGCGCCTTCCGTGGCAGCCGTGAAAACGCCGGGCAACACTTGCGCAGCGCGGGATTTGGGCATGGCATCTCTCCGTGGATGGTGATTTCGGAGGGATTCGTCCGCAAGGGACATGCCAGCTTTGCCGGCCCCGTTCCAGGGCGTGCCCGCACGCGATTGTCGAACCAGAAATGGGCGTGGCGATTGCCGCGGCGGCATCGTCGGCAGCGATTGCCGACAATCCGCGCCGCGCCCTGGTGCAAGCCGGCGCGGCGCAACAGCGCTCAGGCGTCCTGCGTGGCGTCGCCCACGTCGAGCGCCAGCGCGTCCGCGCCGACCGCGTCGCCGCCCCTCGCGGCGGCGCGCGCCTGGATGTCCCACATCTCGGCATAGCGCCCGCCCGCGCGCATCAGCTGCGCATGGGTGCCGCGCTCGACGATGCGGCCGTGGTCCATCACCAGGATCTGGTCGGCATGAACCACGGTGGAGAGCCGGTGCGCGATCAGCAGCGTGGTGCGGTTCTGCGCCAGGCGCATCAGCTCGGCCTGGATCGCCTGCTCGGTGCGCGAATCCAGCGCGGAAGTCGCCTCGTCGAACACCAGCACCGGCGGGTTCTTCAGCAGCGTGCGCGCGATCGCCACGCGCTGCTTCTCGCCGCCGGACAGCTTCAGGCCACGCTCGCCCACGGGCGTGTCATAGCCCTGCGGCAGCTCGCGGATAAAGGCATCGATCTGCGCCGCCTGCGCCGCGGCGATGACTTCGTCGCGGGTCGCGTCCGGGCGGCCGTAGGCGATGTTGTAGTAGATGCTGTCGTTGAACAGCACGGTGTCCTGCGGCACGATGCCGATGGCGCGGCGCAGGCTGTCCTGAGTGATGGCGCGGATGTCCTGGCCGTCGATCTCGATCGCGCCGCCGCCCACGTCGTAGAAGCGGAACAGCAGCCGCGCCAGCGTCGACTTGCCCGAGCCGCTGTGGCCCACCACCGCGGTGGTGGTGCCGGCGGCGATGGTGAAGTCGACCCCGTCCAGGATGGTGCGGTCCGGCTCGTAGCCGAAACGCACGTCGCGGAAGCGCACCTGCGCCCCGCCGACTCGCAGCGGCGGCGCGCCCGGCGCGTCGGCCACCTCCTGGTGCGTGCCCAGCAGCACGAACATGCGGTCCATGTCGGTGGTGGCCTGCTTGATCTCGCGGTAGATCACGCCAAGAAAGTTAAGCGGGATATAGAGCTGGATCATCAGCGTGTTGACCAGCACCAGGTCGCCCAGCGTCAGCTTGCCGTCGACCACGCCCACGGTGGCACGCCACAGGATCAGGATCAGGCCGATCGCGATGATGGCCTGCTGGCCGAAGTTGAGGAACGACAGCGAGTTCTGCGAGCGGATTGCCGCGGTGCGGTACTTGCGCAGGTTCTCGTCATAGCGCTGCGCCTCGTAGGCTTCATTGCAGAAGTACTTGACGGTCTCGAAGTTCAGCAGCGAATCGATCGCCTTCTGGTTGGCGCGCGAATCCAGCTCGTTCATGCGGCGGCGGAAGTGCGTGCGCCATTCCGTCACCACGATGGTGAAGACGATATAGCCCACCAGCGCGGAGCCGGTGATGGCGGCGAACCAGATGTCGTAATGCAGGATGAAGAAGCCGATCACCAGCGCCATCTCCACCAGCGTGGGCAGGATGCTGTACAGCGAATACGAGATCAGCGACTGGATGCCGCGCGTGCCGCGCTCGATGTCCCGGCTCATGCCGCCGGTCTGGCGGTCCAGGTGGAAGCGCAGCGACAGTGCATGCAGGTGCCGGAACACCTGCAGCGCGATTTCGCGCACGGCGCTCTGCGTGACCTTGGAAAAGAGGATCTCCCGCAACTCGGTGAACAGCGTCGCGGACAGGCGCAGCATGCCGTAGGCGACGATCAGCCCGACCGGCACCGCCAGCAGCGCGCGCGGGTCGCCGGCGGAGATGTTCATGCTGTCGATCAGCCGCTTCATCAGCACCGGCACGCCCAGGTTGGCAACCTTGGCCGCCACCAGGCAGGCCAGCGCCAGCATCACGCGCCACTTGTAGTGCCAGACATAGGGCAGCAGGTTGCGCACGGTCTGCCAGTCGCTGCGGGGGGCGCGCTGGCCGGGAAAGAGCTTCACCGAGGCCGTGTCGGGGGCCTGCTCGGCGGTCGTGGAATAGCGGCGCATACGTTAGAATCCGGGCCAATGCGCGATTGTCGCAGAGATCGCGTTGCGCGGCTGGCGAAGGGTCTTTCGCTGCCACGCCCCATCCCCATCCCTCAGCAGTCCACCCGCATACCGCCATGAACGCTCCCCACACCGTCCCCGCCCTGCCTGCCGGCAAGAACCCCGCGCTGCGCGTGGTGCCGATGCCCGCCGACGCCAACGTGCACGGCGATGTGTTCGGCGGCTGGATCATGTCGCAGGTGGATATCGCCGGCTCGATCCCGGCGGTCGAACGCGCACAGGGGCGCGTGGCCACCGTCGCGGTCAATTCCTTCCTGTTCAAGCACCCGGTGTTCGTGGGCGACCTGGTCAGCTTCTATGCCGACATCGTCAAGACCGGACGCACCTCGATCACGGTCGAGGTCGAGGTCTATGCGCAGCGCATGCGGCACAGCAATGAGATCGTCAAGGTGACCGAGGCGACGTTGACGTATGTGGCGACGGATGAGTCGCGGCAGCCGCGGGTGTTGCCGACGGCTTGAGGGATGAAAGGCTCCTGCCCATCGGTCGGTGTGCTCCCTCTCCCGCTTGCGGGAGAGGGTTGGGGTGAGGGCGGGCGCTGGCCGAAGCTATCGCGCTGGAAAAAACCGTTGGCCCCGCTTTATGTGGTTCCTTGCCTAGCCCACCCCTCACCCCGGCCCTTTCCCCATGAGGGGAGAGGGTGAACACCTTGCTTAGGCGAGATCAAGCGGCTTGGGAGCACTCCCTCATTCAAACTTCCTAAAATCCGGCTTCCGCTTTTCAAAGAACGCGCTGAACGCCTCCTTCGCCTCCGGCGCCACCAGCATGCGCCGGAACACCGCGCCCTCGTCGGCCATCTGCTTCTCCACTTCGGCCATCGCGCCGGCCTTCATCAGGCGCTTGGTCTCGCGCAGCGACGACGCCGGCAAGGCCGCCAGCTTGCGTGCCTGTGCCAGGGCAAAGTCATGCAACTCGGCCACCGGCAGCACCCGCGTCACCAGCCCGATCTCCAGCGCTTCCTGCGCGCTGAAGGCCTCGCCCAGCAGCAGCTTCTCGGCCGCGCGCTGGTAGCCGACCAGCCGCGGCAGCAGCAGGCTGGAGGCGGCCTCGGGGCACAGCCCGAGCTGCACGAACGGCAGCGACAGCTTGGCGGTGTCGGACGCATAGACCAGGTCGCAGTGCAGCAGCATAGTGGTGCCCACGCCCACCGCGGCGCCGCTGACCGCCGCGACCACCGGCTTGCTGGCATGGCTGATCTGGTACAGGAACTGGAACACCGCGGCGGCTTCGGCGCCCTCGCCCGCGGTGGGCGGGCGCTGCATGAAATCCTCAAGGTCGTTACCGGCGGTGAAGACTTCGGGCTTGCCGCGCAGCAGGATGGCGCGCACGGCGGGATCGGTCTCGGCCGCGCGCAGCGCGTCGGCCAGCGACTGGTACATCGCCGCGGTGATGGCGTTCTTCTTGTCGATGCGGTCGAATTCGAGCGTCAGGATGCCCTGCTCGATGCTGGTACGGATGCTCATGGTGTCCTCGTCTGTGGGAGTTATTCGAAAGGCGGCGGCGACTCGGCGAGATAGCTGAGCCCGAACGCGCGCGCGCCGACATTCAGTGCCACTGTCAGGCTCATCGGCGCCAGCATCAGCTCGACGCCCTGGCTTCGTGCGGTATTCGCCAGCGACTGGTACGCCGGCATCGCGCGCACTTCGTCCAGCGGGCCTGCGTAGCAGGCCGAGATCGCCGGCACCAGCAGGTTGCCGGCGCGCAGGCATTGCTCGGCATGCTGCAGCACGCGGCGCCTGCCCTCTTCCGAGCCGCGCGCCCTGGCGATGGCTTCGGTCTGGCCGCGGTGCATATGCACCACGGGGCGGAGGTTGAACGCGCTGCCCATCACGTAGCGGCCCCAGGTAATGCTGCCCTCGCCCTTCTGCCGTGCGCGGGTGTACAGGTAGAGCAGTTCGTCGGGCACCAGGAACATGTGGGCGGCATCGCGCAGCCGTGTTTCCACGGCCTCGCGCACGGCCTGCGGACTGGCGCCGGCCAGCGTCATGCGCGCGGCTTCGCGCACGATCAGCGCCTGGCCCGGGCCGATGGCCCCGGTGTCGACCACGGTCAGGTCGAACAGCCCCGGGCGTCCCGCTTGCTTGCGCAGCCGCACGCTGCGCGCCACGGTGCCGATCACCGCGCCGCTCGCATGCGCATACAGCTTGCTGCGCGTGCTGGCGATGGTGAACAGGATGGCGCGGTCGCACTGCGCCGCCACGTTGCGCAGCAGGTGTTCCTCCAGCTCGCGCTCGACCATCGGCACCGATTCGGCATAGTGGTCCTGGCGGCCGACCAGGTATTGCTGGTAAAGCCGCGGCAATGCGTCTTCATCGCGCGTGTCGGCGACGAACTGCTCGCCGGCGCGGATGCGGAACGGAATGGTGTGGACCTTCAGCGCGGCCATGACGTCGCGTGGCAAGTCGCACGCGGCATCGGCCAGGATGGCTGTCTCCTGCATATTGTTGTCTCCTCCCCTACCTGGTGACCCGCGTCGCGGGCGGCAGCCCCGGTACTGCTTTCTTCACCTGATGCAGAAGGGCGGGATGGCCATGGGCCATCCCGCAGGCGCGTTTATACGCGCTCGAAGATACCTGCGGCGCCCATGCCGGTGCCGACGCACATGGTGACCATGCCGTACTTCAGGTTGTGGCGGCGCAGCGCATGTACCACCGTGGCCGAGCGGATCGCACCGGTCGCGCCCAGCGGGTGGCCCAGCGCGATCGCGCCGCCCATGCGGTTGACCCTCGCGGGATCGAGGTCCAGGTCGCGCATTACCGCCAGCGATTGCGCGGCGAAGGCTTCGTTCAGTTCGATCCAGTCGAGCTGGTCCTGGGTCAGGCCCGCCGCCTTCAACGCCGCCGGGATCGCTTCCTTGGGGCCGATGCCCATGATCTCGGGCGGCACGCCGCGCACCGCGAACGAGACGAAGCGCGCCAGCGGCACCAGGTTGAACTGCTTCAGGATCTTCTCCGAGACCAGGATCAGCGCGCCGGCGCCGTCCGAGGTCTGCGAGCTGTTGCCGGCGGTGACGCTGCCCTTGTTGGCAAACACCGGGCGCAGCTTGCCCAGGCCTTCGAGCGAGGTATCCGGGCGCGGGCCTTCATCCAGCGCGATGGTGCGGGTCTTCACGCTGACCTGGCCGCTGGCGAGATCGGGGAAGCGCTCGACGGTCTCGACCGGCGTGATCTCGTCGCGGAACTCGCCGGCCTGTTGCGCGGCGATGGCCTTCTGGTGCGACGCCAGCGAGAACGCGTCCTGGTCCTCGCGGCTGACCTGCCACTGCTGCGCCACCTTCTCGGCGGTCAGGCCCATGCCGTAGGCAATGCCGACGTTCTCGTCGCGGGCGAAGATCTCCGGCGACATCGACGGCGAGTTGCCCATCATCGGCACCATGCTCATCGATTCCACGCCGGCGGCAATCATCACGTCGGACTCGCCTACGCGGATGCGGTCGGCGGCCATCGCCACCGCGCTCAGGCCAGAGGCACAGAAGCGGTTGACGGTGATGCCGCCGACGGTGTTGGGCAGGCCCGACAGCAGCGCGCCGATGCGGGCCACGTTCAGGCCCTGCTGGGCTTCCGGGATGGCGCAGCCGACGATGGCGTCCTCGATCAGCTTCGGGTCCAGGTTCGGCACCTGGGCCACCGCGGCCTTCAGGATGGTGGCCAGCAGGTCGTCGGGGCGCGTGTGCTTGAAGGCGCCCTTGGGGGCCTTGCCGATCGGCGAGCGGGTAGCCGCAACGATGTATGCGTCTTGCAGTTGTTTCATGATCTCGGTTCCTCGCTAGCCTGATTAGTTACGCACCGGCTTGCCGGTCTGCAGCATGCCCATGATGCGCTCCTGCGTCTTGGCGGTGCCCAGCAGGTCGACGAAGGCCTTGCGCTCCAGCGCCAGCAGCCAGTCCTCGCTGACCAGCGCGCCGGCCTCGACGTCGCCGCCGCACACCACTTCGGCGATGCGGGTGGCGATCAGGAAGTCATGCGCGGAGATAAAGCCGCCGTCGCGCATATTGACCAGCGACGCCTTGATGGTGGCGATGCCCGAGCGGCCGGCCACCGGGATCAGCGCCGGCAGCGGCGCGCGGTAGCCGGCATCGGCCAGCGCGCGCACTTCGTTCTGCGCCACGTGCAGCAGCTCGTGCACGTTGAAGACGATCCTGTCCGACGGCTGCAGGTAGCCCATCTGGCGCGCTTCCAGCGCCGATGCGGAGACCTTGGCCATCGCCGCGCTCTGGAAGCGGCTGGTCACGAATTGCAGGATGTTGGTGCTGCCCGCTGCCTGCGCGGCGCGTGCTGCGGCCAGCGCGGCTTCCTTCAGGCCACCGCCGGCGGGCACCAGGCCCACGCCGACTTCGACCAGGCCCACGTATGTTTCCAGCGCAGCCACGCGTGCCGCCGAATGCAGCATCAGTTCGCAACCGCCGCCCAGCGCGATGCCGGACGCCGCCGACACCACCGGCACCGAGGCGTACTTCAGGCGCATCATGCCGTCCTGGAACTTCTTCACGAACGGCTCGATGCCCTTGGCGCCGCCCATCATGAAGGCCGGCATCGCCGCTTCCAGGTTGGCGCCCGCCGAAAACGGGCCACCCGGCGCGCCCAGCTGCAGCGAGGTCGGCTGCCACACCACCAGGCCCTTGTAGCCAGCCTCGGCCAGGTCGATGGCGCGGGTCAGGCCGTCGATCACGTCAGGCCCGATGGTGTTCATCTTGCTCTTGAACGAGACCACCAGCACGTCGTCCTGGCCCTCGCTGACCCAGATGCGCACGGCGTCGTTTTCCTCGACGGTGCGGCCCGCCTTGCGCGGATCGACCGCTTCGCTGCCCTTCAGCGCGGCACGGAACACCTGGCGCTGGTACACCGGCAAGGTGCTGCGCGCGACGAACGACTGCGTCGCCGGCGACCACGAACCTTCGGCGGCATGCACGCCCTGGCGCTCGGCGACGGGGCCTTCAAAGACCCATGCCGGCAGCGGCGCGGCCGAGAGCGCCTTGCCGCTTTCCACATCTTCCTTCACCCACTCGGCCACCTGCTTCCAGCCGGCCGACTGCCAGTCCTCGAACGGACCGGAGTTCCAGCCGAAGCCCCAGCGGATCGCCAGGTCGATATCGGCGGCGGAACCGGCGATCTGCTCCAGGTACACGGCGATGTAGTGGAACACGTCGCGGAACACCGCCCACAGGAACTGCGCCTGCGGGTTGGTCGATTCGCGCAGCAGCCTGATGCGCTCGGCCGGCTCCTTCTTCAGCATGCGCACCACGATCTCGTCGGCCTTCTTGCCCGACTCGACGTACTGGCCGGTCTTGGCGTCGAGCACCTTGATGGCCTTGCCTTCCTTCTTGTAGAAGCCGGCACCGGTCTTCTGGCCCAGCGCGCCCGCGTCGACCAGGCCCTTGAGCACCGCCGGGGTCTTGTAAACCGGGGCGAACGGGTCGTCGTGCAGGTTGTCCTGCATGGTCTTGATCACGTGCGCCATGGTGTCCAGGCCGACCACGTCCGCGGTGCGGAAGGTCGCGGACTTGGCGCGGCCCAGCTTGGCACCGGTCAGGTCGTCGACCACGTCGAACGGGATGCCGAACTTCTCGGCCTCGGCGAACACCGCCAGGATCGAGAAGATGCCGACGCGGTTGGCGATGAAGTTGGGCGTGTCCTTGGCGCGCACCACACCCTTGCCGAGCGTGGTGGTCAGGAAGGCTTCCAGCTGGTCGAGGATCTGCGGCTGCGTGGTCGCGGTCGGGATCAGCTCGACCAGGTGCATGTAGCGCGGCGGGTTGAAGAAGTGGACCCCGCAGAAGCGCGACTTCAGGTTATCGTCAAACCCGTCGGACAGCGCGGTGATCGACAGGCCCGAGGTGTTGGTGGCGAAGATCGCGTGCGCGGCCAGGTGCGGCGCGACCTTCTTGTACAGGTCGTGCTTCCAGTCCATGCGCTCGGCGATCGCTTCGATCACCAGGTCGCACTCTTTCAGCAGCGCGATATCGTCCTCGTAGTTGGCGGCCTGGATCAGGCCGGCCTCGTCCTTGATGCCGAGCGGCGCGGGCGACAGCTTCTTCAGGTTGTCGATGGCGCGCAGGGCGATGCCGTTCTTCGCGACCGGGGAAGCGGACGGGGCCCCTCCCCCGTCCTTGTCCTTGGCGGGAAGGTCGAACAGCACCACCGGCACGCGCGCGTTGATCAGGTGGGCGGCAATCTGCGCGCCCATGACGCCGGCACCCAGCACGGCGACTTTCTTGACGATGAAATTGGACATACTCGCTCCTGAGCAATGAGCGTTGTAAATCGTCGTCCCCGCGTACGCGGGGACCCAGTGACTTTGGTGTTCCGTCAGCGCCTGTAACGACGCCGGGTTCCCGCCTTCGCGGGACCGACGGACTTAGAACAGATCCGCGTCCAGCGCCATCAGCGAAGCCGAACCGGCGCGCGCCTTGCGGATCTCGGCGGCCGTTTCCGGCAGCAGCTTGGCAAAGTAGAAGCGCGCGGTGGCCAGCTTGGCGGTGTAGAACTTGTCGCCGCTGCCCTGCTTCTCCAGCGCGATCTTGGCCATGCGGGCCCAGAAGTACGCGAACACCAGGTGGCCCACCACGCGCAGGTACGGCACCGCGGCGGCTCCCACTTCGTCGGCGTTGCCCATCGCCTTCATGCCGATTTCCATGGTCAGCTTCTGCACCTTGTCGCCCAGGTCGGCCAGCGGGTTGACGAACTCCTGCATGGCTTCATTGGTGCCTTCGGCCTCGACGAATTCCTGCACGATCTTGCCGAAGGCCTTCATCTTCGCGCCCATGTCGCCCAGGATCTTGCGGCCCAGCAGGTCCAGCGCCTGGATGGTGTTGGTGCCTTCGTAGATCATGTTGATGCGGGCGTCGCGCACGTATTGCTCCATGCCCCATTCGGAGATGTAGCCGTGGCCGCCGAACACCTGCATGCCCTCGTTGGTGGCGGTGAAGGCGTTGTCGGTCAGGAACGCCTTGATCACCGGCGTCAGCAGCGCGACCAGGTCGCCCGCCTGCTTGCGCACGGCCTCGTCCGGGTGCGACAGCTCGCGGTCGATCTGCAGCGCGGTCCAGTAGCTGAAGGCGCGGCCGCCTTCGGCGTAGGCGCGCTGGGTCAGCAGCATGCGGCGCACGTCGGGATGCACGATGATCGGATCGGCGGCCTTCTCCGGCGCCTTCGGGCCGGTCAGCGCGCGCATCTGCAGGCGGTCCTTGGCGTAGGCGACCGAGTTCTGGTAGGCCACCTCGGTCAGGCCCAGGCCCTGCGCGCCCACGCCCAGGCGCGCGGCGTTCATCATCACGAACATGGCGTTCAGGCCCTTGTTGGGCTCGCCCACCATCCAGCCGCGCGCGCCGTCCAGGTTCATCACGCAGGTGGCGTTGCCGTGGATGCCCATCTTGTGCTCGATCGAGCCGCACTGGATGCCGTTGCGCTCGCCCGGGTTGCCGCTGGCATCCGGGATGAACTTGGGCACCACGAACAGCGAGATGCCCTTGGTGCCGCCCGGCGCGTCCGGCAGGCGCGCCAGCACCAGGTGGATGATGTTCTCGGCCAGGTCGTGCTCGCCGGCGGAGATGAAGATCTTGGTGCCGGTGATCAGGTAGGAGCCGTCGGCCTGCGGCTCGGCCTTGCTGCGCAGGATGCCCAGGTCGGTGCCGCAATGCGGCTCGGTCAGGCACATGGTGCCGGTCCACACGCCGGACACCAGCTTGGGCAGGTAGGCCTGCTGCAGCTCGGGGGTGCCGTGTGCGTGCAGGGCCTCATAGGCGCCGTGCGACAGGCCGGGGTACATGGTCCAGGCCTGGTTGGCCGAGTTCAGCATCTCGTAGACCACGTTGTTGACCACGATCGGCAGGCCCTGGCCACCGAAGGCCGGGTCGCACGCCAGCGCTGGCCAGCCGGCCTCGACATACTGCTGGTAGGCTTCCTTGAAGCCGGTGGGCGCCTTGACCACGCCGTCGCCGACATAGGTGCAGCCTTCGCGGTCGCCCACCTGGTTGAGCGGGAACACCACGTCCGAGCAGAACTTGCCGGCTTCCTCGATGACCTGGTTGATGGTGTCCGCGTCGATGTCCGCGTGCGGCGGCATCGCCTTGAGTTCGGCTTCGGCGCCGAGCAGTTCATGGAGCACGAACTGCATGTCGCGCAACGGTGCGGTGTACTGGCCCATCAGAGACTCCTTGGAGTTGTGCGATGCCGCCACGCCGCCCGCCTCGCTTGACGCGATCCGGTCCGACCCGACGGCCTCAGGTACGGTAAGACTGAATCAGCTTGTTGAGCGCGACCATGGCAAGCTCGGCGCTGTCGGGCAGGCGCAGGAAACGGGCGTCATGATGCAAGCCTAGTTCAAGGCTGTACATCTCGAACAGCATCAGGCGCGGATCGCAGTCCGCGCGCAGATGCCCCTCTTCCTTGGCCTGGTTGATGGCGCGGGTCAGCGCTGCCCGCCAGATGGTGACGCTCTTGACCAACTCGTCACGCACCAGGCTGCCGGCACGGTCGTCGTACTCCACCGCGCCGCTGATGTAGATGCATCCCGTCGTCACTTCCTGGATGCGCTTCTCCATCCAGCGCCGCACCATCGACCACAGCCGGGGCAGGCCGCGCGGCTCCTGCAGCGAGGGATAGAACACCTCCTGCTCGAACCGGCGGTGATACTCCCGCACCACCTCCACCTGCAGGTCCTCGCGCGAACCGAAATGCGCGAAGACGCCGCTCTTGCTCATCTGCATGCGTTCCGCGAGCAGGCCGATGGTCAGACCTTCGAGCCCGTCGCGGGACGACAATTCCAGTGCGGCATCCAGAATCGCCACGCGCGTCATCTCGCCCTTGCGCATGGGCGAGGGCGACGAGGCGGCGGATTCGAGACGGGCTGACTGGTGTCGCATGTTTTTTCTCCGTTCTGCGGCGCCTGCTGCGGCACCGCGTATGACCCTGACGTTGCATTCATTGCTTGCGGGCGGCCGGCGGATTTGCCGGTGCATACCGCGAATGCACGCAGTCTAAGCCAAAAAAGAACGGTCGTTCAGATTATTCTGGCGCGGCACCTGCCCATCAAGCTTTTAATTAGACCGCTGTTTCTAAACGGACTGCAATGCAGCATGTCCGCCAGCCGCGATGCTGCCACCGGTTTCAGCGCGGCCGTTGCCGCATGGCAGCAAACGCACACCGGCCGCCACGCCGTTTCAGTAGCGGCCGGTGACGCCGGCGATGATCACGCCCAGTCGCAGCAGCATATAGGCCGTCCAGTTGGCCAGCCGGTGCAGCGGCGAGCGCCGCGCATGCACGTCGGGCAGCACGCGCACGCTGCGGTGCGCAATGGCGCGCTCCAGCGCTTCGCGCAGTTCAGCGGCGAAGGCCGCATCATAAACGGCAACGTTGGCCTCGCGCGCGAGCAGCAGGCTGAACGGGTCCATGTTGCTCGACCCGACCGTGGCCCAGGCCTCGTCGACCACACCGACCTTGGCGTGCAGGAAGCTCTCGGCGTACTCGTAGATCTCGACCCCGGCCTCGAGCAACGAGGCATAGAGCGCATGGGTGGCGTAGTGCTGCAGCCGGTATTCGACCATGCCCTGCAGCAGCAGCCGCACGCGCACGCCGCGCTCGCGGCAGGCCAGCAGCGCGCGCCGCATCTTGTGGCCGGGCAGGAAGTAGGCGTTGGCCAGGATCACGTCGTGGCGCGCCGCGCCCAGCGCGCGCAGGTATTCGCGCTCGATGGTGCGGCGGTTGCGCAGGTTGTCGCGCAGCAGCAGCGTGGCGCGAATGCCGCCGGTGGCTTCGGGGCGCGGCGGCAGGTCGGTCACCAGCGGGTAGTCGGCGACCGCCGCGGCGCGCTCGCTGCCGCGCGCCTCGCGCAGCGACAGCCGCCACCACAGCCGCTCGGACGACAGCGCGATGCGGTCCACCAGCGGCCCGCTGACCTGCACCGCGAAGTCATAGCGCGGCCCCAGGTTGGCGCCTTCGAAGGGACCGTGGTTGTGGTCGTCGATGATGTTGATGCCGCCGACGAAGGCGACATGGCGGTCGATCACGGCGACTTTGCGATGCAGCCGGCGCAGGTGGCGCCGCGCCAGGCGGAAGCCGCGCAAGGCGCGGTAGACGCGCAGGCGCACGCCGCCCGCGCGCAGCCGCTCGGCCAGCTCGGCGGGCATGTCGCCGGCGCCGAAGCCGTCCACCGTCACCCGCACCGCGACCCCGCGCGCGGCGGCCCGGATCAGCGCGTCGGCGACGGCGCGGCCGACCTCGTCGTCGGCATAGATGTAGGTTTCCAGGATGACCTGGAACGCGGCCTGGTCGATGGCGGCGATCAGCGCCGGAAAGAAGTCGTGGCCGCCGTGCAGCAGCCGAACGGTATTGCCGGTGGTGGGCTTGCCGCGGCGCCAGGCCCAGCGCAGCATGTGGTGGCGATAGGTCGGCTCGCCGGAGGTGGCGGTGTCGTGCACCGGGGCGCTCTCGGCCTGGGCGGAGTGGGAGATCCGTGACATGCCGTGATTATCGGACAGTTTGCCGCGGGCCAGGCGCAGCCTGCACATTGCCGCCCGGAACTCTGCTATCGTCGATGCCGATGCCCGCCCCGCCGCTACCGCAGGTGGCTGCAGGCAGACTCCCGACGCCCCCTACGGAAACCATGGTGAAGGTATTCGGCATTACCGGTTCGTCCGGCAGCGGCAAGACCACGCTGCTGGACCAGCTCATCCCCTGCTTCGTCGGCGCTGGCCTGCGCGTGGCCGGCGTCAAGCACACCCACCACGGCTTCGATCCCGACACGCCCGGCAAGGATTCGTGGCGCATGCGCGCGGCCGGCTGCGCCAACGTCGTGCTGGTCGGCGCGCGCCACCTGACGCTGATGCGCCATTACCCCGAGGCCGTGCCGTCACCCGAGCTCGACGACGCGCTCGCGGTGCTGCCGCCCGATACCGACCTGGTGCTGGTGGAAGGATACAAACGCAGCGATTTTCCCAAGCTCGAAGTATTCCGCCCCGCGCTGGGCCGTGCACCGCTATGGGACGAGGTGCCGGGCGTGGTGGCGGTCGCGAGCGACGATCCCGCCGCCGTCGCCGCCATGACCACGCTGCCAGTGCTGGACCTGAACGATGCCCAGGCGGTGTTCGCCTTTATCCGCGACTATCCCCTGCCCGGCCGCGACGGCGGCGCGGGCTGACCGGGCTCTGCCTCAGGCGGCCTTGTCCGCGGGCGCGTCCCGCTCCACCATTTCGCCGAGCGGATGGCCCAGCTCCGCCACCAGCGGCACGTGGTCGGAGCGTTGCGCCCAGTCGCGCCCGGTCAGCGCGTGGGCGCGTTCGATCTCGTAGCCGCGCACATAGATGCGGTCGAGCTGCCACCACGGCATATGGCTGGGAAAGGTGTGCAGCCGCGCCCCACGCGCATGCGAGGCCTCGACCGCGCCCAGCGTATTGCAGATCTGCGCGTCGAGCCGGTGGTTCCAGTCGTTGAAGTCGCCGGCGATCACCAGCGGCACGCCCGCCGGCACCACGTTCTGCACACGCTCCACCAGGGCCTCGGCCTGGCGCGCACGGCTGCGCGCGAACAGGCCGAAATGCACGCAGATCAGGTGGGTCTCGACGCCGTGCACGTCCGCCACCGCGTGCAGCAACCCGCGCTGCTCGAAGCGGTGGTCGGAAATATCGAGGTTCTCGGACATCAGGATCGGATGGCGCGACAGGATCGCGTTGCCGTGATGGCCGTAGTCGTAGACCGCATTGCGGCCGTAGACCGAATGCGGGTACGCATCGGTCGCCAGGTAGTTGAGCTGGGTATGGTCGGGATCAAACAGCGCCGCCGCCACCAGGCGGTCGTTGCGGTCCTGCACTTCCTGCAGGAAGACGATGTCGGCATCCATGGCATGCAGGCCGGCCCGCACGTTCTGGATGCGCGGGCGCCGCGACAGGCCGGTCACCCCTTTGTGGATGTTGTAGGTGACCACGCGCAGCTTCATGGCCGGCCTCCGAGGGCTGCCTCGCGGCTGGCATCGGTGCCCGCAGCGGCCGGCGCGCCGGCACCGCCCGCGCGCCATCCCAGCTGGCGGATGGCATCGGCATTGCTGCTGGAAAAGCACTGTTGCGCCGCCTGCTGCCACGGCAGCCACTTGTACTGCAGGTGTTCACGTGGCGCCAGCGTCACCGGTAGTGCCTCGGCCACGCGCAGGCCGAACCAGTGCTCGGTATTGCGCGTCACCCCTTCGGCGTAGCGGTGGCGCCACTGCGGATAGATGTCGTACTGGATGGCATGGCCCCAGTCGGTCAGCTGGTGTTCGCCGGCGATGATGCCGGTTTCCTCGGCGACTTCACGCGCGGCGGTCAGAGCCAGGGGTTCGTCCAGGGTGTCGAGGCTGCCGGTGACGGACTGCCAGAAGCCCGGGCGATCGGCGCGTTCCAGCAGCAAGACTTGAAGATCTGGCGTGTAAATCACCACCAGCACGGATTCCGGGATCTTGTATGACATGGGTCTGGGCCAAAGGACAAACCCAAGGATAGCGCAGGCGCGCGCGCTTGCCACGGGAAAGCGCTGCGGCGCCCGTGCGCGGGCGCCGCAACTTGTGGCCGTGTCAGGCTGCGCTGCGCGCGCCCTGCATGCCGTGCGGGGCCAGGTAGGGTTCGGTGCTGCCGTGGCGCTGCCAGGTGTCGAACACCTGCGGCGATTCGCCGTGGCCCCAGGCCGCGCGCAGCTGCTCCATCAGCGGTGCCAGCGCGTGGCGGTAGCGCTTGGCGGCGGCATGCGCGTGGGTGGCCAGGGCGTCGGCGCGCTGGCGCACTTCGCCCTGCAGCCGCATCCGTTCCTGTGCGATTTCCTTCTCGCGCTGGCCCAGCGTGTTGTACTTCTGGATCAGGAAGCGCTGATAATCGCCGCCATCCATGCCCTGCGCCGCCTGGGCATTGACCTGCTCGAAGCGCAGCACGATGCTGCCGGTTTCCTGTTCGATATGGGCGGCCTCGGTATCCAGCGCCTGCAGCGCCTCCTGCACGCGCTGGGCGTCGCGGCGCAGCGCCTGCACCTGCGCGGCCTCGTCCTCGAACACGCGCTGCGCATCGAGGTAGGCTTGCACCACCGGTTGCGGCGCCACCACCAGCAGCGGATCAGCGCCATCGGCGCGCTGTCCGGCAAGCAGCGCATCGTCAGCCACGCGCAGGTTGCCCAGCTCGTCCAGCCAGCGTCCGCGCGTCATCACCACGCCGACGGTGTCCAGTGCCAGCCGGCGCAGGGCTTCGGCGCGCTGCATCTCGACCGGCTCGGCCGCCGCCTGGGGCGACGCCGCCTGCACCGCGTGGGCGATATCGGGCACGCACGCGGCCACCGTGGTCGCCACCGATTCGGACATGGCCTGCGCCGCGCGGCGCTGGGCGCGGCGCAGCTCGAAACGGGCCAGCAGCATCATGATCAGTCCGGCCGCCAGCCAGGTCAGGATGGTTTCCTGGTGGGCCAGCAGGAACTGGCGGATCAGTTCGGTATCCAGATTCAGGTTCACGAATTTCCTCCCGAGTGCCGGGGACCTTCATGACAGGGCCCCTCGGCAAATTACGTGTCAAAGGAAGGAGACCGGCCCGCCGCCGGCTTCGTTCCGACCGGTAACAAATCGAAACCAATGCGCCGGGTGCCGATGTTGCGCAAAAAGCAAAAAAGCCGCGCAATCGCGCGGCTTTTCTTGCAGATCATGCGATCGGGAACCGGTCAGGCGTTGGGCTTCGGTTCGGCGGTGCGCAGGCGGATATGCAGCTCGCGCAGCTGCTTCTCGTCGACCGAGCTCGGTGCCTGCGTCAGCAGGTCCTGGGCACGCTGGGTCTTGGGGAAGGCGATCACGTCGCGGATCGAGTCGGCACCGGCCATCATCGTGACGATGCGATCCAGGCCGAAGGCCAGGCCGCCGTGCGGGGGCGCGCCGTACTGCAGCGCGTCGAGCAGGTAGCCGAACTTGGCGCGCGCTTCCTCGTCGTTGATCTTGAGCGCGCGGAACACCTTGCTCTGGATGTCCGAGCGATAGATACGGACCGAGCCGCCGCCCATTTCCCAGCCGTTCAGCACCATGTCGTAGGCCTTGGCCACGCACTTGCCCGGATCGGTCTCGAGGTATTCCAGGTGCTCGTCCTTGGGGCTGGTGAACGGGTGGTGCATCGCGACCCAGCGCGCGTCTTCCTCGTCGTACTCGAACATCGGGAAGTCCACCACCCACAGCGGCTTCCAGGCGTCCTCGAACAGGCCATTGGCCTTGCCGAAGTCCGAGTGGCCGATCTTCAGGCGCAGCGCGCCGATCGAGTCATTGACCACCTTGGCCTTGTCGGCGCCGAAGAAGATGATGTCGCCGTCCTGCGCGCCGGTGCGCTTCAGGATCTCGGCAATGGCGGCGTCGTGCAGGTTCTTGACGATCGGCGACTGCAGGCCGTCGCGGCCCTTGGCCACTTCGTTGACCTTGATCCAGGCCAGGCCCTTGGCGCCGTAGATGCCGACGAACTGGGTGTAGGCATCGATCTCGCCGCGCGAGATGGCGCCGCCGCCCGGCACGCGCAGGCCGACCACGCGGCCGTTGTCGCTGTTGGCCGGGCCCGAGAACACCTTGAAGTCGACGTCCTTCATCACCTCGGTCAGCTCGGTGAATTCCAGCTTGACGCGCAGGTCAGGCTTGTCCGAGCCGAAGCGGGCCATCGCCTCGCGGAACTCCATCACCGGGAATTTCGCGTCGAGGTCGACGTCGATGGCGTTCTTGAACACCGTGCGCATCATGTCCTCGAACAGGTCGCGGATTTCCTGCTCGGTCAGGAACGAGGTCTCGCAGTCGATCTGCGTGAATTCCGGCTGGCGGTCGGCGCGCAGGTCCTCGTCGCGGAAGCACTTGGTGATCTGGTAGTAGCGGTCGAAGCCCGACACCATCAGCATCTGCTTGAAGATCTGCGGCGACTGCGGCAGCGCGAAGAAGTGGCCCGGGTTCACGCGCGACGGCACCAGGTAGTCGCGCGCGCCTTCGGGCGTGCTCTTGCCCAGCATCGGGGTCTCGATGTCGATGAAGCCCTGCGCGTCCAGGTACTTGCGCACTTCCATCGCCACCTTGTAGCGCAGGCGCAGGTTGTACTGCATCTGCGGGCGGCGCAGGTCCAGCACGCGGTGCGTCAGGCGCGTGGTTTCGGACAGGTTGTCGTCGTCGAGCTGGAACGGGGGCGTGACCGACGGGTTCAGCACGGTCAGCTCATGGCACAGCACCTCGATCTTGCCCGAGGTCAGGTTGGCGTTCTCGGTGCCGGCCGGACGCGGGCGCACCTTGCCGGTGACGCGGATGCAGAACTCGTTGCGGATCTCTTCCGCGGCCTTGAACATCTCGGGGCGATCCGGGTCGCACACCACCTGCACCAGGCCCTCGCGGTCGCGCAGGTCGATGAAGATCACGCCGCCATGGTCGCGGCGGCGCTGGACCCAGCCGGTCAGGGCCACTTCCTGGCCCGAGAATTGTTCGGTCACCAGACCGCAGTAGTGAGTACGCATGGAGGACATAAGGAGATTCCCGGTAAAACGCGGCTGCCCGACAGCATCGGCCAGCCCGTGATCAGTTTGGAGGCTCAAGGATCGGTGGTCTGGACCGGTTCCTCGCTGCTGGACCTGCCGGCCGGACTCGTGGATACCGGCCGGGGCGCGCTGCCGTTCTTGCGCGGCAATTCCGCCGGTGCCACCACGCCCATCGAGACGATGTACTTGAGCGCGGCGTCGACGGTCATGTCGAGTTCGATGGTGTCGGCCTTGGGCATCATCAGGAAGAAGCCCGAGGTCGGATTGGGGGTGGTCGGCACGTAGACGCTGACGTACTCGCCCTGCAGGTGGTTCTGCACGTCGCCGCCGGGGCGCCCGGTCAGAAAGGCGATGGTCCACGAGCCCTCGCGCGGGTACTGCACCAGCAGCGCCTTGCGGAAGGCATTGCCCGACGACGACAGCAGCGTGTCGGACACCTGCTTGACGCTGGTGTAGATCGGCCCGACCACCGGGATATGGCCCAGCAGCGCTTCCCACCAGCGCACCAGGCGCTGGCCGATGAAGTTATGCGCGAGCAGCCCGACCAGCAGGATGAACAGCAGCGTCAGGATCGCGCCCAGGCCGGTCACGCGCTTGCCGAACATCAGCCGGTCCGGCCGCCAGGCTTCCGGCAGCAGCGCCAGGCTCTGGTCCATCGTGCCGATGATCAGGCTCAGCACCCACAGCGTGATGCCCAGCGGCACCAGCACCAGCAGCCCGGTCAGGAACCAGGTCTTGAGAGCGGAAGTCTTCTTGGCTACCACGGGCGGGTCCGGCTCAGTGGCAGGCGCAGGCGCTGCCGCAACCGCCGGCAGCCGGCGCCGCGCTCGCTGCAGCCGTGCCGCTCGACGACGATTCGGCCGCCGCCGGCGCGCTCGCCGCAGCCGCTGCAGTGCCGCCGGTGGCCGCGGGCGCGCTGGCGCCGCCGCTGCCGCCGCGGAAGTCGGTCACATACCAGCCGGAGCCCTTGAGCTGGAAGCCGGCAGCGGTCAGCTGCTTCTTGAACGCGCCGGCGGCGCCGCAGGACGGGCAGTCCGTCAGCGGGGCATCGCTCATTTTCTGCAGCACATCGCGCCCGTGGCCGCAGGCGTCGCAACGGTAGGCATAGATCGGCATGGTGTTATTTCGCGAGAAAAACTTGGGAATCGGTACCAGGGCGGACATCGCCGCCAGCCGGGGCGGCCGCGGGAATATCCCGCGCGGCGATGCAAAGCCTTGAATTATAAACCGTTCCGGGGCCGCCTGATCGGCGGAAATAAGGGGGTGGGCGACCCCGCGCCGTCAGGCGATATGGACTTCCTTGACCGGCGCGTGATCTGCAATCCACTGCGGCAGCAGCGAGCCGATCACCATGCCGCTGACCGAGAACAGCAGTCCCACCATCTGCGGCGGCACCACGGCATCGGCAAAGGCAACCTCGCAGGTCAGCCAGGATGACAGGCCCAGCAGGATCGCCGCCAGCCCGCCCTGGCGGGTGGCGTGCTTCCAGAACATGCCGAAGGCCAGCGGCACGAACGACGACACCAGCGTGACCTTGTAGGCATTTTCGACCATATGGAAGATCGACAGGTGCGAGTTCAGCGCGAACAGCGTCACCAGCGTGGTGAACACCAGCACCACGGTCTGCATCACGCGCAGGAACTGCTTGTCGTCGAGATGGCGGAAATACGGGCGCAGGATGTTCTCGGCAAAGGTCACTGACGGCGCCAGCAGCGTCGCCGAGGCGCAGCTCTTGATCGCCGACAGCAACGCGCCGAAGAACATCACCTGGGCGAACATCGGCGCGTGCTGCAGGATCAGCTGCGGCAGGATCAGCTGCGAGTCGGTGTCGATGTACTTGGCAACCATGCCCGGGTCGATCAGCGTGGCCGAATACGCCAGGAACATCGGGATAAAGGCAAAGCAGAAATACAGCACGCCGCCCAGCACCGAGGCGCGGCCGGCGATCTGCTCGGTGCGCGACGAGGTCACGCGCTGGAACACGTCCTGCTGCGGGATCGACCCCAGCATCATGGTGAACAGCGCCGCGGCGAAGCCGATGATCTGCACGAAATCCAGTGCCGGCAGGAACTCGAACTTGCCCGCCGCGGCCGCGTGCGACACCACCGCCGTGACGCCGCCGGCCTGGCCGCTGACCTCGTAGCCGATATACATCATGCCGATCACGATGATGATCATCTGGATGAAGTCGGTGATCGCCACCGACCACATGCCGCCGAACAGCGTATAGACCAGCACGCTGCCAGCGCCGATCATCATGCCGGCCTCCTGCGACAGCGCGCCGTCCGACACGGTATAGAACACCAGCCCCAGCGCCTTGATCTGCGCCGCCACCCAGCCCAGGTACGAGACCACGATGCACAGCGTGGTCAGCACCTCGGCCAGCCGCCCGTAGCGGTTGTGGTAGTAGTCGCCGATGGTCAGCAGGTTCATCCGGTACAGCGGCCGGGCGAAGAACAGGCCCACCAGGATCAGGCACAGCGACGAGCCGAACGGGTCGGACACCACACCCGACAGGCCTTCCTTCAGGAACACGGCAGGGATGCCCAGCACCGTCTCCGAGCCGAACCAGGTGGCGAAGACGGTGGCGGTGACGATATGGAACGGCAGGCTGCGCCCGGCGACGGCGAAATCGGTGGTGTTGCGCACGCGCAGCGCCGCCCACAGGCCGATGCCGACCGAGATTACCCAGTAGATGATGACAAACCAGATCAGCATGCCGCTGCCCTATGCAGAAGGTGCCCTTGTGGCGAAAAACCGAATGCCGGGCGGCAGGGCGCGGGTCGCGCACGGTGGCCCGGAGTCCAATTCATCGGTCGGGGCCGCATATCGGGGTGCCTGGCGCTGTCCCGGCGAGGCGGGCAACGCGGCGGGGCCCGCGGTCGTAGCCGAATCAAAACGCGGATTATAGCGACGCAGACCGGCGCGGGCGAAAAAAATTCCCCGCTGGCGCGAATGCGCCACGCGGGGCACCGCCTGCGCCACAAGCCGGATGCCCGGCGGGTTCAGCCGCCGCGCCGGCGCCATATCTGCCAGCGCTCCTGCCCCTGGAACACCGGCAGCGGCGCGGCCGAGGGCCGGTCCTCGATGCGCTCGAAGGCCGGCCCGAGCAGCGCATCGAGCTCCGTCTCCGGCATCGCGAACGGCGGTCCGCCGCGGTTCTCGCCCAGGTAGAAGTAGCCAGCCAGCAGCCCGCCCGGCGGCAGCAGCTCGGCCACGCGGGTGCCATAGGCCGCGCGCAGCGCCGGCGGCAGCGCGCACAGGAAGGCGCGCTCGTAGATGAGCTCGCACCGCGGCTGCGGCGTGAAGGCAAAGAAGTCGCCCTGCTGCACCACCGCCCCGGCCGGCCCGAGCGCGCGCCGCGCCGACGCCACCGCCTGCGCAGAAAAGTCGATCGCCGTCACCGGCCAGCCGCGCTCGAACAGCCACGCCGCCTCCCAGCCGTTGCCGCAACCGGGCACCAGCGTGGGACACGGCTGGCGGCCTTCGACAAAGCGGCGGAATTCTTCCGGCACGCCGCCCAGGTCCCAGGGCGTGAAGCCTTCCTTGAAGCGCTCGTCCCAGAACGCCGGGTCGCCGGCGTTGCGCGTGGTAAAGCCGGGCACCGGCCTGGTGGTATCGCCCATGGGTCTGTCTCCGTCCTTTGTGGTATTGGCCTGCGCCTACCAGTAGCCGGCCCAGCCCAGCACGTGCGTGAGTACGATGCCGGCGACAAAGCCGCCCACCAGCAGCACCGCGGTGCCGAGCAGCCGGTTGGTGCGGCGCTGCTCCACCACCAGCATCGCCAGCAGCTTGTCCTGCTCGCCGTTGGTGGTGAGCGCCCGCCGCTCCAGGAACTGGTGCGCCAGGCGCGGGAAGTCGGGCAGCATCTTGGCCCACAGCGGCGCCTCAACCTTGATCCGCTCCCAGGCGCCCTGCCAGCCCACCTGCTCGTGCATCCAGCGCTCCAGGAACGGCTTGGCGGTCTTCCACAGGTCCAGGTCCGGATCGAGCTGGCGGCCCAGCCCTTCGATATTGAGCAGGGTCTTCTGCAGCAGCACCAGCTGCGGCTGGATCTCGACGTTGAAGCGGCGCGAAGTCTGGAACAGCCGCATCAGCACCATGCCCAGCGAGATTTCCTTAAGCGGCTTGTCGAAGTACGGCTCGCAGCAGGCGCGCACCGCGCTTTCCAGTTCTTCCACGCGGGTCTCGGGCGGGACCCAGCCCGATTCCACGTGCAGCAGCGCCACGCGGTGATAGTCGCGGCGGAAGAAGGCGATGAAGTTCTGCGCCAGGTAGTTCTTGTCGAATTCCGACAGCGCGCCGACGATGCCGAAGTCCAGCGCGATATAGCGGCCGAAGGTCTCGGGCTGCACCGACACCAGGATGTTGCCCGGGTGCATGTCGGCATGGAAAAAGCCGTCGCGGAATACCTGGGTGAAGAAGATCTCGACGCCCTCCTCCGCGAGCTGGTGCATGTCGACGCCGGCGGCCTTGAGCGACTCGGTGCGCGAGATCGGGATGCCGTGCATGCGCTCCATCACGAACACCGTGCTGCTGCACCAGTCCCAGAACACCTCGGGCACCAGCAGCAGGTTGGTGTCGGCAAAGTTGCGGCGCAGCTGGCTGGCATTGGCCGCCTCGATCATCAGGTCGAGCTCGTCGTGCAGGTATTTGTCGAACTCGGCCACCACCTCGCGCGGCTTCAGGCGCTTGCCGTCGGCCCAGAAGCGCTCCAGCCAGGTGGCCATGTCGCGCATCAGCGCCAGGTCGCTGTCGATCACCGGCAGCATGCCCGGGCGCAGCACCTTCACCGCGACCTCGCGCCCATGGCAGGGGCCGCCCTTGAGCGTGGCGAAGTGCACCTGCGCGATCGAGGCGCTGGCCACCGGCTGGTGCTCGAAGGTCTCGAACAGCTGGTCCAGCGGCCGCCCCAGCGAGCGCTCGATGATCCTGACCGCCACCGCCGAATCGAACGGCGGCACCTGGTCCTGCAGCTTGGCCAGTTCGTCGGCAATATCCGGCGGCATCAGGTCGCGCCGGGTCGACAGCACCTGGCCGAACTTGACGAAGATCGGGCCCAGCCGCGTCAGCGCCAGCCGCAGCCGCACGCCGCGGGGCATGTCGAGCTTGCGGCCGATGGTGATGACCCGCACCAGGAAACGGATCCTGCGGCTGCTGAAGCCGGAGAGCACCAGCTCGTCCAGGCCGTAGTAGAGGATGACGAAAAGGATCTTGCCAAGGCGCAGGAGGCGGGTCATTCGGGAGTCTTCACGGGGCCGGGCAGGCAGTCAGTGGATGATCGGGGGGAAGCGCGGCTTGGCCGCCTCAGCGGTGCGGCGACGGCAGCTTGCCGGACGGGCCGGACGCGCCGGACGGGCCGGAGGAGCCCGGCGCTGGCGGCGTGCCGCCGCGCTCCAGGCGCTCCAGCCGCTTCTCCAGCCGCGCCAGGCGGTCGCGCACCTGGCCCACGCCGGCGCCAAAGTCATCCAGCGCGGCGTGGCGTACCAGGGTCGGCTGTTCGTCTAGCAGGTAGTCGGTGACGTTGTCCAGCAGCGCCCGGCCCACGCGCGTGGCCTGCTCATGGACCTGGCGCGCGCCATCGACCACGCGCTGCGCCACGCTGTCGCTGACCGGCCCGCCGAGGATGCCGCGCAGCGCGCGCGACAGGTCCTCGGCGGCATCCCAGCGCAGGTTGCGCGCCAGCGTCGACACCGTATTGGCCAGCTCGGCGTCGCCCTCGATGCGCACATGGCGCATGGCGGCGGCCTGGCCACCTTCGGCCACGTCTGCGGCAACCAACGGCCACTGCTGCACCGGCACGCGCAGCGTCACCGCGGGCGCCTCGGCCGCGGGTGCCAGCTCCGTGCAGCCGTGTTCGGTCACCTTCAGCGACAGCTCGAAGGCGGCGGCATCGAAACGGATCACGCGTCCGGCAAACGGCGCCAGCTGGTTGCGGGCCCACGGCTCCTGCTCGAGCAGGTGATTCAGTGCCGCGACGGCAGGCGTGGCCAGGGCGGAAGGCAGAGTATTCATGACAGCGCGGTTGGCGGGCAGGCGGCGACGCGCGGGACCGGCGTCGCAAACAAAAAGGCCCACGCTTTCGCGTGGGCCTCCATTCTAAGCTACTCCCCCCGGCGCATCACCGCCGCGGGGTGCGGCATCAGGACTCTTGCTGGATCCCGGCCAGCAGCCAGCCACCGCTGCCGGAGACCGGCTTGGCCAGGTTCCAGACCTCGCCGAACGGCTGCGCCGCCTCGCCCGCCTTCTCGCGGATCATGCCCGAGAAACGCACGCTGGCCAGGTGCTGGGCCGGCGACGACTCGATGCCGAGCAGCTGGGCTTCGAGCGTGACCACATCGGTCTTGTTGACCTCGGCGCCGCGCTCGGCCAGGTCCATCTTGATCTCGGCGAACATCTCCGGCGTGGTGAACTCGCGGATATCGTCCAGGTTGCCGGCATCCCAGGCGGCCTGCAGGCGCACGAAATGGACCTTGGCATTGCGCAGGAAGGATTCGGCGTCGAAGTCGGCCGGCACGCCCCACGGCTGCTGCGCCACGGCCCCCGCTGCGACCGGCGCTGCCGATGCCGGCAGGACCGGGCTGCCCGACACGTTGCCCGACATGTTGCCCGACGAAAGCGGCGTCGGCTCGCCGCGGAACATCGGCTCGGCGTCGCGGCCGAGGTTCGGCGCGCCGCCGGCACCGGCATAGGCCGGCTGAGCCGTGCGCTTGCTGCCACGGAACTTGCGGATCAGCCAGATCGCGGCAAAGGCCACCAGCGCGATCAGGATCAGGTTGGACAGGAAGGTCAGCGCCGCGCCGCCCAGGCCGAAGTGCGACAGCAGCCAGCCGATGCCCAGGCCGGCGGCGATGCCGCCGAGGATGCCGCCCCAGTTGCGCTTGGGCGCCGCGGCCGCGGCCGCGCCGGCTGCGCCGGCGGTGGCCGGTGCCGCCTGCTGTGCGGGTTGCTGCGCCTGTTGCGTGGGCGAGGTGGGCTGGGTCTGCTGGCGCTGGGTCACCGACTCGGACTGCTTGCCAATGCTGCGCGAGCCGCCCATGCGCTTGGCCTCGGCGTCGAACGCCATGCCGACGGCCAGCGCCGTGACCAGCGACCCCACCAGGAATTTTCCACGAATTGACGACATATGCTGTTATCCCCTGTCAGTTTCACCCATATACGGGCGAGCATGGCGATTTCAAGTGTTCTTTCAAGTGTTCTCAATACTTGCGCCCGACGTGGAGCGCCACCACTCCGGCCGTCAGATTGAAGTATTCGACATTCTCCAGGCCTGCATGTTCCATTAAGCGTACAAGCGAAACCTGGTCTGGATGCATTCTGATCGATTCCGCGAGATAGCGATAGCTGGGGGCATCCCCTGCCACGCGCTGGCCCAGCCACGGCAGCACCTGGAAAGAATAGACGTCGTAGGCCTTCTCCAGCGGTTTCCACACCTTGGAGAACTCCAGCACCATGACCTTGCCGCCCGGCTTGACCACGCGGCGCATCTCCGCCAGCGCGGCTTCCTTGTGCGTCATGTTGCGCAGGCCGAAGGCGACCGTGACCAGGTCGAAGTAGTTGTCGGGGAACGGGATTTTTTCCGCGTCGCACAGCGCCACCGGCGTGACGATGCCCTTGTTGAGCAGCCGGTCGCGGCCCACGCGCAGCATCGACTCGTTGATGTCGGTCAGCCACACCTGTCCGGTCGGGCCGGCCTGCTTCGCGAACGCCTTGGCCAGGTCGCCGGTGCCGCCGGCAATGTCCAGCACCTTGTGACCCGGGCGCACCCCGGCCTGCGCGATGGTGAACATCTTCCACAGCCGGTGCATGCCGCCCGACATCAGGTCGTTCATCACGTCGTACTTGCTGGCCACCGAATGGAACACGCCGGCAACCTTGCCGGCCTTTTCCGTTTCGTCGACCTTTTCGAACCCGAAGTGGGTTTCACTCATCTTTCAAGACTCCAGGATTGTCGGGGGCGGCTCAGTGATGGCCGCAGGCGTGCCCGCCACCTGCGGCGGGCATCGGGGTGTCGCGGTTCGCGCCGGCGGCTTCCAGGCGCTGCAGGTAGTCCTGCCACAACGCGTCCTGGTTGTCGCCCAGGCGGTACAGCAGGTCCCACGAATAGATGCCGGTGTCGTGGCCGTCGGAAAAGCGGATCTGGATGGCGTAGTTGCCGACCGGCTCGACCGCGTCGACGCCGACCTCGCGCTTGCCGGTCTGCAGCACCTCCTGTCCAGGGCCATGGCCCTGGACTTCGGCGGAGGGCGAATACACGCGCAGCAGCTCGAACGGCAGCCGGAAGCTGCGGCCATTGTCGAAGCCGATCTCGAGCACGCGCGATTGCGTGTGCACCGTCAGCGCGGTGGGATGGGGGGTGTCTTTTTCCAGGCCTGCCATGGTGATCGCGGCCCGCTGAGGGGCGCCGGTGAGGGTGATTGCCGCATGATGCCGCCGTGGCCGCGCCGGCTGCCGCGGCAGCCCCGCATCACGCTTCGCATACGACCCGATAGCTTACCCCAGGCTCGCCGGCTTGCGCAGCCCGGGCCGCTTCCGCGTCCTGCGGCACGTAGCGCAGCCTGCGCTGGTGGAACGCCGCCACGGTGCTGCGGTGCGCAATGCTGACGATCGCCGTTTGCGGCAACTGCTCCACCATCAGCTGGTACATGGCGCGCTCGGTATCCTCGTCCAGCGCGCTGGTGGCTTCGTCGAGGAACAGGTAGTCGGGCTTCTGCAGCAGCGCGCGCGCAAAGGCCAGGCGCTGCTGCTCGCCCGGCGACAGCCGCAGCGACCAGTTGTCGAACACGTCGAGCTGGTCCGCCAGCGCGGCCAGGCGGGTCTGGCGCAGGGCCGCCTGCAGGACTTCCTTGCTGTGCTCGGTGCCCGCGTCCGGGTAGGCCAGCGCATCGGCCAGCGTGCCGATCGGCAGGTAGCTGCGCTGCGGCAGGAACAGCCGGCGCGCCCCTTCCGGCATGGTCACCGTGCCGCTGCCGTACGGCCAGATCCCGGCGAGCGCGCGGAACAGCACGCTCTTGCCGCAGCCTGATGGGCCGCTGACCAGCCAGCGCTCGCCCGGCGCCACCGCCAGCGAGAACGGCGCCACCAGCGGCCGCTGGCCCACCGCCGCGCCGCGCGCTGCGCGCACCGGCAAGGCCAGCGCCAGGCTGTCGATGGCGATGCCCTCCTGCGGCTTGCCGTGGTAAGCCACCTCGATATCACGGCTGCCATCCTGCGACGCATCCTGCCGCTCGGCCACGCGGATGGCTTCGTGGAAGTCGATCAGGCGGTTGGCCGCCGCCTTCCAGCCCACCAGCGTGGCATAGCTGTCGACGAACCACGACAGCGCGCCCTGCACCTGGCCGAACGCGGAACTGGTCTGCATCAGCCCGCCCAGCGTCATCTTGCCGGCGAAGTAGCGCGGCGCCGCGACCAGGATCGGGAAGATGATGGCGAACTGCGCATAGCCGGAACTGACGAAAGTCAGCCGCCGCGTATAGCGCATCAGCTGGTTCCAGTTGGCGCGGATGCGGTCGAAGCGCGCGCGCAGGCCGGCCTGCTCGGTCGGCTCGCCGCGGTACAGCGCCACCGGCTCGCTGTTCTCGCGCAGGCGCACCAGCGTGAAGCGGAAGTCTGCTTCGTATTGCTCCTGCTGGAAGTTCAGGCCGATCAGCGGGCGGCCGACCACGTGCGCCACCAGCGAGCCGATCACCGCATAGCCGGCCGCGAACCACACCATATAGCCGGGGATGGTCCATTCGGTGCCGCCCAGCGCGAAGCTGATCGGCCCGGACACGGTCCACAGGATGCCGACGAAGGACAGCAGCGTCACCACCGAGTTGAGCAGCCCCAGCGACAGCGACAGCGCGCCGTCGGTAAACAGGCGCAGGTCATCGGCAATCCGCTGGTCGGGGTTGTCGGTGGCGTGGGTCTGTTCGATGCGGTAGTAGGCCTGGTGCCCGAGCCAGTGCCCCATGAAGCGGCCGGTCATCCAGGTACGCCAGCGCATCTGCAGCATCATGGTGTAGTACTGGCGCGAAATCGCCGCGACGATGAAGAACGCCGCGATCCATGAGAAGCGCAGCAGCAGCACCTTGAACGAGGCATAGTCGCGCTGCTCCAGCGCGTTGTAGAACACGCGGTTCCATTCGTTGAGCAGCACGTTGATATAGACGATGCCCAGGTTCAGGGCGATCACCAGGGTAAGCAGGCCAAGGCCAGCCACGCGGTCTTCGGATTTCCAGTAGGGCTTGATCAGCGCCCAGGTCGCTGCCATGCGCAGCCGGCTCTGGATCTTGAGGGCCTTGGCAGGGACGGCCGGGCCCGGTACGGTGACTGAGGTCGGAGTGGAGGACATAGGGACAGCGCTTGACCCGCCAGCGGATGCCGGCCGGGCTTGTTGTTCTGGATACCGTGGCGACGGGCCACGGCGTCAACAGCATTCAGACGGCCGGGGCCGGGCGCGGGTTCCGCGCGCCCCTCAGGCGTCGTCGGCCTGGAGCAGCGAAAGCGCCGTGCGCAGCGCCGGCAGCCGGCTGGCCAGTTCCTGCACGCGCGCGGTATCCGCGGCGCGCTGCGGCGCCGCCCAGATGGCCTCGGGGAAATGCGTGTCCCAGCGGTAGCGCGGAATGATATGCCAGTGCAGGTGCGGCACCATGTTGCCGAAAGCGGCCAGGTTGACCTTGTCAGGCGTCATCACTTCGCGCACCACCCGCTCCGCGCGCGCGACCAGCCGCATCAGCCACGCCTGGTCGGCCTCGTCAAGGTCGCTCAACTCGGCCACGTGGTCGTTCCAGACGATGCGGCAGAAGCCGGGAAAACGGTCATGCTCGACCAGGATCAGGCGGGCGCGGTCGCCCATCCAGACCAGTTCGCCGCCGTCGGAGCGGCACAGGGCGCAGTCGGGAACTCCGCTCATGAGGTGATTTTATCCATGGATGCTTGCTGTACGCGACAAGGCTCGCTGTCGTTTCCGCATATGCAAAAAACGTGCTGAGGATACCGTTTTCAGGTTTGGCTTATTGTTTCCCTTGTTTGCCGCTGGAATAGTGATTGCCTCCAGGCAACAATCAAATAGTAGTCATGACCCGCTGCGTGCACCGCAAACAGGCAAATCGATGGATCGCCGCCCTCAGGCTTTGCGCGCTCCTGCTCTGGAGTATGAGCCTTGCTTCCCCGGCGACCGCCGACTGCATTGTCACAAGCGGCAATCCCGGCACTGCAACCATCTCGCTACCGGCAACAATCAGTGTACCGCGCGACACGCCGACGGGAACCGTTCTCTACGACAGCAACTGGGTTGCGGCCGGCCCGGTAAATATTTCGTGCAGCGGCACGTTCCAGTACACGTATGGCTATGCGAGCCCGATGCAGCTGGTGCCCGGCTACAGCAACGTATACCAGACGACTGTCGCCGGCATCGGCATCAAGGCGGGTTGGGCAAACTGGATGTCCGGCACGCCCAGCATCGACAGCGCCCCGCTTGCCTCGCCGCCGGTATCACAAGCCATTACCAACCAGGCCTGGACCCCATACGGCCCGATGAGCCGCTACCGCATGCAAATGGTCGTCACGGGTCCGGTGAGGCCGGGTACCGTTACGCTGCCCCCCCTGCTGGCGCAAGCCAGCTATGGCTCGCTGACCGTTGCCCAGCTGATGATAAGCGGCAATACGCAGATCATCGCCCCGGCCTGCACCGTGCAGACCCCTTCCTTGACCGTCAACATGCCGCCGCTCAGCGCCTCCGCCTTCCAGGCCACGGGCTCGACAGCCGGCCAGACCGCATTCAGGCTGTTGCTCAGCTGCTCCGGTCCGACTGCCATCGCCATGACCCTCACCGATGCCACGCAGCCCGGCAACACAGGCAGCAACCTGTCGCTGGCAAGCGGGTCGAGTGCCGGTGGGGTGGCCTACCAAATCCTCTACAACGGCACGCCGATGAGTTTCGGGCCCGCGTCGGCGGTAGCCGGCAACCTCCACCAGTTCAATGTCGGCACCGTGACCGGCGCCAGCGACATGCAAGTCCCGCTGACTGCGCGCTACATCCGTACCGGCACTGTGACGCCGGGCACGGCCAATGCCGCCGCGACGTTCACAATGAGCTATCAATAACGGCGCAGGAGCGCCGTACACCAGCCCCCGCAGCGGCACACTTACCCTCCCGCCGGCACGCGCCTTCGGGGCATACTCGGGAGCCAGTTCTCGCGTAGCCGACGACTGGCTCCCCTTGCTCAGACCAGCACCCTCTCAATGCCGCCGGCATTGGCCTTCTGCACGTACTCGGGAAGCCAGTTTTCACCCAGCAGGTGCTTGGCCATCTCGATCACGATGTAGTCCGCCTGCACCGACGCATCTTCCTTGTAGCGCGACAGTCCCTGCAGGCACGACGGGCAGCTGGTCAGGATCTTGACGTCGCCGGTAAAGCCGTCGGCGCGCAGCTTGTCGGCACCCTTGGTCATTTCCTCTTCCTTGCGGAAGCGGACCTGCGTCGAGATATCCGGGCGCGTCACCGCCAGCGTGCCCGACTCGCCGCAGCAGCGCTCGTTCTTCTCGATCTTGCCCAAACCCGTGTTGCCGCCCATCAGGTCGTTGACCAGCTTGGTCGGGTCCATGGTCTTGATCGGGGTGTGGCAGGGATCGTGGTACATGTAGCGCGTACCGGTCACGCCCTCCAGCTTGACGCCCTTCTCGAGCAGGTACTCGTGGATGTCGATGATGCGGCAGCCCGGGAAGATCTTCTCGAATTCATACCCGGCGAGCTGGTCGTAGCAGGTGCCGCAGCTGACCACCACGGTCTTGATGTCGAGGTAGTTCAGCGTGTTGGCCACGCGGTGGAACAGCACGCGGTTGTCGGTGACGATCTTCTCGGCCTTGTCGTACTGGCCGCTGCCGCGCTGCGGATAGCCGCAGCACAGGTAGCCCGGCGGCAGCACGGTCTGCACGCCGACGTGCCACAGCATCGCCTGCGTCGCCAGCCCGACCTGCGAGAACAGCCGCTCCGAGCCGCAGCCCGGGAAGTAGAACACCGCTTCCGATTCCGGCGTGGTCGCCTTCGGGTCGCGGATGATCGGCACGATCTCGTTGTCTTCGATGTCGAGCAGCGCGCGCGCGGTCTTCTTGGGCAGGTTGCCCGGCATCTTCTTGTTGATGAAGTGGATCACCTGCTCGCGCACCGGCGGCTTGCCGACGGTCGCGGGCGGATGCGCGGTCTGCTTCTTCGCCAGCTTCTTCAGTACGTCGTTGCCCAGGCGCTGCGCCTTGTAGCCCCAGTCGATCATGACCTTGCGGGTCAGGTTGATGGTCTCGGGGTTGGTGGCGTTGAGGAAGAACATCGACGCCGCGGTGCCGGGGTTGAACTTCTTCTGCCCCATCTTGCGCAGCAGGTTGCGCATGTTCATCGAGACGTCGCCGAAGTCGATCTTGACCGGGCACGGCGTCACGCACTTGTGGCAGACGGTGCAGTGGTCGGCCACGTCGGAGAACTCGTCCCAGTGCTTGACCGAGATGCCGCGGCGGGTCTGCTCTTCATACAGGAAGGCCTCGACCAGCAGCGAGGTCGCCAGGATCTTGTTGCGCGGGCTGTACAGCAGGTTGGCGCGCGGCACGTGCGTGGCGCACACCGGCTTGCACTTGCCGCAGCGCAGGCAGTCCTTGACGCTTTCGGCAATGGCGCCGATGTCGCTCTGCTGCATGATCAGCGACTCATGCCCCATCAGGCCGAACGACGGCGTGTAGGCATTGCGCAGGTCGGCGCCAGGCAAGAGCTTGCCCTTGTTGAAGCGGCCCTGCGGGTCGACCTTCTGCTTGTAGGCGCGGAAGTCGCCGATCTCTTCCTCGGTCAGGAACTCCAGCTTGGTGATGCCGATGCCATGCTCGCCCGAGATCACGCCGTCCAGCGATCGCGCCAGGTCCATGATGCGGGCCACCGCGCGGTGCGCGTCCTGCAGCATGTCGTAGTCGTCGGAGTTGACCGGGATGTTGGTGTGGACGTTGCCGTCGCCGGCGTGCATGTGCAGCGCCACGAAGACGCGGCCGCGCAGCACCTGCTTGTGGATCTTCTGGGCCTCGTCCAGGATCGGCTTGAATTCGCCGCCGTTGAAGATCTTGCGCAACTCGGCACGGATCTCGTTCTTCCAAGACACGCGGATGGTGCGGTCCTGCAGCAGGTGGAACACGCTGGCGTCCGGCTGCTGGTGCAGCCGCGCCTCGAACTCCTGCCCGAGCAGCCCCAGCCCGTGCCCGATCAGCGAGGCCTTGGCCTGCGCCAGCGGCGTGTCCAGATGGCCTTGCAGATAGCGCCAGCGCGCACGGATCTCGCGCAGCAGCGTCAGCGCGTGCTGCACGCGGTCTTCCAGCAGCTCGGCGCTGGGGATTTCGTTGGCGTCGTCGCTGCGGCCCAGCGGCAGGTTGCCGCGCGCGAAGAACGCTTCCAGCGTGTCGACCAGCTGCAGCTTGCTCTTGATCGACAGCTCGATATTGATGCGCTCGATGCCGTCGGTGTATTCGCCCATGCGGTTCAGCGGAATCACCACGTCTTCGTTGATCTTGAAGGCGTTGGTGTGCTTGGCGATGGCGGCGGTGCGCGAACGGTCCAGCCAGAACTTCTTGCGCGCCTCGGGGCTGACGGCGATAAAGCCTTCGCCGCTCTTGCCGTTGGCCATGCGGATCACTTCCGAGGTGGCGCGCGCCACGGCGTCTTCATCGTCGCCGACGATATCGCCGATCAGCACCATCTTCGGGAAGGCGTTGCGCTTGCTCTTGGTGGCGTAGCCGACCGCGCGCAGGTAGCGCTCGTCCAGGTGCTCCAGGCCGGCCAGGATGGCGCCGCCGGGCTTGCGCGTCTCGGCATCGAGGAAGTCCTTGATCTCGACGATGCTGGGGATGGCGTCGCGCGCCTGGCCGAAGAACTCCAGGCACACGGTGCGGATGAACTTCGGCATGCGGTGCAGGATCCAGCGCGCGCTGGTGATGATGCCGTCGCAGCCTTCCTTCTGCACGCCGGGCAGGCCGGCCAGGAACTTGTCGGTGACGTCCTTGCCCAGGCCTTCCTTGCGGAACTTGCGGCCCTCGATGGCGAGCGTCTCGGTGCGCAGCACCTTCTCGCCCGGGGCGCGGTTGCCGTCCGACCACTTCAGCTCGAAGGTGGCCACCGGCACGTCGTGGATCTTGCCCAGGTTGTGGTCCAGCCGGGTGATTTCCAGCCAGTTGCCCTCCGGGTCCACCATGCGCCACCAGGCCAGGTTGTCCAGCGCGGTGCCCCACAGCACGGCCTTCTTGCCGCCGGCGTTCATGGCGACATTGCCGCCGATGCACGAGGCGTCGATCGAGGTCGGGTCAACCGCGAACACCAGGCCGGCCTTGTCGGCCGCATCGGCCACGCGGCGCGTCACCACGCCGGCGCCGGAGAAGATGGTCGCGACCTTGTGCGACACGCCCGGCAGGTCGGTCTGCTCGACCGGACCCAGCTGCTCCAGCTTCTCGGTATTGATCACCGCGCTCATCGGCGTCAGCGGCACGGCGCCGCCGGTGTAGCCGGTACCGCCCCCGCGCGGGATGATGGTCAGGCCGAGCTCGAAGCAGCCCTTGACCAGGCCGGCGATCTCTTCCTCGGTGTCGGGCGTCAGCACCACGAACGGGTATTCCACGCGCCAGTCGGTGGCGTCGGTCACGTGCGACACGCGCGACAGGCCATCGAACTTGATGTTGTCCTTCTGCGTGACGCGGCCCAGTACGCGCTGCGCGCGCTTGCGCAGGTCGTAGGCGGCGGCGAATTCGTTCTTGAAGTCCTCGATCGCCTGCTTGGCGAAGGCGACCAGCTGCTCCACGCGGTGCGAGCGGTCCTCGGCGGCGGGCTCGGCGTGCTCGGCACGGTCGGCGGCGCGGCGCTTCTCGATCTCGTTCAGGCGGTGGTGCAGCGCGCTGACCAGCATCTGGCGGCGCTTGGGATTTTCCAGCAGGTCGTCCTGCAGGTAGGGATTGCGGCGCACCACCCAGATATCGCCCAGCACCTCGTACAGCATGCGGGCCGAGCGGCCGGTGCGGCGCTCGCTGCGCAGCTCGTCCAGGATGCGCCAGGCTTCCTCGCCGAGCAGGCGGATGACAATCTCGCGGTCCGAGAAGGACGTGTAGTTATAGGGGATTTCACGCAGGCGCGGCGGGGCGTCCTGCGCGGCGAGCTTGGCGTCGAGCACGAGTGGGGCGTTCATGGGGGGACCGCTTCCTGCTGCGCACGGGGACAGTGCGCGAATCGTTCAGTAAAGGGCGATTGTACTGCAAGCCCTGCTTTCGCCGCACCGCAGCATGACGGAATCCTTGTCGGAACAAGGGATTAGCGACTGTCCGGGCGCCCGATGCGCCCCGCAAGACGGTCCCGAAGCCGCGCCGGAATCAGAACCAGGCCTTCACGGTGTGCGCAATGTTCTGCCAGAAAGTGTCCGGAATCCACATCAGCCCAGCGGTCATGACCAGGTAGCGCAGGAACTTGCCGACCGCCATCCAGGCCAGGCTGGGCCAGAAAGACAGGCGCAGCCAGCCGGCCAAAGTGCACAATGGATCACCAACGCCGGGCAGCCATGACATCAGCAGCGTGGGCGGGCCCAGCCGGCGCATCCAGCGGAAGTAGCGCGCATCGAGCTTGGGCTTGGGCGGCTTGCGCGCGTGGGCGCGGTGCTCCAGGTGTTCGGCCTCGTGCTCGCGCGCACGGCGCCGCTTGTGGTAGCGCACCAGTGCCAGCTTGGCCGCGTAGCCCAGCCACCAGTCGATCGCGCCGCCAACCGTGTTGCCGGCGGTGGCCACCAGGATCGCCGGCCAGAACATCTGCGGATTGAGCTTGACGTAGCCGAACACGGCGGGCTCGGAGCCGAGCGGCAGCAAGGTGGCCGACACCAGGCTGACCACGAAGATCGCGGGCAGGCCTACCTTGGGCAAGGCAATGGTTTCGAACAGCCAGTCGAAGAAGGCTTCCATGTAAGGGGACAGGGCCGGTGGCGCGGCTCATTCTAGCGGGCCGTGCCCCAAACGGGGCGCGGGCAAACCACATGGCACCTGTGCGGGATTTGTGATTAACTGTTAGAGCCTGTCGCGGCCAAACGTTCGCCGGCCGTGCCGATGCGCCGGCCGCAAGGTTCGCTGGCGCACCAACCGCAGTTGCAGCGGCAGCACCAATATCACGAATTAGCCGTCCTATAGCCGTCTTAAGCGGCAGTACCGCGTCGTGGCCAGTCCCGCGCTTTGCTTTCGGGATCTGGGAATTGGTCATGCGCGTCCACCCCACATGGAGACAAGCATGGCGATTCCGATCCGCCTGACGGTCAACGGCAAGCCCGTTGACGCGCAGGTAGAACCCAACACCCTCCTGGTCCAGTTCCTGCGCGAACAGCTGCGCCTGACCGGCACCCACGTCGGCTGCGACACGGCGCAGTGCGGCGCCTGCACGGTCCACCTGGATGGCCGGGCGGTCAAGTCGTGCAACATCCTGGCGCTGCAGGCGGACGGCGCCACCGTGACCACCATCGAAGGACTGGCCGGGGACAAGGTTGGCAACGGCCTGCACCCGATGCAGGAGGCTTTCCGCGAATGCCACGGGCTGCAATGCGGCTTCTGCACGCCGGGCATGGTGATGAGCGCGACCGCGCTGGTCCAGCAGCATCCCGACGCCGACGCCGCCACCATCCGCGCCCACCTGGAAGGCAACCTGTGCCGCTGCACGGGCTACCACAATATCGTGCGTGCGGTGCAGCAGGGCCAGGCGGCCATGCAGGGCACGGCGGCCAGCGCCGCCAGCGCGGAATAAGGGGGACCTGCCATGAACGCACCCGACAACCAGCGCCTGGTGGGCGCTTCGGTCAAGCGCAAGGAAGACTACCGCTACCTGACCGGCAACGGCCAGTACACCGACGACATCGTGCTGCCGCAGCAGAGCTACGGGTATTTCCTGCGCTCGCCGTACGCGCACGCGCGCATCCGCTCGATCGACAAGACCGCGGCGCTGGCCGCGCCCGGCGTGATCGCCGTGCTGACCGGCGCCGAGCTTGCCGCCGACAAGGTGGGCGGCCTGCCCTGCGGCTGGCTGATCCACAGCATCGACGGCACGCCGATGAAAGAGCCGCCGCACCCGGTGATCGCCCACGACAAGGTGCGCCACGTCGGCGACCAGGTGGCGCTGGTGATCGCCGAGACCCTGCAGCAGGCGCGCGACGCCGCCGAGCAGATCGAGGTCGACTACGAAGAGCTGCCTGCCGTGGTCGGCGCCGCCGATGCCGCATCGGCGTCGACGCTGGTGCACGACGACGTGCCGGCCAACACCTGCTACACCTGGGGCCACGGCGACAAGGCCGCCACCGACGCCGCCTTCGCCAAGGCCGCGCACGTGACCACGCTGGAGATCGTCAACAACCGGCTGATTCCCAACGCAATCGAGCCGCGGGCGGTCAACGCCAGCTATGCGCGCCAGGACGACAGCTACACCGTCTACGTCGCCAGCCAGAACCCGCATGTCGAGCGCCTGCTGATGGGCGCGTTCGTGCTGGGGCTGCCGGAATCGCGGCTGCGCATCATCGCGCCCGACGTCGGCGGCGGCTTCGGCTCCAAGATCTTCCTGTATCCGGAAGACGTGGCGCTGACGTGGGCATCGAAGAAGGTCGGCCGCCCGGTCAAGTGGACCGCGGACCGCAGCGAGTCGTTCCTGACCGACGCGCACGGCCGCGACCACGTGACCAAGGCCGAGCTGGCGCTCGATGCCGACGGCAAGTTCCTGGCGATGCGCGTGCATACGGTCGCCAACATGGGCGCGTACCTGTCGACCTTTGCCAGCAGCGTGCCGACCATCCTGTATGCGACGCTGCTGGCCGGCCAGTACTCCACGCCGGCGATCTATGCGGAGGTCAAGGCGGTGTTCACCAACACCGCGCCGGTGGATGCCTACCGCGGCGCGGGGCGGCCCGAAGCGACCTTCGTGGTCGAACGGCTGGTCGAAACCGCCGCGCGCGAGCTGAACATCGATCCGGCCGAACTGCGGCGCAAAAACTTCATCCGCCAGTTCCCGTACGCAACCCCGGTGGGCCTGACCTACGACACCGGCGACTACGAGCCGTGCCTGGCGCGCGCGCAAGAGCTGGCCGACGTCAAGGGCTTCCCGGCGCGGCGCGACGAGGCGAAGCAGCGCGGCAAGCTGCGCGGCCTCGGTTATTCCTGCTACATCGAGGCCTGCGGGCTGGCGCCTTCCAACATCGCCGGCGCGCTTGGCGCGCGTGCCGGCCTGTTCGAGGTGGGCGAGATCCGCGTGCACCCGACCGGCACGGTGACGGTCTTCACCGGCTCGCACAGCCATGGCCAGGGGCACGAAACCACTTTCGCGCAAGTGGTGGCCGACCGCCTCGGGCTGCAGCTCGACCAGGTCGAGATCGTGCACGGCGACACCGGGCGCGTGCCGTTCGGCATGGGCACCTACGGCTCGCGCTCGCTGGCGGTGGGCGGCTCCGCCATCGTCAAGGCGCTCGACAAGATCGAGGCCAAGGCCAAGAAGATCGCCGCGCACCTGCTGGAGGCGTCTGACAGCGACATCGAGTTCAGCAACGGCGTGTTCCGCGTGGCCGGCACGGACCGCACCAAGACCTTCGGCGAGGTCGCGCTGAGCGCCTACGTGCCGCACAACTACCCGCTCGACAAGCTCGAGCCGGGCCTGAACGAAAACGCCTTCTACGACCCGACCAACTTCACCTACCCGTCCGGCGCCTATGTGTGCGAGGTGGAGGTCGACCCCGACACCGGCGCGTCGCAGGTGGTCAAGTTCACCGCGGTCGACGACTTCGGCAACATCATCAACCCGATGATCGTCGAAGGCCAGGTGCATGGCGGCATCGGCCAGGGGCTGGGCCAGGCCATGCTGGAGCAGTGCGTCTACGACGAAGACAGCGGCCAGCTGCTGACCGGCTCGTACATGGACTACGCCATGCCGCGCGCCGGCGACCTGCCCGACTTCACCGTCGAGACCGCCAGCGGCACGCCCTGCACGCACAACCCGCTGGGAGTGAAGGGCTGCGGCGAGGCCGGCGCGATCGGCTCGCCGCCGGCCTTCATCAACGCGCTGGTCGACGCGCTGTCGCCGCTGGGGGTGAAGGATGTGCAGATGCCCGCCACGCCGCATCGCGTATGGCAGGCGATCCAGGCAGCGCAACCCCAGCCCTGAGCCACCGCACCGCAAAGGAAACCGACATGTACGCATTCAACTTTGAACGCGCCGCGGATGCCAAGGCGGCGGTGGAAAAACTCAAGGCCGATCCCGACGCCAAGTTCCTCGGCGGCGGCCAGAGCCTGCTGGCGGCGATGAAGCTGCGGCTGGCATCGCCGTCGACGCTGGTCGACGTCGCGCGCATTCCCGGCATGGCCGAGATCCGCGTCGAAGGCAAGGAGGTCGTCATCGGTGCCGCCGCGCGCCATGCCGACGTGGAAGCCAACGCCGAGGTGCGCCAGCGCATCCCGGCGCTGGCGGCGCTGGCCGGCGGCATCGGCGACCGGCAGGTGCGCGCGATGGGAACCATCGGCGGCGCGCTGGCGAACGATGATCCGGCGGCGTGCTATCCCGCGGCGGTGCTGGGGCTGGGCGCCACCGTGGTCACCGACCGGCGCAGCATCGCGGCGGATGACTTCTTCAAGGGCCTCTACGAAACCGCGCTGGAACCCGACGAGCTGATCACCGCGGTGCGGTTCCCGATCCCGGATCAGGCGGCCTATGTGAAGTTCCGCAATCCGGCATCGCGCTTTGCGCTGGTGGGGGTGATGGTGGCGCGCACCGGCAATACGGTGCGCGTGGCGGTCACCGGGGCGGCCGACAGCGTGTTCCGTTGCCAGCCGCTGGAGCAGGCGTTGTCGGCCGACTTCAGCACGCAGGCGGCGCGTGGGGTGAAGGTCGATGCGGGGAAGCTGAATACTGACCTGCATGCGTCGGCGGAGTACCGGGCGCATCTGATTCCGGTGCTGGCGGCAAGGGCGGTGGAGGCGGCGGTGAAGGGGTAGTGGCGCATCACCTGTCCCATTGTGGTCTCCCCTCTCCCGCAAGGCGGGAGAGGGGAGCAAACCGCTGGCGTGCGAGGCGCGTCGGCAAAACAGAACGCTTCATGCTCCCCACCTCCATCGACGACACCCTCGCCCAGCTCGAACACCAGCAATACTTCGCCGACCGCGAAACCGCCACGGTGCTCTACCTCGCGCTGCGCATGCAGCGTCCGCTGTTCCTCGAAGGCGAGCCCGGGGTCGGCAAGACTGCACTGGCGCAAGCCATGGCGGGCGTGCTCGGCACGCGCCTGCTGCGGCTGCAATGCTATGAGGGACTCGACGCCGCCAGCGCCCTGTACGAATGGGACTACCCGCGCCAGATCATGGCCCTGCGCCTGGCCGAAGCCCGTGGCGAGCGGCCCGAGGCGCAATCGCTGTACCACGACGACTACCTGCTCAAGCGCCCGCTGCTGGAGTCGCTGCTGCCCGATCCCGCCGCACCGGGCGTGCCGCGCGTGCTGCTGATCGACGAGATCGACCGCGCCGACGAACCGTTCGAGGCCTTCCTGCTCGAGGTGCTGTCCGAATTCCAGGTGTCGATTCCCGAGATCGGCGTGATCCGCGCCGAGCGCCCGCCGCTGATCGTGATCACCTCCAACCGCACGCGCGAGGTCCACGACGCGCTCAAGCGCCGCTGCCTGTACCAGTGGGTTGGCTATCCCGACCGCGACCGTGAATTGCAGATCGTCGCCGCGCGCGCGCCCGAGGCCGCTGCCGCGCTGCAGGCGCAGGCGATTGACTTCGTGCACAGGCTGCGCGGCATCGACCTGTTCAAGGCGCCCGGCATCGCCGAGGCCATCGACTGGTGCCGCGCGCTGGCGGCGCTGGGTGTAACCGAGCTCGACCCGCAATCGGTGCGCGACACGCTGGGCGTGCTGCTCAAATACCAGGACGACCTGGCGCGCGTCGACGGCCCCACCGTGGCGGAACTGCTGGCGGGCGCCGCGCCGGGAGGCTGAGCCGTGCCCATGCTGCACGCCGCGGCGCGCAGCGGCGGTCCGCATGCAGGACTGCCGGTGCTGGCGCGCAACGTCACCCACTTCATGCGGCTGCTGCGCGACGGCGGCTTCGCCTTGTCGCCGGCGCACGCGGTCGATGCACTGGCCGCGCTGCGCCTGGTCGACATCGGCCGGCGCGACGACGTGCGCGCCGCGCTGGCGGCGCTGGTGCTGTCCGGCCCCGACCAGCGGCCGCTGTTCGACGCCGCCTTCGACCTGTTCTGGCGCGATCCCGACTGGGAAGGCAAGCTGCGCGCGCTGCTGCTGCCGCGTGTCGACGCGGGCGCGCCGCCGCCGAAGCGCAGCAACCGGCTGGCCGATGCGCTGGCCGCGCGCCAGCCCGATATGCCCACGCGTCCGGCACAGACCGAAGCCGAGCGCATCCACGTGCCGCTGACCTTCTCCGACCAGGAACGCCTGGCGCAGCGCGATTTCGAAACCCTGACCGCGCAGGAATGGCGCGCCCTGCAGCATCTGGTGCGCACCCGCCGCACCCACCTTGCGCTGCAGCGCACGCGCCGGCTGCGCGCCGCCACCTGCGGCACGCACGCCGACCTGCGCGCCAGCGCGCGCCTGGCGGTGCGCCAGCACGGTGAGTGGCTGCGCTGGAAATTCCGCAGGCACGCCGAGCGCAAGCCGCCGCTGGTGCTGCTGCTCGATATCTCGGGCTCGATGAGCCAGTACTCGCGCGCGGTGCTGTACTTCTGCCATGCGCTGATGCAGTCGCGCGAGCGGTTGTCGGTGTTCCTGTTCGGTACGCGGCTGACCAATATCACCCGCTCGCTGCGCGAGCGCGACCCCGACGAAGCCGTCGCCGTGATTACAAGCCAGGTGCGCGACTGGGCCGGCGGCACCCGCATCGGCGCCGCGCTGGCGAGCTTCAACCGCCACTGGGCGCGCCGCACGCTGTCCGGCCGCGCCACGGTGCTGCTGGTGACCGACGGGCTCGACCACGAACATATCGACCTGCTCGGCGACGAAATGGCTCGCTTGCGCCGCTTTGCCCATCGCATCGTCTGGCTCAACCCGCTGCTGCGCTACCCTGGATTCACGCCGCAGGCGCGCGGCGTGCAGGCGATCCTGCCGCATGTCGATGCGCTGCGCCCCGCGCACAACCTGGATAGCCTGCTGGCGCTCGAATCCCTGCTGTCCGACCAGGGCGGGCCCGCGCGGGCCGGCGCCCCCAACTCGCCAAGAAAGGAAACCCCGCCATGGAAATGAACCAGAGCCAGCGCCTGCCGGTGCCGCAGCAGGTGGCATGGGAAGCGCTCAACGACACCGAGCTGCTCAAGCAATGCATCCCGGGATGTGAGAGTATCGAGCCCGACGGCGACCACGCCTACCTGCTGGCGATGACGGCCGCGGTGGGCCCGGTCAAGGCGCGCTTCAAGGGCCGCATGGCGCTGGAAGACATCCAGGCGCCCGACAGCTACACCATCCGTTTCGACGGCCAGGGTGGCGCGGCGGGCTTCGGCAAGGGCAGCGCCCAAGTCCGGCTGGAACCAGACGGCGATGAAACTGTCCTGACCTATACCGTCAACGCCCAGGTGGGGGGCAAGATCGCCCAGATCGGCTCGCGGCTGGTGGACGCCGCGGCACGCAAGATGGCTGACACCTTCTTTGCGCGCTTCACCGAGGCCGTCACCCCTGACGCCACAGACAGCACGCCAGCGGCCGAGGGCGCCCCCGCCGCAGCCGCCGGCGACAACTCCGATAACGAACCGACAGAACAAGCGAAGCGGAAACGATCATGGACAGCGTGGATCTCGAAGTCCTGAAGAACAGCGTGCAGTGGCAGCAGCAAGGCCACCGCGTGCTGCTGGTGACGGTAGTGCGGACCTGGGGATCGTCGCCCCGGCCCGAGGGTGCGATGCTGGCCGTGCGCGACGACGGCCTGGTGGTCGGTTCGGTCTCGGGCGGCTGCATCGAGGACGACATCATCGACCGCGTGCGCCGCCAAGGCATCACCTCTGACCGGCCTGAAGCGATCAAGTACGGCATCAGCGCCGAGGAAGCGCACCGCTTTGGCCTGCCGTGCGGCGGCACCATCGAGCTGGTCGCCGAGCCGCTGGGTCCGGCCAGCGGCATCGCCGAACTGCTCGACGCCGTGGAGAACGGCCGGCTGGTCGCGCGCACGCTCGACATGACCACGGGCGCGGCCACGCTGGGCCCGGCCAATGCCACCGACGGGCTGGCGTTCGACGGCAAGACCCTGCTCACCATCCACGGCCCGCGCTACCGCATGCTGGTGATCGGCGCCGGGCAGCTGTCCAAGTACCTGTGCCAGATCGCGGTCGGCCTGGGCTTCCAGGTCACCGTGTGCGACCCGCGCGAGGAATACACCGAGACCTGGGACATCCCCGGCGTCACCATGGTACGCACCATGCCGGACGACACCGTCACCGACATGAAGCTGGACGAACGCTGCGCGGTGATCGCGCTGACGCACGACCCCAAGCTGGACGACCTGGCGCTGATGGAAGCGCTGCGCACCCGCGCCTTCTATGTGGGCGCGCTGGGGTCGCGCCGCAACAACCAGGCGCGCCGCGAACGGCTCAAGGAGTTCGACCTGACCGAGCTGCAGCTGGCACGGCTGCACGGCCCGGTGGGCATCTATATCGGCAGCCGCACGCCGCCGGAGATCGCGATCTCGATCCTGGCCGAGGTGATCGCGGCCAAGAACCACGTCTCGCTGCCCGACATCCTGCAGGTGGAAGGCGCCAAGGCCGCGCGCGAAATGGCTGCCAGCACCGGCAGCAGCTGCGACGTGGCGCCCGATCCTGCCTGACGACCCCGCGAGTGCCGCCATGACCGCCGCCCCCAACGCTCCCCTGCTCCGCACCGACCTGCCCACCGGCATCCTGCTGGCAGCGGGCTTCGGCCGCCGCTTCGATGCCGCCGGCCAGCGCAACAAGCTGCTGGAGCTGCTGCCCGGCGGACGCTCCGTCGCCTGGCGCAGCGCCCGCACGCTGGCCGCGGCGCTGCCCGAATCGATTGCCGTGATCCGCCCCGGCAACCCGGCGCTGGCGGAAGAACTGCGCCGCGGCGGCTGCCGCGTGCTGGAAGCGCCCGAGGCCGAAGCCGGCATGGGCGCGGCGCTGCGTGCCGCCGTGGCGGCAACGCCCGAAGCGCGCGGCTGGGTCGTGGCGCTGGCCGACATGCCTTGGCTGCCGATGGAACTGATCCGCGCGGTGGCGCTGACCATCACCACGCCCGACACCATCGCCGCGCCGTGGCGCAACGGCCAACGGGGCCATCCGGTGGGCTTTGGCGCGGCCTGGCGCGACGCCCTGCTGGCACTGGACGGCGACGAAGGCGCGCGCGCGCTGCTGAAGGACAAGCCGGTGACGCGGATCCTGACCGAGGACGAGGGCGCGTTCCGGGATATCGATACGCCGGCGGATCTGCGCTGAGACAGAAGCAAGCCGGCTCAGCCGCCGCCCTGCTGCGCTTCGGCCAGTTCGGTGGTCTTCACCGCCATGATGAAATCATTGCGGTGCAGGCCCTTGATCTTCTTGGTGCGCCAAGACACCGTCGCATGTCCCCAGCCGAAGCTGATCTCGGGATGATGCCCCTGCGCCTCGGCCAGCTGGCCGACGCCGGTCACGAAGGCCAGCGCCTGCGCGAAATTGCCGAAGCTGAAACGCCGCTCGAGCCGCGTCGCGCCATCGGCCAGTTCCCAGCCTGGCGCCTGCTGCAGCAGGGCCTCGGCCTCGTCGGGCGTCAGCGGCGGCACGCCGCCGCGGCAAGGCGTGCACGATTGCGCTGCCAGGTTTTCTTCGCTCATGGTCTTGCTCCCCGACCGGAACGCGCCGTCGCTATGCGCCTTCGGTCTCGGTCAATGCGCGCAGGTATTCACGGCTCCACCAGTGCACATCCTGCGCGCGGATGCGCTCCAGCAGTTTCTGGTGGCGCTGCTGGCGCTCGGCCAGCGGCATGTGCAGCGCCTGCTGGATCGCCTGCGCGGTGGCGCGCGTGTCATAGGGATTGACCAGCAGCGCCTCGCGCAGCTGCTCGGCCGCGCCGGCAAAGCGCGACAGCACCAGCACGCCCGGATCCTCCGGATCCTGTGCCGCGATGAATTCCTTGGCCACCAGGTTCATGCCGTCGCGCAGCGGCGTCACCAGCGCCACGCGGCTGGCGCGGCACAAGCCGGGCAGCCGCTTGCGCGCGGTGGTGCGGTGGATATAGCGCACCGGCATCCAGTCCAGCTCGCCGAATTCGCCGTTGATCGAGCCGCTCAGCTGCTCCATCTCGCGGCGCAGGTCGACATAGGCGTCGACCGATTCGCGCGAAGGCGCGGCAATCTGCACCAGCGTCGCGCTCGAGCGGTTCTCGGGATACTCGGCCAGCAGCCGGTAGAACGCCTTGAGCCGCTGCGGCAGGCCCTTGGAATAGTCGAGCCGGTCGATGCCCAGCAGCAGCCGCCGGCGCGCATATTGCGCGCACATCATCTCGTAGGTTTCCTGCGCTTCCTCGCCGCGGCCCAGTTCCATGAACTCGTCGACGTCGATGCCGATCGGAAACGCCTGCGCCCGCACCGTGCGGTGGAAGGCGCGGTAGCGATGCTCGCCCATCGGCTCGGCCTGCGCTTCGGCCTGCACGTAGCGCGAGAAATGCTCGACGTCGGCATGGCTCTGGAAGCCGAGCAGGTCGTAGGCAAACAGCGCGCGCATCAGCCACTCGTGCTGCGGGATCGCGGCCAGGATCAGCGGCGGCGGCAGCGGCACGTGAAGGAAGAAGCCGATCTTCTGCCCGCAGCCGATCGCGCGCAGCTCGGACGCCAGCGGGATCAGGTGGTAGTCGTGGATCCAGATGATGTCGTCGGGCTGCAGCAGCGGCGCCAGCTTGCGCGCGAACAGCTGGTTCACGCGCCGGTAGCCGTTGAGGAAGTTGGAATCGAAATCCGCCAGGTCGAGCCGGTAGTGGAACACCGGCCACAGCACGCCGTTGCTGTAGCCCAGGTAGTAGGCGTCATGGTCCTCGCGGCTCAGGTCGACGGTGGCCAGCGTGACGTTGCCGGCCTGCTGCAGGTGCAGGTCGCCTTCGCCGGGCGTGCCACCCTGGGCGGTTTCCAGCGCCTTGCCGCTCCAGCCGAACCACAGGCCGCCGGTCTGCCGCAGGGCCTCGGACAGCGCGACGGCCAGGCCGCCCGCGGCGACGTTGCGTGGATCTGCGACCCGGTTGGATACCGCTACAAGTCTTGGCATAGATGTTTTTCTTCAGTTCCTTGTTCTTGGTGCCGGCACTGCGTGCCGTGCGCGGATGCCGCCCCCCACTCGTTCATCGCCGCTCAGATCACCGTATCCCACGGCGCCGACAGCCGCATGGCGCCATTGATCAGCCCGACCATCGAATAGGTCTGCGGGAAATTGCCCCACATCTCGCCGGTCACCGGATGGGTATCCTCGGACAGCAGTCCGAGCGGGTTGCGCGCGGCCAGCATGGCCTCGAAGATTTCGCGCGCCTGGTCGCGGCGGCCGATGCGAGCCAACGCGTCGATGCGCCAGAAGGTGCAGATATTGAAGGCGGTCTCGGGCTTGCCGAAATCGTCCGGGGCCTCGTAGCGGCGCATGTAGGGGCCATCGCACAGCGAGGTCTCAAGCGCCTTGACGGTGGCGATGAAGCGCGGGTCGCGCGGGTCGATGAAGTTGACCTCGGCCATCAGCAGCACGCTGGCGTCAAGCTCGCGCCCGCCGAAGCTTTCGGCGAAGGCCTGGCGCGATTCGCTCCACGACTCGGCCAGGATGCGTTCCTTCATGCGATCGGCGTGGCCGTGCCAGTAGGCGGCGCGCTCGGGCAGCACCAGTTTTTCGGCCACCTTGGCGAGCCGGTCGCAGGCGGCCCAGCTCATCAGCGCCGACGAGGTATGCACGCGCGCCCGCGTGCGCAGTTCCCACATGCCGGCGTCGGGCGTGCCGAATACCCGCACCGCCTGCTCGCCCACCGCTTCGAGGCGGCCGAACTCGGCCGCGCCGCCGCGATGCAGCAGCCGGTGGTCATGGAAGGCCTGCGCCGCGCCCAGCACCACATTGCCATAGACGTCGTGCTGGAAGTGCTCCTGCGCCTGGTTGCCGACCCGCACCGGCCCCATGCCGCGGTAGCCGGGCAGGTGGTCGAGCATGCTCTCGGGCAGTTCGCGCTCCAGGCCGATGCCGTACAGCGGCTGGATATGGCCGTCCTGCGACTGCATCACCACGTTGGAGAGCCAGCGCAGGTAGTCCTCCATGGTGCCGACCTCCGACAGGCTGTTGAGCGCGCGCACCACGAAGAAGGCATCGCGCAGCCAGCAGAAGCGGTAGTCCCAGTTGCGGCCGCTGCCCGGCGCTTCCGGAATGCTGGTGGTCATGGCCGCGACGATGGCGCCGGTCTCTTCGTACAGCGACATCTTCAGCGTGATGGCGGCGCGGATCACCGCGTCCTGCCATTCGCGCGGCACCGCCAGGCGTCGGCTCCACAGCCGCCAGTAGGCGGTGGTTTCCTGCTCGAAATCGCGCGCCGTCTCTTCCACGCCGTGCGCCAGGGTCTCGTCCGGGCCCAGGATGAAGTTATGCCCGCGCGTGACCAGGAACGGCGTATGCGACAGCACGTAGGCAAGCGGCGCGTCGGTGGTCATGCGCAGGGTCATGTCGTCGCCGATGTAGCGCACGTGGCTGCTGCCGCGCGTCACCTGCGGCGCCTTGCGACCCCACTCGAAGCGCGGCGCCACCACCACGCGCACGCGCGGCGCGCCGCGCACCGGGCGGATGCGGCGAATCAGCGTGGTCGGCCGGAAATAGCGCCCCAGCCGGAAAAAGCGCGGGGCGAAGTCGGTGATCTCCAGGCAGTTGCCGTGGATGTCCGTCAGCCGCGTGCGCAGCACCGCGGTATTGGGCTCATACCACTGCCGCGACGAATGGAAGTCCTCGATCTCGATCGAGAAATGGCCGGCGTTCTCGCTCGGGTCCAGCAGGGCATTGAACACCGGGTCGCCGTCGAAGCGCGGCAGACAGGACCAGACGATGCGTCCGCGGCAATCGACCAGCGCCGAGATGGCGCAGTTGCCGATCATGCCAAGCGACAGCGACGGATTGGCGAAGCGGGTGCCGCCGTCCACGGTGCGGTTAACGCCTTCGGTCGGCGGCTTGCCCAGCTCCGCCGGGCTGCTCGGATTGGTCACGGCAGGTTCTCCCTTACGATGTCGTTGAGCCCCGGCCCGGGCCCGGCCCGGCCTCGTGGGGCACGGCGCGCGGTGCGCCGGCACTGGCCGATGACGCCAGCGCATGCGCCGAGCGGTGCAGCCAGCTGCGCAGCGCTGCCGGCCCGGGCACGCTCACCGCGGCGACGGTCTCGCGCTGGCCCACCAGCACGCCCAGGCCGCCCAGCTTGCGCACCGCGGCGAAGCCGGGTTCGTCGGTCATGTCGTCGCCGGCAAACAGCGGCACGCGCTGGGCAAAGGGCGCGGCCTTCATGAAGGCCGCGATGGCATCGCCCTTGTCGACGCCGGCCGGCTTGATCTCGACCACCATCTTGCCCGGCAGCGCTTCCAGGCCGACGGCATGGCGCAATACGTCAGTGACCGCGGCATCGACGATGCCGGCCAGCTCGGGCGCCTGCCGGTAATGGATCGCGACCGCGACCGACTTGCGCTCCAGCCGCAGCGCCGGGTAGGCGCGCACCAGCGCTTCCAGGTGGGGGATCAGCGGTTCGAGCCCGGGGGCGTCGGTCTTCGACACCATGCCGCCGTCGGTGCGGAATTCGGCGCCGTGGATGCCGGCCGCGGGCAATTGCAGAGGCTGCAGGAAGTGGTCGAGTTCGATGATTGGCCGCCCCGAGATGACGGCCAGCGCGCCGTCCAGCCGCTGGTACAGCGTGCGCAGCGTGCCGACCAGTTCTGGTTCGACCTGCACCAGTTCGGGCCGCGGGGCCAGGTCGGCCAGCGTGCCGTCGAAGTCGAGAAACAGGGCGGTATTGGGTTCGATTAGCGGTAGCTGTGGCATCGCGTGAAACCGTAACACGTCGTTTTGACCGGCGTCCACCGGACGCCGTCCTACATGGCGCAAGCGCAACCCCGGGCCGATGCAAGTCCGGCGCCGGCCTGCCCGCCCACATTCCCGCCTCGCCGCAAGTGAATGCCGAACCACTCTGTCCGGCGTGACCGTGGTGTGGCGGGCACTGTCGCCAGGGGGCTGCCGGGTCTCACGGCCCGGGTGCGCGAGGCCGGCATCCTTTATCATTGACGGTTTCCGCCAGAATTTCCCGGCTTTTTTGCGCGCCAATGGCGCGCGCCGGCCAGCCCCGAGACCATGACCCGCCAGTCCGCCGCCCGACCCGATTACCTGAAGAAGATCCTGACCGCCAAGGTCTATGACGTGGCGCAGGAGACCGAACTGACCTATGCGCACCAGTTGTCGGCCCGCACCGGCAACTCGGTCTGGTTCAAGCGCGAGGACACCCAGCCAGTCTTCTCCTTCAAGCTGCGCGGCGCGTACAACAAGATGGCGTCGCTGTCGCCGGAAGAGCTCAAGCGCGGCGTGATCGCCGCATCGGCCGGCAACCACGCGCAGGGCGTGGCGCTGGCCGCGGCCCGGCTGCAATGCAAGGCCATCATCGCCATGCCGGTGACCACGCCGCAGGTGAAGATCGACGCCGTGCGCGAGCGCGGCGGCCAGTGGGTCGAGATCATGCTGCACGGCGAGTCCTACAGCGACGCCTACAACCACGCCGCGGTGCTGGAGAAGAAGCACAAGCTCACCTTCATCCACCCGTTCGACGATCCCGAGGTGATCGCCGGCCAGGGCACCATCGCCATGGAAATCCTGCGCCAGCACCCGGGCCCGATCCATGCCGTGTTCGTCGCCATCGGCGGCGGCGGGCTGATCTCCGGCGTCGCCGCGTACATCAAGGCGGTGCGCCCCGAGATCAAGGTCATCGGCGTGCAGACGGTCGATTCGGACGCGATGAAGCGCTCGGTCGATGCCGGCAAGCGCATCGAACTGAAGGAAGTGGGCCTGTTCTCGGACGGCACCGCGGTGAAGCTGGTCGGCAAGGAGACCTTCCGCGTCACGCGCGAACTGGTCGACGACATCATCCTGTGCGATACCGACGCGATCTGCGCGGGCGTGAAGGACGTGTTCCAGGACACCCGCAGCATCCTCGAGCCGGCCGGCGCGCTGGCGGTGGCGGGCCTGAAGGCGTACGCCGAGCGCGAGAAGCTCAAGGGCCAGCACCTGGTGGCGATCGCCTGCGGCGCCAACATGAACTTCGACCGCCTGCGCTTCGTCGCCGAGCGCGCCGAGGTGGGCGAGGCCCGCGAAGGCGTGTTCGCCGTGACCATCCCGGAAGAGCGCGGCAGCTTCAAGCGCTTCTGCGAGCTGGTGGGCACGCGCAACGTGACCGAGTTCAACTACCGCATCGCCGACACCAGCATGGCGCATATCTTCGTTGGCGTGCAGATCGCCAGCCGCGCCGAGAACGACAAGATCGCCGCCAGCTTCCGCAAGCATGGCTTCGACACGCTCGACCTGTCCAATGACGAACTGGCCAAGCAGCATATCCGCTACATGGTGGGCGGGCGCTCGGCGCTGGCGCATGACGAACTGCTGTATCGCTTCGAGTTCCCGGAGCGCCCGGGCGCGCTGATGAAGTTCCTGTCGAGCATGAGCCCGAACTGGAACATCAGCCTGTTCCACTACCGCAACCAGGGCGCCGACACCTCCAACATCCTGGTCGGCATCCAGGTCCCCAAGAACGAGAAGCGCGCCTTCCGCGCCTTCCTTTCGACGCTGGGTTACGTACACTGGGACGAGACCGACAACCCGGTGTACAAGCTGTTCCTGTCCTGATCCCGCCGAGCGCCCATGAGCCTTCCCGAACACTCGCCGCTGGGCAAGCCCTCGGCCTACAAGACCGAGTACGACGCCACCCTGCTGTTCCCGATCCCGCGCCAGCCCAAGCGCACCGAGATCGGCCTGCCCGAGGGCAGGCCGGTGCCGTTCTTCGGCGTCGACATCTGGAACGCGTACGAGCTGTCGTGGCTGAACCTGAAGGGCAAGCCGCAGGTGGCGCTGGCCACCTTCATCATCCCGTCGGACACGCCCAACATCATCGAGTCCAAGTCGTTCAAGCTTTACCTGAACTCGTTCAACCAGACCCGGATTGCCTCGCCCGAAGCGCTGCAGCAGCTGCTGCACCACGACCTGTCCGAAGCCACCGGCGGCACCGTGCAGGTGCGGCTGGTGACCGAAGCCGACCTCGGCACGCAGAAGATGGGCGAACTCGACGGCCTGCTGCTCGACCGCCTCGACATCGAGGTGGACCGCTACGAGCCCGCGCCGGAGCTGCTCAGCGCCGACCAGGAAGAAACGCCGGTGGAAGAAACGCTGGTGTCGCACCTGCTCAAGTCCAACTGCCTGGTGACCGGCCAGCCGGACTGGGGCAGCGTGCAGATCCGCTACGTGGGCGCGCCGATCAACCAGGAAGGCCTGCTCAAGTACCTGATCTCGTTCCGCAACCACAACGAGTTCCACGAGCAATGCGTCGAGCGCATCTTCATGGACGTGATGCGCCAGTGCAAGCCAGTCAAGCTGGCGGTGTATGCGCGCTATACGCGGCGCGGGGGCCTGGACATCAATCCGTTCCGCACCAACTTCAATACGGCGTGGCCGGATAACAAGAGGAATGCGCGGCAGTAGGCCGGCGTTGCCTCTTCGGTAATTCGCGACGGCAGGTTCTCTACCGCGCCGGCTTTCTCCCCTCTCCCGCGCGCGCAAGACGGTATCGTCTTGTGCCAAGTGCGGCGGCAACGTTGCTTGCCGCCCCCCCAAATCCCCCAAAAAGCACATTTCCACTGCGGACGGCCTCGCGCGCGCCCAAGTTGTAACCGCCCTTGAATTAATTAACTCAAAAATTAATATTAGCTGAACACCCCCTTCCGCCGAGCCAGCCGCCATGCCCCGCAAACCCGCTTCTCCCAAGCCCCCCAGGCGCAGCCCGGGCCGCCCGGCGGGCCAGCCCGGCCAGCGCGAGCGCATCCTCGATGCCGCAACCGAACTGTTCTCGCGGCAGGGCGTGCCCGGCACGCCGGTCAAGGCCATCGCGGCGCTGGCCGGCGTTACCCCGGCACTGGTGCACTACTACTTCGGCGACCGCGACCTGCTGCTCGACGCCGTGATCGACGAGAAAGTGGAGCCGCTGGTGGCCCGCTTCTTTGCCGGCGGCCAGCCCGACGACGAACCGCTGGCGATGCTGGTCGGCATCGCTACCCGGCTGATCCGCGCGGTCACGGAGGCGCCGTGGTTCCCGGGCCTGTGGATCCGCGAAGTGGCCAGCGACGACGGCGCGCTGCGCGAGCGCGTGCTCAAGCGCTTTGCGCTCGAACGTGCCGGCGCGCTGATGGCGCCGCTGGCGGCAGCCATCGGGCGCGGGCAGCTCAACCCCGGCCTGGAACCGGCGCTGGTGGTGCCGTCGCTGGTCGGGCTGACGCTGCTGCCGCTGGCCACCACGCATATCTGGCGCCGGCTGCCCGGCGCGGAAGCGGTCGATACCGACGCACTGGTGCGCCATGTCACGGCGCTGCTGACGCATGGGCTGTCCGCGACGCCGGCAACGGCGCAGCCGAAGACGCTCGCAGACGCCGCCAAACGGAAGGGCCGCACGGCCCGGCATTCTCCGGAGTCCGCATGAACCACGCTGCTTCCATCCATCGTCCGCGCCTGCGCACAGCGCTGCGCGCCACTGCCCTGCTCGGCGCCGCGCTGCTTGCCGCCGCTTGCGGCAACGCGCGCACCGATAGCTGGCAGGGCTACGTCGAAGGCGAATTCGTCAGCGTGGCCTCGCCCTTCGCCGGGCGCCTCGACACGCTCTCGGTGCAGCGCGGCCAGCAGGTCGCGCAGGGCGCGGCGCTGTTCGCGCTCGAAGCCGACGACGAGCGCGCCGCGCGCCAGCAGGCCGAAGACCAGCTGCGCGCGGCCGAAGCCACGCTGCAGGACCTGAAGACCGGCAAGCGCCCGCTCGAAGTCGAGGTCAACCGGGCCCAGCTGGCCCAGGCGCAGGCCCAGGCCCAGCGCAGCGCCGCGGCCTTGCGGCGCGACCAGCGCCAGTACGAGATCGGCGGCATCGCCCAGGCGCAGCTCGACGAAGCGCGCGCGCAGGCCAGCAGCGACGCCGCGCGCGTGCGCGAGCTGCAGCGCGATATCGACGTGGCGCGCCTGCCGGGACGCGAGGCGCAGCAGGCGGCGCAGGCCGCGCAGGTGGCGGCCGCGCGCGCCGCGCTGGCGCAGGCGCAGTGGAAGCTGTCGCGCAAGACCGTGGCCGCCACCCAAGCCGGGCTGGTCTACGACGTGCCCTACCGACTGGGCGAATGGGTGCCGGCGGGCAGCCCGGTGGTGCGCATGCTGCCGCCGGGCAACGTCAAGGTGCGCTTCTACGTGCCGGAAACGGTGGTCGGCGCGCTGCGCAACGGACAGGCGCTGCAGGTGCGCTGCGACGGCTGCGCCGCGCCGGTGGCCGCCACCATCAGCTATGTCGCCAACGAGGCCGAGTACACGCCGCCAGTGATCTACAGCAACGAGACCCGGCGCAAGCTGGTGTTCCTGGTCGAGGCGCGCCCCTCGGCCGCCGACGCGCCCAAGCTGCGGCCGGGCCAGCCTGTCGAAGTGGTGCGGCAATGAACACCAGCGCGAACGGCAACGGCCTCGCCATCGACGTGCGCGGACTGAACAAGCACTTCGGCGACAAGCATGTCGTCAACGACCTCAGCATGCAGGTTGCGCGCGGCGAGATCTTCGGCTTCCTCGGCCCCAACGGCAGCGGCAAGACCACCTCGATCCGCATGATGTGCGGACTGCTGACGCCGGACTCCGGCGCGGGCACCTGCCTGGGCTACGACATCCTGACCGAGTCTGACGAGATCAAGCGCCGCGTCGGCTACATGACGCAGAAGTTCTCCTACTGGGACGACCTGTCGATCCGCGAGAACCTGGACTTCGTCGCGCGCGTGTACGGCATGCCCAACCGGCGCGAGGCAGTGGAGCGCGCGCTCGAGGACCTGGGCCTGGCCACGCGCTCGGCGCAGCTGGCCGGCGCGCTGTCGGGCGGCTGGAAGCAGCGCCTGGCGCTCGCGGCGTGCCTGCTGCACGAGCCGGAACTGCTGCTGCTCGACGAACCCACCGCCGGCGTCGATCCCAAGGCGCGGCGCGACTTCTGGGAGCAGCTGCACCGGCTGGCCGCGCGCGGCATCTCGGTGCTGGTCAGCACGCACTACATGGACGAGGCCGAGCGCTGCCACAAGCTGGCCTATATCGCCTACGGCAGGCTGCTGGCGCACGGCACCGCCGATGAAGTGGTGGCAAGCCAGCGGCTGTCGACCTGGAGCGTGGAAGGCGACGATCTCGCGGCGCTGTCGGCGCAGCTGCAGGGCGCGCCGGGCGTGGAGCAGACCGTGGCGTTCGGCACCGCGCTGCACGTGACCGGGCGCGATGCGCAGGCGCTGGCCGACACCCTCGCGCGACTGGCCGGCCCGGGCCGGCGCGTCGAGCAGGCCCAGACCAGCCTGGAAGACGTGTTCATCCACATGATGAGCGGCGCCGAGGACAACATGGCGCGCAAGAAAAAGGAGGCGTCATGACGCCGGCCACTTCTTCAACGCCGGCACGCTTCTCGCTGCAGCGCTGGTGGAGCATCGTGCTGAAGGAATTCCTGCAGCTGCGGCGCGACCGCGTCACCTTCGGCATGATCGTCGGCCTGCCGATCATGCAGCTGCTGCTGTTCGGCTTTGCCATCAACACCGATCCGCGCCAGCTGCCGACCGCGGTGATCGCCGCCGACCAGAGCGAGTTCACGCGCTCGTTCATCGCCAGCATGGAACAGTCGACCTACTTCAAGCTGGTCGGCACGCTGCCCGACGAGCGCGCCGGGCGCGAAGCGCTGATGAAAGGCGAGGTGCAGTTCGTGCTGACCATCCCGCCCGACTTCACGCACCGGCTGCTGCGCGGCGAACGGCCCGCGCTGCTGGTCGAGGCCGACGCCACGGACCCGTCCGCCACTGGCCAGGCTATCGCCGCGCTGCCGCAGCTGCCCTACAGCGTGGCCACGCATGACCTGAAGGGCTCGCTGGCGCCGCTGGCTGGCGGCAGGCCGCCTTTCGAGGTGCAGGTGCAGCGGCTCTACAACCCGGAAGGCATCACCCAGTACAACATTGTCCCTGGCCTGATGGGCGTGATCCTGACGATGACGATGGTGATGATGACCGGCCTGGCAATGACGCGCGAACGCGAGCGCGGCACCATGGAGAACCTGCTGGCCACGCCGGTGCGGCCGCTCGAGGTGATGACCGGCAAGATCGTGCCGTACATCTTCATCGGGCTGATCCAGTCGACCATCGTGCTGCTGGCCGCGCGCTGGATCTTCAGCGTGCCCTTTGTCGGCTCGGTGCTGGCGGTGTACCTGGCGGCGCTGCTGTTCATCGCGGCCAACCTGACCGTCGGCATCACGCTGTCGTCGCTGGCGCAGAACCAGCTGCAGGCGATGCAGCTGACCTTCTTCTACTTCCTGCCCAACATCCTGCTGTCCGGCTTCATGTTCCCGTTTGCCGGCATGCCGGGCTGGGCGCAGGCGATCGGCAACATCCTGCCGATGACCTATTTCCACCGCATGGTGCGCGGCATCCTGCTCAAGGGCAACGGCTGGTTCGAGCTGTGGCCCAATCTGTGGCCGATGGCGCTGTTTATCGTGGTGGTGATGGCGATCGCGGTGCGCTTCTACCGGCGCACGCTCGATTGAAGGAGCTGGCCATGCAACGCCTCACATCCCTGTTCGCCGCCGCGCTGCTGTGCGGCTGCGCGGTCGGGCCCGATTTCCGCGTGCCCGCGCCGCCGCACGACGCCGGCTACGTGCCGGGTCCGCAGCCGGTTGCGACCGTCGCGGCGGACGGTGCCGACGCACCCGGCCAGGCCCACGCGCAGACGCTGGCGGCCGGCGCCGACGTCCCGGCGCAGTGGTGGACGCTGTTCCGCAGCCCGGCGCTGGATGCCACCATCCGCGGCGCGCTGGTGGCCAGCCCGACGCTGGCGCAGGCCCGCGCGCGGCTGCTGGAAGCGCAGGAGAACCTGGCCGCGCGCACCGGCGCGACGCGCTGGCCGGCCATCGACGCGAAGCTGGACACCTCGCGCCAGCAGGTCGATTTCCAGTCGCTGGGCATCACCGGCATCCCCAGCCCCGGCCCGTTCACGCTGTACGGCGCGACGGTGCAGGTTTCGTACGCGCTGGATCTGTTCGGCGGCCAGCGGCGCGAGCTGGAAGGCCTGCAGGCCGTGGTGGACTACCAGCGCTACGAGCTCGAGGCCGCGCGCCTGGCGCTGGCCGCCAACGTCGCCACCGCCGCCATCCGCGAAGCCGGCCTGCGCGCGCAGCTGGCCGACACCGCCGCGATGGTGGCGGCGCAGCAGCGCCAGCTCGGCATCACCGAGGCGCGCCTGCGCGCGGGCGGCGTCGCGCGCGTCGAGGTGCAGCGCCGGCGCGCGGAGCTGGCGCAAACCCAGGCGCTGGTGCCGGCGCTGCAGCGCCAGCTCGATGCCACCCGGCACCAGCTCGCGGTCTACACCGGCCAGACCCCGGCCGCGGCCGCGCTGCCGGAATTCCATCTCGATGCCATGCACCTGCCCGACACGCTGCCGGTAAGCCTCCCCGCGACGCTGGCGCGCCGCCGGCCCGATATCCGCGCGGCCGAGGCGCTGCTGCACCAGGCCTCGGCCAATATCGGCGTGGCCACCGCCAACCTCTATCCGCAGGTCACGCTGAGCGCCAGCGGCGGCACGCAGGCCACCGCGGCGCGCGACCTGTTCAGCAGCCTCAACGTCTGGAGCCTGGCCGCGGGCCTGGTGCAGCCGGTATTCCGCGGCGGCGAGCTGCAGGCGCGCAAGCGCGCGGCGGAAGCGGCGTATGAGCAGTCGCTGGCCGCATACCGGCAAGCGGTGCTGCAGGGCCTGCAGAATGTCGCCGACGCGCTGCGCGCGCTCGAGGCCGACGCCGCCGCGCTGCGCGAACGCGCCGACAGCGCGCGTCAGGCGCGCGATACGCTGGCGGTGGTGTCGGAGCAGTACCGGCTCGGCGGCGTCAGCCAGCTGGTGCTGCTGGATGCCGAGCGGCAGTCGCGCCAGGCCGCGCTGGACCTGGCGCAGGCGCGCGCCGACCGGCTGGCGGATTCGGCGGCGCTGCTGCAGGCGCTGGGGGGTGGGTGGTGGCAGGAAGACGCCGCGCTGGCGGCGGCGCCGCGCTAGCGGCGCTCGAATCAACGGACTCAGGTCTTGTCGCTCTGCGTGTACCAGTAGGTGCGCTTGCGCTTGCCGGCACTGGCGGGCTTCACTTCCTGGCCGCCCAGCGAAGACTTGTCGTCGCCGCCGGTGCCGCCCGCCTTGCCGCCACCGATCAGCACCGGCACCAGCCGGGTCGAGCCATCGGTCTGCGTGACCGATACCATGCCGAATACCGGAGACGGCGGCAGCCCGCCATTGTCGAAGGTGACATAGCGCGGCCCGTTGTTCATGCCCAGCCCGGTCAGGAACGACACCGCGTAGCCGCGCGCCACGCCCAGGTCGGGGTAACAGGCCCCCGGCTCGACCTTGGAAGGCGTGTTGGTGCCGAAGTAGGTGTAGCCCGCCACCGTCAGCGGCGCATTGACCGCCTTCTCGCCGGGGGCGAGCGACAGGTAGAAGCCGCTCGCCACCGCGCTATCGCGGTAGGCCACGCTGGTCGCATCGACCAGATCGGCCTCCCTGATCGCCGCCCACGTCGACGGCGGCTTGCCGTCGACGTTCGGGTCCTTGATCATGTAGAAGCGGTTGCGCACGTTCTGCGCCGCGCCGGGGGTCTGGCTCAGCGAATGGAGTGGCTTTTCGCGGTCGCCCGAGGCGATCATCACGGCGTCGTACTTGCCGGTGGCAACCACATCGGGCGGATAGAGGAACTTGCGCGCGTCGTTGGTGTTCACCGCGCCACCCAGCTGGGCCAGCTTGCCAATGCTCCATGTCGACGGCACGTCGGTTTCCAGCGCGCCGAAGTCGATGCGCCAGACATTGCCGCCCACGTCGCCGACGTAGGCCTTGTCGGCATAGCCGTCGCCGTTGCGGTCGACCACCGCAACGTCCGAAGGGATCGCGCGGCTGTCGATGGTGACGCAGGTACCGGTGGTGATGCCGGCGCAGCTGCCCAGCGCAGCCCAGACCACATCGCCGGTCGCGGCATTGAGCACGATCACGCCGCGGCCCTGCTTGTTGGTCGCGGTGGCATCGCCTTCGAACGCCGGGTCTGCGTCTTCGCCGTCGGGGTCGTAGCCGGCGCCCATGATCAGCACCGGCGTGGCGTAGCCGCGCACGCGCATCACGCGCGGCTGCGACCAGGTCTGGCCCAGTTCCGGGATATCGGCACTGGTCTTGCTCCACAGGTACTTCGGCTGCGCCGGATCGCTGACGTCGAGCGCATACACCAGGCGGCCGCCGCGCCGCGCGGTCAGGTAGATGGTCACCTGCGGCGCGGCCGGGTTGCTCAGGTTCTGGTAGACCGTGGTGGTGCCGTCGAAGAAATAGTCGCGCGGCTTGAACTGGACCTCGGCGGTGTCCTGCGGGCTGCCCGTCAGCCGCACCTCTGGCGCGTTGTTGTAGAGGCGCGCCAGCTTGCCGTAGAACTCGGGCGCGACAAAGCCCCACAGCTCGCCGCCGGCGCGCACCTGGCCGGCGGTGGTGGAAATCGCGCCGGTGCGGTTGCCGTTGACGGCATGGAACACGCCGTCATTGGCGCCGTAGAACACCACCACGCCGGTGCTGCCGCCGTAGTCGACCACCACCGGGCGCGAATGCAGCACGTCGCCGTGGATCGAGCCGCGCACCGTGACGTTGCCGCCGGGGCCGGGCTCGGACTCCTTCTTCGGATCGGTGCCGGTCAGCGCGGCAAAAACGTCCTTGCCGCGCACCCATTCGATCATATTTGCCACGTCCGCCGCGGTGGTCTTCAGCAGCGACGGACCGTCGCCCTCGGTCAGCGCCCTGTTGGCGGTATTGAAGTTGGTCAGCGCCGTGTCCTTGCTGCACTTGGCATTGGCGCAGGTCAGCAGCCGGCGCCCGCTCTGGCTGGTGAGGTAGTCGGCGCGCAGCATTTCGCCGGCGCCGCCCTTCTCGACAATCTCGCCGTCGGGCGCATCCTTGGCGTTGCGCAGTTGCGCCGAGGCATTCTTCCAGAAGCCGTCGGCGGGCCAGTCCGTGACGATACTGGAACTGCCAACCTGCTTTGGCGGATCCTCGGTCCAGTAACTGCGCGCATTGGGCGAGATAAAGCCGGTGCTGGCATTGCTGATCGCGTTCTTTGACGTCTGCTCGGTGCCGCCCGGCGTGCCGGCGTCGAGCAACACCAGGTTGCCATTGGTGTCGTAACCCAGCTTGTATTGCTTGAGGTTGCCGACCCAGCGCGGACGTGCCTTGCCATCGGGGCGGAACATGCCGATGTAGACCTGGTTCAGGTACGAGCCCTGCCCGTTCACGCTGACCGGCAGGCTGACCGAGGCGAACACGTTGTTGACCGCCTGCATCTCGTTGAAGATGTCCTTCAGCGCCTTGGCCAGCGCATCGTCGTCGCCGGCCCGCACCGTGAAGTTGCCACCGCCGCCCTTGCTGGCCATGCTGTTGACGAACTCCAGGTAGTCCAGGCTCTGCTTGCTGCCGTCCGTGACGCCAATGGTGTAGGTGATGATGTTCTGGCGCGTCGCCGTGGCCGAACCCGCGTTGTTGGCGGCGTTCAGGTCCATGCCGTTGAGAAAGCGTGCCCATTCATCGCCCCAGTTGTCGATGTTGTTGGCTCTGGACAGCGGGATCGGTGTCAGCTGCGCGGCGGTGGCGCCCGCCTCCCGGAGCTTGTTGTAGGCATCCTGCCCGGTGTCCTGGGGCTTGCCGTTATTGAGCGCGTTGGCGATGTAGATGATGAAGTTCTTCTGGCACGGATTGCTGATCGGCGACTGGTAGGTGGTGCCGGACAGGCCCGTCTTGCCGGAAAAGAACGCCCACGCTTCCTGCATGGCGCCGCCGACCTGCGAGTTGTTGGAACTGTCCTTGGTGCGGTCGATGCTCTTGATGAACGCCAGCATCTGCTCGCCGCCCGTCTGGTCGAGCAGCACCAGACCGGACGGCGCGGTCGGCGGCGTGACGTTCGGGAAGCGGAACTGGGCGCCGGAGTTATTGCTGCCGCCGAACATCATCACGCCAAGGTTGATCTTGCCGACGGTATTAGGGTCACGGATCAGGTCCGACACTGCCTTGTACAGCGCGCACTGCTCGGCGCCGACGTTGTTGTTCAGGTTGTTCGGACCTACCACGCCCGGGGTTTCGCAATCGACCTGCGCATTGGCGTTCCACGCCGAGGCGTTGTCCAGGATCAGCAGCACGTTCGGGCGCGCGCCGGCGTTGCTCTGCAGGCCGGTGAACAGGTCGATGTCTTCGGCCAGCGCCGCAGGCGCGGCGGCCAGCCCGAGCAGGGCCGTGGCACAGGCTGCATAGGCGCGAAGCCGGCGGGCGGGCATGGACATGCTGGTTTTTCCTTTTAAAGATTTGCGGCGCGCCCGTGGCAATCAGGGGCAGGTGGAGCCATACAGCGTGCGCACGGCCACGCCCTGGTGCACCGTCGCGACCGTGCCGGTGTTGGCGTCATTGACGGTGGCGGCGACATCCCACTGCGTATCGTTGCAAAGCGAGCTGACCACGTTGGCGCCGCCCGGGCCCACCACGAGATTGCCGTTGCCGGTACTGCTGCCGAGCGTGCATTCGGCATCCTCGGGATGCTTCTCCGGATCGATCACCTTGGCTACCGGCTTGCTGGTCACGCAGGTCGGCACGGCCACCTGCGCCACGTAATCCGCGGTGCCGTCGCCGGTCACGTCGACTGGCACGTCCACCGCCACCGGCGCCTTGGTGAAGTCGTCGCTGATCACCTGCTCGATCGCCTGCTGCGCCACGTCGCGTGCCTCGGCGCTGTGCTGCTGGTTGGATGCCACTTTGACGTTGATCAGGCCGGAATTGACCATGGCCACCGCGATCATCAGGAACATCACCATGAACACCAGCGTCACCACCAGCGTGACCCCGGATTGACTGCGGCGCAGCGCGCCGCCGGTTGACTTGGTCATGGTTCTCATCGCAGTGTGGTGCCGGTATGGCGTCATTGCTCTCGCAGGCCGGCCACGTTGACCAGCCGCGCCACCTGGGCGTAGACGTGGCGCTTGTAGCCGTCGTTGAACGGACCCGAGGCCACCGCGCGGCCGATTTCGTAGGTGCGTTTGTCGATATGGCCGCCGGAAGGCTTCAGCGTGCGCGCCAGCAAGTGCACGCGCACGGTGGTGACATTGGCCAGATTGTTGATCACCACGCCCCAGTCATAACCCGGCACCGCGGTGCACACGGCGCTGTTGTTGGCGCGCGGATCGGTCACATAGCAGTCAGCCGAGCCGTTACTGTCCTGGTCCACCCCGTACTGCACATGCATGTCCTGCACGCCCTGCGCCACCGAGCGCGACTGGAACGCGCCGTTGACCAGCTCGGCCATCTTCAGCGTGGGAATGCCGTCGCCGCCGTTGCTGCAACGGTCGCAGCCGGCCAGGTAGAAGATGCGCACCATGGCCCGGCGCAATTCGGCCGGCTGTGCCGCATCGCAGGCCTTGGTGCGCAGCGCGAAGGCCGCCGCGCCGCTGGCGTCGAAGACGAAGTTCTGCGCGTCCTGCGAACACGCCGAGACCTGCAGGTAAGCCGACCCCGGCGCCGGCGCCGCTACCGGCGTGGTCGACACGCGGCGCACCACCAGCACCTCCGAGGTCGCTGCCAGATCCGGCAGGCACGGAGCCACCACGCCGGGCGCATAGCCGGTCAGTGCCAAAGGCACGGTTTCGGCGGTGAACGAGAAGCCCAAAGCAGCCGGGTCGGTCGCGCACAGCGCCGGCTCCGCGGCCTTGTTGCCGCGCGCAATGTTGCCCACACCGAAGAACCCCGCCAGCTCCACCTCGCGCCGGATCTGCTCCAGCGCATAGCGCCCGTTCTCCACCTGTTCAGCCGATTTGGCGAACTCGGTGCGCGACAGGCTGTTGGCGTAATACAGGCTGGCCAGCGCGGTCAGCAGCACCAGGCCGATGGTGATGCCGATCATCAGCTCGACCAGCGAGATGCCGCGCTGGCGGCGCAGGCGCGCGGCGCGGGCCCGGGCGCGGGATGAAGGCACGGAAAAATGCGGCGCGGTCATGACACGGTCCCGAGGGTGCCGATGCGGATCTGCGTGCTGACCGCGCGGCGATAGGCATCGTTGCCGTACTGGTCCTTGCCGCAGCCAAGCGCCGGCGCGGCCGTGGTGGCCAGGCCCTGCCACGCCACGGTGATGCGGTAGACCTGGTCGACCGCGTCGACGGTCTCGATGCAACCGCGCGCGCCGATCATTGCGCCCACCGCTTGCGCGGGATCGACAGCGCTGGCGCCCGGGCGCATCTCGGCGCTGCCGAGCAAGGCCGCGTTCCAGGCCTGCAGGTCGGCGTTGGCGGTGGCGTTCTGCGCGGCACTGCCCTGTGTGCATGCGGCGGGCGGCGCGGCCGCGCTGCCCAGCTGCATGCCGGCGGCGCCGTTGGCATAGCACGCTGCCACCTGGCGGTTGGCGTTAAGGCGCGCGGCCATGTCCTGCAGCAGCGCCAGCGCCTGCACGCGCTGGTAGGACTCCATCTCGGTCTGGCCCGAGCGCGCCACCAGTCCGGCGGTGCCCAGCAGCGCGACCAGCAGGATCACCACCGCCACCAGCACTTCGATCAGCAGGAAGCCGGCCTGCGCGCGGCGCGCCGGCAGGCGCCGCCGCGACATGGCGATGCACGACATGGCGATGCGCGTCATGTGCAGGCTCCGTTGGTGGAGGCGATGCGGCCGGTCTCGCTGACCTGCACGCACACGCGCGTGGTGGCCGAGGTATCGCCGCCGGGCGCGAACTCGAACGTCATCGCCGCGCCGGTCAGCCGGCCGTCGTTGCCAAGCACCAGGCCGCCGGCCGCACTGGGCGTGATGGTCAGCCCGCCATAGGGCCCGAACGAACGTACCGTCTCGGCGCCCGCGCTCACCGTCCACCCTGCCGTCCAGGCGGCGCCGGCCGGTGCCAGCGAGACCGTGGCATTGCGCTTGACCGCTTCGCTGCGCGCCAGCACCAGCGCCGACGCCAGGTCGAGCGAGGCGCTGCGCACGCGCTGGCTGGCGATCAGCGCGGCAAAGGAAGGAGCGGCCGCGACCGCCAGGATCGCCAGCACCGACAACGCGCACAGCAGTTCGATCAGCGTAAAGCCGCGGCGTGCGCGCCGCCGGCGATCATTGGCGCGGGAAAGATTGGGCCGCATGGTCAGTTCCAGCAGTCGGTGCCTGCGCCCGACGCGGACTTGGCGCCGGCGCTGGTCAGCGTCAGCGTGCCGCAATCGGTGTCGCCGAGCTGGCTGCCCCTGGGCGTGGCCACGATGCGGTAGCCCGGCGGCAGCGCCGCGTTCGGTGTCACCGTGACGTCGTAGCGCGTGGCCAGCCCGGCGGGCACCGACATGCCGAGCGCCCCGAGGTTGGCGGCATAGGCGCGGTTGTCGACCAGGAAGCGCTCCTGTGCGCTGGAGACCTCCAGCATGAAGGACTCGATCGCGGCGCGGTTGGAGCGCACCACGTAACGGCTGTAGTTGGGAATGGCGACGGCGGCAAGAATGGCGATGACCGCCACGGTGATCATCACTTCGATCAGCGTGAAGCCATGCGGCGGCCTGCCCCGGCATGGCATGCCGGCAGCCCCCTGAGTCCCGCCAGCTCGGATGCCTGCGTAGGATCCGACCCCCGGGATGCCCCTGAATATGACCCGAAACGGCGGGTTGACCCTCCCACCGAGTCGCACTGCCGGGCTTCTATGTCCCATGCTCGCGCTCCGCTACTCATTATGTTCCGGACGACCGAATTCCGGAGGTTATGGCGCGGAGTGTAAGTCACGATCCGTTAAGCGGGTAAGGAAAATACGATGTGGACGACCCGGCGTTGTAGCGAAGTGACAGTGACGTGGCCGCGTGTCATCAGGGGTAAAGATTCCGGCCGGCGCGGACGTTAATCCGCCGGCCACCGCGCCGACGCGGTGCGCAGGCGGCCGCACCTGTGCAACAATCGTTACATCCTTGAAGCCGGAGCACCCATGTCGTCCGATCCCCCCGCCTCTTCCCGGCCCGGGACACCAATGCCCACATCGCCACCAGCGCCGCCCCACGACCTGGAGGCATTGCTGGACTTGCTGCGCCGCGGCTTTCCCAACCTCAGCACGCAATTCCAGGGCGGTGCCCGCTACCTGCTCGACCATCCGCAGGACGTGCCGGTGCTGTCGATGCGCAAGATCGCGGCCAGCGCCGGAGTGCAGCCCGCCACCCTGGTGCGGCTGTCGCAGCATCTGGGCTTCGAGGGCTGGCAGGCCATGCGCGAGCTGTTTGTCGATGCACTGCGCGGCGGCACCCAGCCGTATGCGCGGCGCGCGCGCAAGGTGGTGCGCGAAAGCAGTGCCAGCCGCATGCTGGGCGAGATGCTCGAGGCACAGCACCACAACCTGGACCGGATCGCCACCAGCAACGAGAAGACGCTGCCGCAAGCCGCCGAGCTGCTGTCGCACGCGGCCTGCGTGCATGTGGCTGGCTTCCGCTCATGCTTCCCGATCGCGTTCACCTTCCACTATGTCTACCGGCTGTTCCGCAGCACCGTGCACCTGATCCGCGCCGATGCCGGCACGCTGGAGATGGAGCTGCGCGGGCTGGCGCCCAAGGACGCGGTGGTGGTGGTCAGCTTCGCCCCCTATTCGCAGGAGAGCATCCGCGTGGCCGAGGCCGCGCGCGAGTGCGGCTGCAAGGTGATCGCGCTGACCGACAGCACGGTCGCGCCGATCGCGCTGGCCGCGGACTGCACGCTGCTGTTCTCGGTCGAAAGCCCGTCGTTCTTTCCGTCGATCACGGCCGGCGTGGCCGTGGTCGAGGCGCTGGTCGAACAACTGCTGGCGCGCAAGGGCAAGGGCGCCATCCGCGCGCTGGAGCAGGCCGAGGGCGAGCTGCATCGCACCGGGGCGTATGTGACGCCCGGGCATGGCTGAGCCCGCGGCCCGTTCGAAAGCGCGGCCGGGCGCTTACTGCGTGCACTTCTCCCGGTACGCCTGCTGCAGCGATTTCTTCGGCCGGTCCCGTTCCAGCTCCGGCACCATGCGGCCCTGGGCGGTTTCGATGGCCGGCTCGGTGGCGCGGTACTCGCGCTTGGGCGCCTGCGCAATCTGCTCGGCCAGCGCGCGGCACTCGTCCGACTGGATGCTGGCCGGTGTCGCCGACGGGTCGGGACGGTAGGGGGTGGTGCCTTGCTGCACCGCTTCATTGATGGCGGCGGCGGCACCGCCCTGGTCCTGCCTCTGCGCATGCGCGCCGCATGCCACCGCCAGGGACCCAAGGGCGACAAGGGCGGCAATGCGGTTCAGGATTCGCTGGCGTGCTGGCATGATGCGATGTCTCCTCTGGCTCGACGGTATCTGGCAAATACCGCGAGCTTAATCGTTCCCGCGCTGCCTGGCACTACCGGCATTTGCGGCACTTGCGACATTGCCAGCCTGCGGGCCCTCGCCGGCTTCGGCGCGCTGCGCCGCCTCACGCCAGTCCTGGCGCTGGCGCCGCATCTGTCCCAGCGCCATGGGCGGAACGATGCCGCCAGGTACTAGCCGCGGCGATGCTGGCCGCCCTCGTCGCCCTCCTCGCGCTCCAGTTCCCAGTCGCGGCGCATCATGACGTAGGTGAACGAGGTGGACCAGCCGATCAGGATCAGCCCGACCAGCGGCTCGATACTGGCGATCAGGCGGCTGGCGCCCACCGGCACGATATCGCCCAGGCTCTGGGTGGTGAAGGTTTCCAGCGCGAAGTAGGCGTAGAGCAGCGCGTCCGGCTGCGCGCGTGCGGCCTCGACCCCGGGCACCGCCACGCCGGCCAGCCCGCCCAGCCCCAGCACGCGGTCGGCAAACCAGAAGCCAGCGGCGAACACCAGCGCCTCGAGGCAATGGACCAGGATGATGCAGACGATCAGCACGCCGATATTCATGCGCCCGCTCCAGCGCCGCGGATGCATCGCCGACAACAGGCGCAGCGCCTCGTAATGGATGCCGACCACCGTCACGGTCAGCACGGCGGCGCACAGCAGGGCCAGCGAATAATGTTCGGCGGAGGTTTCCATGCGCGGGGGCGCTCCCGTATGACGTCAGTGCAATCGGGATGGTACGGATCGGGACGGGCAAAAAAATGACGCCTTCCAAAAATAACACCGGAAGGCGTGGGGGAAAACCAGGACGCGCTACGTGGCCCGCGCGCGTGGCGCGCCGGCGGCCCTGGCAGAGGGTCAGGAGACGGCCTGGCGGCCGCTGTTTTGCAGGGCGCGACGCGGCGCCGTGGTTCAGTTACCGGACTTGCACGACAGGTTCACGTACAGCCCGCCGCCCCAGTTGAAGCTGTTGTTGCCGCTGACCTGGACCTGGACCACGTCGTTGGCGGCCACCGGTGTGGTCGCCGGTGTCGAGCAGGTGCGCTCGCTGTTGTCGAGCACGCATTGCGACGCGTCGGTGATGGGCAGCACGTCGACGTGGTCCAGCGCCGTGCCACTGGCGACACGGTGCGCCGTGACGGTGTACGCCGCCTTGGCGGGTACCTGGCCCGCCAGGATCGCGGTCAGGGTAAAGCCGCCCTCGCAGGCCACCGGCATCACCGCGCCGAAGTACGGGTCGCTGCTCTGCAGCGTCAGCCCGGTACCGGTCATGACATAGGTGCCGACGCCGCCCGGCGGCGCCGTGACGGCGAAGTTGGCGGTGTAGACGGTAGCGCCCGTGCCGGGCTCGCCGGGGTCGCCCTTGTCTCCCTTCTCGCCTTGCTCGCCTTGCTCGCCTTTCTCTCCGGCCGGACCGGGCGCACCGTCGGCACCTGCAGGGCCCGCGGGTCCGACCGGGCCGGTCAGGCCGACCACCGAGATCCCCGCCGGCCACCCGTCCGCGGTCTTCGGCCCGAACAGCGTGCTGGTGGTGGTATTCAGGTAGAAGCTGCCCACCGCGCCGTCCGCCGCGGTCGGATCGGCCGCGCCATGCAGCAGCGTGGCGCCTGGCGCCCCGGCCACGCCTTGCGGGCCGATCAGCGACACGCCGGCGGGCCACTCGCCGCCGGCCTTCGGGCCGTACAGCGTCGAGCTCGAGACATTGAGGTAGAAATCGCCATCGCTGCCCATGTCCGCGGTGGGCGCATTGGTGCCGGACAGCATGGTCTTGCCGTCGGCGCCGGCGGGACCTGGCACGCTGGCGGCCGGGCCGGCCCCGGCGCTGGTGGAATCGCCACCGCCGCCGCCGCAACCGGCGAGCAGGATGGCAAGGCAGGCGAGCGGAAGCGCCGCGCGTTTCAGGTCGATCTGTTGCATGGTGGAAGCCCCCCGTATTCATGGATTGAAGCCCCGGTGCGATGCCGGGTAGCTCCAATCTAGAAAGGGAGGCGACTGCGATAAATCGTGCATTGGCATGGGCTGTTTCAACCCTGAAGCGCCAGCCGATACACAAAAAATGCCGTGGCCTTTGCCATGCCCGGCACTTGAGTCAGCCGGCAAGAAGGCCCGTAAAAATGCGGGACGAGACCCTCGGAATGGCCCTGCCGGGCCCCGGCGCCGGCTTCGCCCAAATGGTTGAATATCGGATGAATTGCGCATGGCCTGGCCGGTAACAGGCCGTCGCGGCAGCGTTCAAATGAGAAACAAAAGCGCGCGATTTACCCCTTCGAGAGGGTATGTTCCGCGGCGCCGGCCAGACTGCCGCCAATGGCAGTGCCATGCACTATGCTGAATACTCCAACCGTTCTGCGTGGAGGCTAGCGTGCGCAAGTTCCTTCCCATGGTCACGGCAATCGTGCTGTGCGGCGCCACCGGCATGGCATTCGCCCATAACTGTCCCAACGAGATGAAGGCCATCGACGCCAAGCTGTCGACCAACCCGAAGCTCTCGACCGAGGACGCCGCCAAGGTCTCCAAGCTGCGCGCCGACGGCGAGGCCTATCACAAGGCCGGCAAGCACGATGAATCGATGAAGTCGCTGCTCGAGGCGAAAAAGATCCTGGGCATCTGACAGCCGATGTGGCCACAAAAAAAACCGCCACGCGTCAGGCGTGGCGGTTTTTCAATTTTCTGGCCTCAGGAGCCTGACCCGACCTGCTGGATCACGCCGTTGGGCGCCACCAGGTAATACTCGGCGCCGATCCCGACCCAGCGCGTACCCTTGCGCGGCGCGGGCAGGTTGTACTGCTTGTAGTCGTCGATCACATACTGGCGGTCCCGGAACTCGGTGGGCAACCGGTCGCCCTTCTTCCACTGCTGCACCTGCATATAGGGCGAGCTTTGCGCCGCCGGCGCGGACGCGGCCATGGGTTCGGTCATCGGCCTGGACCTGGCACCGCCCTGCGCCATCGCGAACGGCGCCGCCAGCACGCTTGCCGCCAGCAACAACACTGGCATCGCTTTCTTGGTCTTCATCGTGATCTCCTTGCGTACGGGAAAACCGAACTGCCGGAGGATCCGACAGCATCTACAGATTAGTCACAAATGCCGCCAAGCGGGCATCCAGCGGCCGTGACGCCACGGGCAGGCACGGGCGCGCGTGTTCACAATTGTTTGCCGGTCAGGCCCCCATTCGGGGGGGCGCCTCAGGCGCCACCCGTGTCTAGAATGCTCGCACAGAAACAATTTGTTACCAGCAGTTGCCGCCCAGTTCATTGCCGCGGGCCGCACTGCGGGCCCCGCCGACGGCGCCACACCGCGCCCGCGCGGGCGCATGCCGCTATCCATGTTCCCTGGCTTGCGCGCTTTGACGCGCTGCGCACGCGGGCTTCATTCCCTGCCAGAGAACTCACCAAGACAGGGGACGCTCCGTGTTGCACGATGCCGGTCTATTCCTGGCACTGGTCAATCCCGCCATTGCCTTGCTGCTCGCCCTCTGCTTCCTGTTTGCATGGCACCACGAGCGCACGCGGCCCCACCTGCTGCAGGTGGGCGCCTGCTATCTGCTGGCCGCCGCGGCCATCGGCCTGCAGATCCTGTGGCCGCCGCGCGCGGGCGGCGGGACCGCCACCGTCGCCAGCGCGCTCTACCTGGGCAGCGCCGTGCTGCTGCTGCGCGGCATGCTGGCCCGCATCGGCGCACGCCCCGATCGCTGCGCGGCGGTGGCGCTGCCGCTCGCGCTGTTCGGCATGGTGGCGTGGTTCGACCTGGTGTACCCGAACCTGGTCGCGCGCATCTACATCCTCAATGTCGGCGTCGCGGTGATCCTGCTGCCCGGGGTCGCGCCGCTGGCACGGCTGCGCACCGGCCGCACCGTGGACCGGGTGCTGTTCTGGATGTACCTGGTGTTCGCGCTCCAGTTCCTGCCGCGCACGCTGCTGGCGCTGGCGCCGGCCGCCGCGCACGATGCCGCCGTGCTGCCGCCCACCGCCTACTGGCTATGGCTGCAGGCCACGCTGGCGTTGCTGCTGCTGGCGCTCGGGCTGGCGCTGCTGGCCGCGACCGCGCAGGACGTGATCGACGACCTGCGCCATGAACGCGATACCGATCCGCTGACCCAGCTGCACACGCGCCGCAGCCTCGAGACCCTGGCCGCGCGCCAGATCCCGCCGCGCCCGGGCGAGGCGCTGAGCGTGCTGCTGTGCGACCTGGACTTCTTCAAGTTCATCAACGACAACTACGGCCACGGCGCCGGCGATGCGGTGCTGGCGCAGGTCGGCCGCATCATCGGCGCGGGCATCCGCCGCCGCGATATCGCCGCGCGCCTGGGCGGCGAGGAATTCGTCGTGCTGTTGCCCGACACCCCGCACCAAGCGGCGCTGCAGCTGGCCGAGCGGCTGCGGGAGACGCTGGAGCAGACCAGCATGGAGGCCCTGCCCGGCATGCGCAACGTGACTGCCAGCTTCGGCGTGGCCACGCTGCGGCCGGGCGAAGACCTGGAAGCGCTGCTGATGCGCGCGGACAACGTGCTGTACGCGGCCAAGAACAACGGGCGGAACTGCGTCGAGTGGGAACGGGAGGCCGGTTTGCCGGCGCTGGCGTGAAGGCTGCAGGTGGTGGCCTCCCGTCAATGCGATGACTACGCGACCGCAGGTATGCCGCCGGTCTCGAACTCGGGGCCGGCATAGTCTTCGTCCACCGCCACGCCGCCATCGAGCAGCCGCTGGCTCCAGTGGTCGAGCGCCACGCGCGCGGCCTGGCTGACATCGCGGCGCAGCGCCAGCCGCACTGCGGCCGGCGTCTCGAGTCCGAACGCGCGCGCCGTCCCCCATGCGACCCGGTCGCGCGCAAAATCCGCGATCGCGTGCTCGACGCACAAGCCGCTATCGGCCACGGCCGAGGCCAGGAACACCTCAGGATGCCGGCGCGTCCAGTCCAGCACGTTGCCGATCTGGCGGATGCCGCAGGCACGGCAGGCGGCGATGGCGCCGTCGCGGCCGCCGTCGATCATCGCAAAGACGATATCGGCACCCGCCCGGGCCTGCGCGGTGACGGCGCGGCCGGCGAGTTCGGGGTCATGCTGGTTGCCGCAGAAGGTGGTCAGCGCCGTCGCGCCTGGCATGGCGCTGCGCACGCCATGGAGGAACGCCGCGCGGCCCTTCAGGCCGGGACGCACTTTCTCGCCGGACAGGTGCGCCACCACCCCGGTGCGCGAATCGGTCGCGGCCAGCACGCCGGCAAGGAACGCGGACTGTTCCTGCAGCACGGTATAGCTGGCGGTGTTGGCGCCCAGCACGCTGCCCTGCGTGACCACGAAGCGGCGCAGCGGATGGCGCGCGGCGGCCACGGCGACCGGATAGTCGCCCTGGCCGCCGTGGGCCACGACCAGGTCCGGTTCGCTTTCGCACAATGCCAGCACGGCCGCGGCGCGCGCCTCGGGGTCCGGGTCGGCAATCCATGCCACGGCCACATCATGGCCGGCATCCCGCGCGCGCACGGCGCCGGCATGTCCGGCCTCGTTGAAGCTGCCGCGGCCCTCGGGCCCGAACAGCACCACCTGGATGCGCGCGCTCATGACAGCGTCGCCCCGGTGGCCGCAACCACCGGCCCCCATGACTGCACCTGCTGCCGCACGTAGGCGGCGAATGCGTCGGGCCGGCGCTCGGCCAGCACGAAGCCCTGGGCCTCCAGGTGGCCGCGCACGGCCGGTTGTTGCAGGATGCCCTGCAGTGACTGATGCAAGCGTTGCACGATGTCCTCGGGAAGATGGGCCGGCGCCGAGACGCCGACAAAGTTTTCGGCCACCAGGCCGGGATAGCCGGCTTGCCCCACGGTGGGCAGCCGCGGCGCCTGCGGCACCCGCCGGGCCGAGGTCACGGCCAGCAGGCGCAGGTCGCCGGATTGCAGGAACGGCAGGTTCTGCGGCAACGCGTCCACCGCGAACGGGATCTGCCCGCCAAGCAGGTCGGTGCGCATGGGCCCCGCGCCCTTGTAGGGCACGTGGGTCAGCTTCAGCCCTGCCTGCTGCGCGAACAGTTCACCGACGATATGCGCCACGGACGCAGCGCCGCCGCTGCCGAACGGCACCGGATCGCGCTGCGCGCGAATCCACGCCGCCAGTTCCGCCAGGCTGCGCGCGGGCACCGACGGATGCACCGCGAACACCATTGGCACCGCGCCGATGTAATGCACATGGGTAAAGCTGTGCACCGGGTCGTAGCTGGGCCGCCGGAGCAGGAACGGCGAGATGCTCAGCGCCGCCGAGTTCGACATCAGCAGCGTGTAGCCATCGTTCGGCGCCGCGGCGACGGCCGCGGCGCCGATGGTGGATCCCGCTCCCGGGCGGTTGTCGGTCACGAACGGCTGTCCCAGCCGCTCCTGCAGCAGCGGCGCCAGCAGGCGCGCGACGATGTCGCTGGACCCGCCGGGCGGGAACGTCACCACCAGCCGCACCGGATGCCGCGGCCATGCCGCGCTGCGCTCCGCGTGCGCCGGCATCGCGGCCAGCGCGGGGAGCGCGGGCAGTGCCAGCAGGCGTGCCATGCATTGTCTTCTGGAAACCACGATGCGCTCTCCGTCTTACAAGCGATGGCGCAGGCCGACACCGCCGCCGAACTTGTTGCCGCGCACGCCCATGAAGGCGGGCAAGGCATAGGCCCCGCTGATGCGATTGAAGTCGGCTTCGGCGTAGACGCTGGTGCGCCGGGACAGCGCGTACTCGGCCACACCGGTCAGCATCAGCCGATGGCCGCTGGCCGCGGTCTGCCGGTCATAGCCCGCCGCCAGCGAGAGCGCCAGCGCGGGCGTCGCCTGCAGCGTGGCGCCGCCGGTCAGCACATGATTGCGGGTCGGGCTGAGGCGGTAGCGATGGTCCAGGTAGCCGAGCGCCAGCTTGACGCGGCCGAGCTGGCTGCTGCCGCCGATACCCCAGATCGTGCGGGCCTCCGCGGTCGGCAGCGCATCGGTGCGCTGCAGCAGCGCCCCGACGTCGATCCGCGCCGTCGTCCAGGCCAGCGCCAGGCCCCGGCTGCTGCCCGCCGTCGCATCACCGGGCAGTTCGCCGAAGGTGTAGTGCGCGGCCGCCGACAACGCGCCCAGCCTGCCCGCGTACTTGACCATGTTGTCCTGCCGCGGACCGGTGTAGCCATTCAGGATGGCCACCGCATCCAGGTTGGGATGGCCATAGGGCTGAAAGCGGAATGTTGCATCGTAGGCCGTGGTGAACTGGCGGCCGAAGGTCAGCTTGCCCCACGTCTGGTGCTCGACGCCCAGGTACGACTGCCGGCCGAACAGGCGGCCCGCGCCCTGCGTGCCGACTTGTCCGTAGTTGGAGGTCGCCGTCCCCTGCAGCGAGGTGCCGGTGGCGAGATCAAAGCCGCTTTCCAGCGTGAACAGCGCCGCCCATCCCCCGCCCAGCGCCTCGGTGCCGCGCATGCCCCAGCGCGAGCCGCTGAAGTATCCCTCGCCCAGTTCGGCCAGGTGCTCGTCCCCGCGGTTGTTGTCCGAGTAGCGCACCATGGTGTCGATCAGTCCATAGACCGAAACCGACGGCGCCGGCTGTGCGCGCACCGTACCGCTGGCCCCGCCAGCCATGCCCGCCACCAAGCCGGCCATTGCCACGGGCATGGCGTAGCCGCGTCCTGCATTCCACACCCTCACGGGCACCTCCATTTTGCATACAAAATAAGAACGCAAAATATAGGGCTTGACCGGTGGCGCGCATACGAATGTGTGCGCATGAGGTCATGCGGTTTGTGCGGGTTCAGCGCAGCGGGAAGGACCTGAATAAGCTGGCCGAGCGCGGCACGCCTGCATGCATTCGGCCCCAAAAAGCAGAACCCCCGCAGCGCGGGGGTTCGATGGCAATGCTGGCGCGCTTGTGTCGCGCTTGTGTCGGGATACTCAGAACGGAATATCGTCGTCCATATCCTCGAAGCCGTTCGAGGCCGGTTGCTGCGGACGGCGCGCCGCGCCGCCCTGCTGGCCACCGCCGCCCTGGGCACCACGGCCGCCGCCATAGCCGCCGCCCGACGATTCGCGGCTATAACCGCCACCGCCGCCGCCGCCACCGCCGTAGCCGCCTTCATCGCCGCCACCGCCGCCACCGCCCTGGCGCGAACCCAGCATCTGCATCTGGTCGGCAACGATCTCGGTGGAGTACTTGTCCTGGCCGGACTGGTCCTGCCACTTGCGGGTGCGGATGCGGCCTTCGATATAGACCGACGAGCCCTTGCGCAGGTACTGGGCGGCAATCTCGGCCAGCTTGCCGAACATCGCCACGCGGTGCCATTCGGTGGCTTCCTTCATCTCGCCGGACTGCTTGTCCTTGTAGCGGTCGGTGGTCGCCAGGCGCAGGTTGGTGACGGCGTCGCCGCTGGGCATGTAGCGCGTTTCGGGGTCTGCGCCGAGGTTGCCGACGAGAATGACTTTGTTGACCGATGCCATGTAAATGTTCTCCAAAAGCCACGCGCGGTGTTGAAAAGCGTGGCAATACGATGACGGTGCAAGCGGGTTGTAGTTTGACGCGATCGTGCCGCGACGTAAACGAACACGCGACGTAAACGAACATCGCGCCCCCGCCAGAATGCCGGGTGGCGCGATGATGCTAGGCCTCTTTCCGGCCCAAATGCTTTACGAAATGATGCGAAACCAGGCGCCGGATCAGGCCGCGGCGGCCGGTGCGGCTTCCTGCCCGCGCGCCGGCGGCGCCTTCATGCTCCAGGCGATTATAAGCCACAGCAACAGCACCGCCGCGCAGCCCACGAACACGGCACTGCGGCCCTCGTGCTTGAGCAGCCAGCCGCCGGCGGCACCGCCCAGGAACAGGCCCAGGGCCTGCGTGGTGTTGTAGACGCCGAGCGCCGCGCCGCGCGCGGCCGCGGCGTAGCGCGACACCAGCGACGGCTGCATTGCCTCCAGCACATTGAAGGCGACGAAGAACAGCAGCAAGACCCCGACGATCGCCCACAGCCCGTGCACCGCGGCAAACAGCAGCTGCACCGCGGTCATCAGCGCGACCGCGCCCAGCAGCACCGGGCGCACGCGGCCGTAGCGCTCGGCCGCCATCATCGGCCCCAGCATCAGCACGAATGACACCAGCACGACGGGCAGGTAGACCTTCCAGTGCTGGTCCAGCGGCATGCCGGCATCGGCCAGCATCGCCGGCACCACCATGAACATCGCCACCTGCGACGCGTGCAGCGCCAGCACGCCGACATTGAGCCGAGCCAGGTCGCCGTTGAGCAGCACCTTTCGGAAAGGCAGCCGCACCGGGTGCGGCGGCGGCGGGGTCGGCACCAGGAACACGGTCACGCCGATGGCGACCAGCCCCAGCACCGACATCAGCCCGAAGATGCCGGACATGCCGATGCTGTGCAGCAGCGGCGAGGCAATCACCAGCGACAGCGCGAAGGTCAGCCCGATGCTGCCGCCCACCATCGCCATGGCCTTGGTGCGATGGCGCTCGCGGGTCAGGTCGGCGATGCAGGCGGTGATGGCGGCGGAGATCGCGCCCATGCCCTGCAGCGCGCGCCCGGCGATGATGCCGGAGAGCGTGTCGGAAAACGCGGCGACCAGGCCGCCGGCGATAAACAGCAGCAGGCCGCCCACCATCACCGGCTTGCGCCCGACGCGGTCGGACAGCCAGCCCAGCGGGATGTGCAGGAAGGCCTGCATCAGGCCGTAGATGCCCATCGCCAGGCCCACGCGCTGGGCGTCCTGCCCGTCGGGCAGCGTCCGGGCGTATTCGGCAAAGACCGGCAGGATCAGGAACAGGCCCAGCATGCGCAGCGCGAAGATGCTGGCCAGCGATACCGCGGCGCGCAGTTCGGCGCGCGTCATGCGTTCGCGCGCGGGAGCCTGGGATGCGTCGGCGGCACCCGTTTCCGGGGAAGTTTCCGTGGAAGAAGAAGGGATCGACGGCATTGCGATCGTGGGATCGTGTGGGATTCGGGGTCGGGCTGGTTGCCGTTGGGCGGCAATGGTCGGGTCCGCTGGTGGCCGGACAACCCCGGAAACCGAAGTTGGGTATATTAACAGGTTTGCTCCTTCGCGCTTCCCGGGTCACCTGGCCATGCCGGCTGGCCCCGAGAGGTGCGCCCGGGCGCGCATTCCGGCCGGGGCGGCCCGCCTGGCGACGACTTTTCGGCATATGGAAGAAATCAAGATCCGTGGGGCGCGTACCCACAACCTGAAGAACATCAATCTCGACCTGCCGCGCAACCGGCTGATCGTGATTACGGGGCTGTCCGGCTCGGGCAAGTCCTCGCTCGCCTTCGACACGCTCTATGCCGAGGGCCAGCGCCGCTACGTGGAATCGCTCTCCGCCTACGCGCGCCAGTTCCTGCAGCTGATGGAGAAGCCCGATGTCGACCTGATCGAAGGGCTGTCGCCGGCGATCTCGATCGAGCAGAAGGCCACCAGCCACAACCCGCGCTCGACCGTCGGCACCGTCACCGAGATCCATGACTACCTGCGCCTGCTGTACGCGCGCGCCGGCACCCCTTACTGCCCCGACCACAACCTGCCGCTGCAGGCGCAAAGCGTGTCGCAGATGGTCGATGCGGCGCTGGCGCTGCCGGAAGACACCAAGCTGATGATCCTGGCGCCGGTGGTGGTGGACCGCAAGGGCGAGCACTCGGACCTGTTCGACAGCATGCAGGCGCAGGGCTTCGTGCGCTTTCGCATCCGCTCGGGCGGCGGCACCGCGCACGAGGCGCAGGCCAGGGTTTATGAAGTCGACCAGCTGCCCAAGCTGAAGAAGACCGAGAAGCACAGCATCGACGTGGTGGTCGACCGCGTGAAGGTCCGCGCCGACATCAAGCAGCGCCTGGCCGAATCGTTCGAGACCGCGCTGCGGCTGGCCGACGGCCGCGCGCTGGCGCTGGAGATGGACAGCGGCAAGGAGCACACCTTCAGCTCGCGCTTTGCCTGCCCGATCTGCTCGTATTCGCTGCAGGAGCTGGAGCCGCGGCTGTTCTCGTTCAACAACCCGATGGGCGCGTGCCCGAGCTGCGACGGTCTGGGGCAGATCACGTTCTTCGACCCGAAGCGGGTGGTGGCCTTTCCCAACCTGTCGCTGGCGTCGGGTGCGATCAAGGGCTGGGACCGCCGCAACCAGTTCTACTTCCAGATGCTGCAGAGCCTGGCGGCGTACTACGACTTCGATACCGACACCGCGTTCGAGGACCTGCCCGAAACGGTGCAGCAGGTGGTGCTGCACGGCTCGGGCGAGCAGGAGATCCCGTTCACCTATATCAACGAGCGCGGCCGCGCCACGGTGCGCGAGCATGTGTTCGAAGGGATCATTCCCAACCTGGAACGCCGCTACCGCGAGACCGATTCCGTCGCCGTGCGCGAGGAACTGGCCAAGTACCAGAACAACCAGCCCTGCCCGGCCTGCCACGGCACCCGGCTGCGCACCGAGGCGCGCCACGTCAAGCTGGGCGAGAACGAGCAGGCGCGCGCGATCTTCGAGATCAACGGCTGGCCGCTGCGCGATGCGCTGACCTATTTCCTGACGCTGGACATGCACGGCGCCAAGCGCGAGATCGCCGACAAGATCGTCAAGGAGATCACCGCGCGGCTGAACTTCCTTAATAACGTGGGGCTGGACTACCTGTCGCTGGAGCGCAGCGCCGATACGCTGTCTGGCGGCGAGGCGCAGCGCATCCGGCTGGCGTCGCAGATCGGCTCGGGCCTGACCGGCGTGATGTACGTGCTGGACGAGCCCTCGATCGGCCTGCACCAGCGCGACAACGACCGCCTGATCGGCACGCTCAAGCACCTGCGCGACATCGGCAACTCGGTGCTGGTGGTCGAGCATGACGAGGACATGATCCGCGCCTGCGACTACGTGGTCGATATCGGTCCCGGCGCCGGCGTGCACGGCGGCATGATCGTGGCCGAGGGCACGCCGCGGCAGATCGAGGCGTCGCCGGCCTCGCTGACCGGGCAATACCTGTCCGGCCAGCGGCGCATCGAAGTGCCGAAGCAGCGCACCGCGCCCGACGACGAGCGGCTGCTGCGCATCGTCAACGCCAGCGGCAACAACCTGCGCAACGTCACCGCCGAAGTGCCGGTTGGCCTGCTGACCTGCATCACCGGCGTGTCCGGCTCGGGCAAGTCGACGCTGATCAACGACACCCTGTACCACGCGGTGGCGCGCCACTTGTACGGCTCGACGCCGGAGCCGGCGCAGCACGACCGCATCGAGGGGCTGGAGCATTTCGACAAGGTCATCAACGTCGACCAGAGCCCGATCGGCCGCACGCCGCGTTCCAACCCGGCTACCTACACCGGCCTGTTCACGCCCATCCGCGAGCTGTTCGCCGGCGTGCCCTCGGCCAAGGAGCGCGGCTACGATCCGGGCCGCTTCTCGTTCAACGTCAAGGGCGGGCGCTGCGAGTCCTGCCAGGGCGACGGCGTGCTCAAGGTCGAGATGCACTTCCTGCCCGACGTGTACGTGCCCTGCGACGTCTGCCACGGCAAGCGCTACAACCGCGAAACGCTGGAGGTGCTGTACAAGGGCAAGAACATCTCCGAGGTGCTCGACCTGACCGTCGAGCAGGCGCACGAATTCTTCAGCGCGGTGCCGGTGGTGCGGCGCAAGCTGCAGACGCTGCTGGACGTGGGCCTGGGCTACATCCGGCTGGGACAGTCGGCGACCACGCTGTCCGGCGGCGAGGCGCAGCGCGTGAAACTGTCGCTGGAGCTGTCCAAGCGCGACACCGGGCGCACGCTCTATATCCTGGACGAGCCCACCACCGGTCTGCACTTCCATGACATCGAGCTGCTGCTCAAGGTCATCCACAAGCTGCGCGACCAGGGCAATACCGTCGTCATCATCGAGCACAACCTCGACGTCATCAAGACCGCCGACTGGCTGATCGACATGGGGCCCGAAGGCGGCGCCGGCGGCGGCCAGGTGATCGCGCGCGGCACGCCGGAGGTGGTGGCGAAGAGCAAGGCGAGCTTTACGGGGAAGTATCTGGCGCCGCTGCTCAAGCGCGCGTGACACGCGGACTGTCCGCCGGACCGCGGCTCAATCCAGCCCGCCAGCCGGCAACACCCGCGTGCGCCGCGCCGCGCCGCCCTGCGGCAACTCGATCACCACGCCGCCACCGCTGTCGGCACCGTGCCCGCTCAGCGCGGTGATCACCACCTGGTGCGTGACCATCAGGTAAGGCCCGCCGCGCGGGTCGAGACCGTCGATCAGCCGCGACAGCTGCGCGACCTGCGCGTCGCGGCGCTGCGCATCGGCGCCGAAGAATGAATTGAGCAGCGGCTGCACCTGCACCGGTCCCAGCCCGATCAGCCGCGCCGTGTCCTGGCAACGGCACCAGGCGCTGCTCCACACCTGCGTCGGCCGGAACCCGGCTGCCTTCCAGCTCGCGCCCAGCCGCGCCGCCTGCTCGCGGCCGCGCGCGTCGAGGTTGCGCTGGGTGGCGCAATCCGCCAGCCGGAAGCCGGGCGGATCGCCGACGCCCGGCGCGCTGGCATGGCGCAATACCACCACGACATTCGGGTGCCGCAGTTCGGTCAGCGCGACCTCGCGCTGTGATGCCGGAGCGACCTGTGCGGCGGCAAGCGTCGGGACGATGGCAAGCACCGCAAGCCATCTGCAAATTGCGGGCATGGGCGGCTCCGGTGGTGGGCCAACCCCTTCGGTATAGCAGGCGCCGGCTTGCTTTCGCTACCTCGCGCCCTACCATGGAGCGGACGGCGACACGCATCGCCACAGGAGCCACGCCATGGAACTGACGGTCGTACCGGTCACCAAGCCGGAAGCCACCAACTTTATCTTCGGCCAGTCGCATTTCATCAAGACCGTGGAAGACCTGCACGAAGCGCTGGTCGGCGCGGTGCCCGGCATCCGCTTCGGGCTGGCCTTCTGCGAGGCCTCGGGCAAGCGGCTGGTGCGCTGGTCGGGCACTGACGAGCACCTGATCGACATGGCCTGCGAGAACGCGCGCGCCATCGGCGCGGGGCACAGCTTCCTGATTTTCCTGGGCGACGGCTTCTTCCCGGTGAACGTGCTGGGCGCGGTGCGCGCGGTGCCGGAGGTATGCCGGATCTACTGCGCGAGCGCGAACCCGACGCAGGTGATCGTCGCGCAGACCGATGCCGGGCGCGGCGTGGTGGGGGTGATCGACGGCGCCTCGCCGCTGGGGATCGAGACCGAGGCGGATGTGGCCGAGCGCAAGGCGCTGCTGCGCAAGTTCGGCTACAAGCTGTAGCCGTGCCGCTCAGTGCTGCGCCGCCTGCACGCTCGTGACCGGCGCCACATCGTCTTCCTTCATCCGGCTGCGGTTGAGCACGCCAGCCTGCTCCAGCACCGGATAGGCGGTCGCGCAGAACAGCGAATTCAGCCGCTTCAGCTCGCTGATCACGTCCAGGTGCAGCGAGCTGGTCTCGATGCTTTCCGCGGTCTGCACCGCCACGCGCTGCAGATGGGTGCGTGCGTACTTGCGCTCAAGTTCGCGGAAGTTGGCCTTCTCCGCCATCAGCGCCTGCGCGCTCTTGAGGTCGCCGTTGAGAAAGACCGACAAACCCAGCCGCAGGTTGGCGACCAGGCGCGCGTGCATCTCGGCGATCTCCTGCATGCCGGCCTCGGAGAACATCAGGTTGTGGGCGATCTTCTTGTCCTTGGTATCGAGCAGGATGCGCTCGATGATATCGCCGGCATGCTCCAGGTTGATCGTCAGCGAGATGATCTCGGTCCAGCGCTGGCCGTCGCGCTCGTCCAGCGCTTCCAGGCTGATGCGGGTCAGGTAGAGCTTGATCGCGGTGTAGAGGTCGTCGACCTCGTTGTCGATGCGGCAGGTGGCCGTGGCCAGCTTGGCGTCGTTGGTGCGCATGACGCGCAGCATGTTGTCGAGCATCTGCTCGACGCGGTCACCGATGCGCAGCACTTCGCGCGCGGCATTGGACAGCGCCAGCGTGGGCGTCGATAGTGCGGCGGTATCGAGATGGCGCGGCGTGACCTGGCTGTCGCCGGTATTGCGCCCGGGCAGCACCTTTTCGCACAGGCGCGCCAGCGGCGCGGTGGCGCCGAGCAGCAGGACCGCCAGCGCAACGTTGAACAGCAGGTGGAAATTGACGATCAGCCGTTGCGGCTCATGGTCGACCAGCGCCAGCAGTTCCTCGGCCTGGCCCAGCAGCGGCAGCGCGATCAGGCAGCCCAGCAGGCGCGACAGCAGGTTGCCCAGCGTCACGCGCTTGCCCGGCTGGTTGTTGCCCGAGGTAGTCAGCAGCGCCGACACGCCCGAGCCCAGGTTGGCACCCAGCACCAGCGCCAGCGCCACGTGGATCGACACCACCCCGGCGGAGGCCAGCGCGCCGCAGAACAGCACCACGGCCAGGCTGGAATAGCACAGGATGGTCAGGAACGCGCCGACCAGCATGTCGAGGCCCGCATCGCCGGTCAGCGAGGCGAACAGCACCTTGACGCCGGCGGCCTGCACCACCGGCCGGGTCGCGATCGAGATCAGCTCCAGCGCCAGCGTGATCAGGCCCAGGCCGATCAGCACGCGGCCGACGTGGCCGGGCTTGCTGCCCTTCCAGGTCAGGTGGCAGATCACGCCGACGAAGATCAGCAGCGGCGACAGCCACGACAGGTCCAGCGAGAACACCTGCACCATCAGCGCGGTGCCGACGTTGGCGCCCAGCATGATCGCCAGCGCCGGCGCCACGGCGATCAGGCCCTGGCCGACGAAGGAACTGACGATGACCGCGGTGGCGTTGCTGCTCTGGACCAGCCCGGTGACACCCAGGCCGGCAAGGAAGGCGGTGAAGCGGTTGGAGACGCTGGTCGACAGCACATGGCGCAAGTTGGCGCCGTAGACGCGCAGGATGCCGACCTTGACGATGTTGGTGCCCCAGACGAGCAGGGCCACGCCCGATAACAGATGAAGGAGAACGCCCATGTTGCGCCTTTGCGTGACCGGTGCCGAATACTGAATGGAGGCTCCGCCCGGTCATCGTGTCGTTGTCAAGGGCTCATTATGCGCCCGGCCCCCGGCACCGGCAACGGCATGGGGCCGCGCTGCGGGGCGCGGGCAACATGGCAACGCCGCCATCGGCCGACGCGACGATGCGGCGGCGCAGCGTGCGGCCCGCCAGCGACGCGGCTCAGGGCAGCGCGACCTTGATCCCCAGCCCGACGAAGATGGCCCCGGCAGCGCGGTCCAGCCAGCGCCCGGTCGCCGGCCGCCGGCGCAGCCAGGCGCCCAGCCAGCCCGCGCACAGCCCGAACAGCGAGAACACCACCGCGGTCTGCAGCATGAAGACCACGCCCAGCAGCAGGAACTGCAGCCCGGGGTGCGCGGCATCGGCGCGCACGAACTGCGGCAGGAACACCAGGAAGAACAGCGTCACCTTGGGGTTCAGCATGTTGCCCAGCACGCTCTGGCGGAATACGCGCGCCAGCGGCACCGCATCGACAGTGCCGCCCTGCGCGAGGCCGCCCTGCGCGCGCAGCGCCTGGATGCCGATCCAGATCAGGTAGGCCGCTCCGGCGTACTTGATCAGCTGGAAGGCCAGCGGCGAGGAACGCAGCACCGCGGCCAGCCCCACCGCCGCGATCACGGTATGGAACAGGCAGCCGACCGAAAAGCCCAGCGCCGCCACCAGTCCCGCGCGCCGCCCCTGCGCCATGCCGCGTGCCAGCACCTGCAGGTTGTCCGGCCCGGGGGCCACGGTCACGGCGATGGAGGTCAGCAAAAACAGCAGCAGGTCAGGCATGGACACTCCTTGCGTGGGTCTTTAGTTGCGCGCGCATCGCTCAGTGGCCCTCGAACTTGCACACGGTGAACAGCGGCAGCCCGGCACCGTGCAGCAGTTTCGATCCGCCCAGCTCGGGCAGGTCGACGATGGCGGCGCCCTCGACCACGGTCGCGCCCAGGCGCTCGAGCAGCTTGCGCCCGGCCATCATGGTGCCGCCGGTGGCGATCAGGTCGTCGACCAGCAGCACGCGGTCGCCGGCCTTGCAGGCGTCGGCGTGGATCTCGACCGTGGCGCTGCCGTACTCAAGCTCGTATTCCTCGGCCACGGTCTGGAACGGCAGCTTGCCCTTCTTGCGGATCGGCACGAAGCCGAGGTTCAGCTCGTACGCGACGATCGCGCCCAGGATAAAGCCGCGCGCATCGATGCCCGCGACCAGGTCCAGTTGCGCATCCATATAGCGGTGCACGAACACGTCGATCAGCACGCGCAGGGTCTTGGGATCCTGCAGCAGCGGCGTGATGTCGCGGAACATCACGCCGGGCTGGGGCCAGTCCGGAACGGTACGGATGCGCTCGCGCAGGTAGCCGGTGACGTCGCCGAGGTCGGGGGACTGGATGATGGAATCTGCCATAGGGATCAGGGGATGGGCGCGCGGCGCGCCAGTCAGAAAGCGGCGGCGGCAACCTGCGGACGCGCGGTAACCCGCCGTGGTAACCCATTACCACCCGCGCCACCGGGGCGCCCAGCACAATGGCCCTGCCGGCCGGACCGGCTGCCCGAGCCGGCTTGCCGCGTCCGGCACCCGCCGGACACCCGTAACCATACAGGAGACCACGATGGCAAAAAAGATTCTGATGCTGGTGGGCGACTACGCCGAAGACTACGAAACCATGGTGCCGTTCCAGGCGCTGCAGATGGTGGGCCACAGCGTCGATGCCGTGTGTCCCGACAAGCGCGCGGGCGACGCGTGCGCCACCGCGATCCACGATTTCGAGGGCGACCAGACCTACAGCGAGAAGCGCGGCCACAACTTCACCCTCAACGCCAGCTTTGCCGAGATCGACCCGGCCAGCTACGACGCGCTGGTCATCCCGGGCGGGCGCGCCCCCGAATACCTGCGCCTGAACGCGCGCGTGCTGGAGATCGTGCGGCACTTCGCCCAGGCCGGCAAGCCGATTGCCGCGGTGTGCCACGGCGCCCAGCTGCTGGCGGCCGCGGGCGTGCTGGAAGGCAAGACCTGCTCGGCCTACCCGGCCTGCGCGCCAGAGGTGAAGCTGGCCGGCGGCACCTATGCCGAGATCCCGGTCGACCAGGCCCACACCGACGGCAACCTCGTCACCGCCCCGGCCTGGCCGGCGCATCCGGCCTGGCTGGCGCAGTTTCTTGCGGTGCTGGGCACGCGGATCGTACATTAGTGCTTTCCGCACGCGGCGCCGCCACGCGCGATGCATGGCTTGCCGACCCGGCAGGCCATGCACGGCCTGCCGGCCGCGCCGCCCGCCCGCCAGGGAGCCCTCGATGTGTGAAATCTTTATCCGCGCCAATCCGGCGTCTTACCAGAGCCAGTCGCGCTCGCTGCGCCTGCACGGCGCGGCCACCAGCATCCGGCTGGAAAGCCTGTTCTGGGAAGTGCTGGAAGAACTGGCGCAGCGCGACGGCATGACCGTCAACCAGCTGATCACGCGCCTGCACGACGAACTCACCGAACACCGTGGCAGCGAGGCCGTGGCGGGCAACTTCTCATCCTTCCTGCGGGTGTGCTGCCTGCGCTACCTGATGCTGCAGGGCGAAGGCCGCATCCCGGCCGATCGCGACGTGCCGATCCGCTCGCTGGATCCGCGCGCCGTGCTGGACAACCTGCCGGAGTCCTGGGTCGAGCCGCGCCCGCACTAAGGCTTGCTGCGGCGCCAGATCCGGCGCTCAGCCGTTCAGGATGCGCGTCTCGGCGGCCTCCAGCGCCTCGGGCGGGCCGCGCAGCACGACGATATCGCCGGGCTCCAGCACGGTCTCGGGCTGCGGGTCGAAGGCGCGGATGCCGCGCCGGCGCACCGCGGTCACCTCGACCCCGATGCGCTCCAGCCCCAGCACGCCCAGGCGCCTGCCCACCGCGGTGGATTGCGGGCCGAGCGACACCGAATGCAGCCGCACGGAGTCGCGCTCGACCATGTCCTCTTCGTCGTCGCGCCCGTGGAAATAGCCGCGCAGCAGGCTGTAGCGCGCGTCGCGCGCCTGCTGCACGCCGCGCACCACGCGCCGCATCGGCACGCCCAGCAGCACCAGCGCGTGCGAGGCCAGCATCAGGCTGCCTTCGATGATTTCGGGCACCACCTCGGTGGCGCCGGCCTTTTGCAGCGTGTCGAGCTCGGAATCGTCGACCGTGCGCACGATCACCGGCAGCGCCGGCGCCAGCTCCTGCACATGGTGCAGCACCTTCAGCGCCGACGGCGTGTTGGCATAGGTCACGATCAGCGCCGCGGCGCGGTGCAGGCCCGCCGCGATCAGCGCCTCGCGCCGGCCGGCGTCGCCGTAGACCACGGTATCGCCCGCGGCGGCGGCCTCGCGCACCCGGTCGGGGTCCAGGTCGAGCGCCACGTAGTTGATGCCCTCGCGCTCCAGCATGTGCGCCAGGTTCTGGCCGCTGCGGCCGAAGCCGCAGATGATGGCGTGCTTCTCGGTCTGCAGGCTCTGCGCGGCGATGCGGGTCATGTTGAGCGACTGCATCAGCCATTCGTTGGCGGCAAAGCGCAGCACGATGGCGTCGCTGTACTGGATCAGGAAGGGCGCGGCCAGCATCGACAGCAGCATCGACGCCAGGATCACCTGGATCAGCACCGGGTCGACCAGGTTCAGGCCGTCGATCTGGTTCAGCAGCACGAAGCCGAACTCACCCGCCTGCGCCAGCCCCAGCCCGGTGCGGATGGCCACGCCCTGGCGCGAGCCGAAGACCCGCGCCAGCACCGCGATCAGCACCAGCTTGAACAGCACCGGCACCACCAGCAGCGCCAGCACCAGCCATACGTGGTCCAGCACCACGCGGATATTGAGCAGCATGCCGATGGTGACGAAGAACAGGCCCAGCAGCACGTCGCGGAACGGCTTGATGTCTTCTTCCACCTGGTGGCGGTAGGGCGTCTCGGAGATCAGCATGCCCGCCATGAAGGCGCCCAGCGCCATCGATAGGCCCAGCCGCTCGGTCAGCGCCGCCGTGCCCAGCGTCACCAGCAGCAGGTTCAGCATGAACAGTTCCTGCGAGCGGCGCGCCGCCACCACGTGGAACCAGCGGCTCATCAGGCGCTGGCCCAGGAAGAAGATCGTGCCCAGCGCCACCACGATCTTGAGCGTGGCCAGTCCGAGCGCCATCACCAGGTCGCCCGGGTCGCGCGACAGCGCCGGAATCACGATCAGCAGCGGCACCACCGCCAGGTCCTGGAACAACAGGATGCTGATGATGTTGCGCCCGTGCTCGCTTTCCAGCTCCATGCGCTCGGACAGCATCTTGGACACGATCGCGGTGGACGACATCGCCAGGGCCCCGCCCAGCGCCACCGAGGCCTGCCACGACAGCGGGAACAGCCAGTTGAAGGCCCAGCTGGCCGGCACCACCGCCAGCATCGACAGCACCACCTGCGAGCCGCCCAGGCCGAATACCAGCCGCTTCATCGCGCGCAGCTTGGCCAGGCTGAATTCCAGCCCGATCGAGAACATCAGGAAGACCACGCCGAATTCGGCCAGGTACTTGGTCTGCGCGGTATCGCTGGCCAGCCCCAGCGCATGCGGCCCGATCAGGATGCCGACGGCCAGGTATCCCAGCATCGGCGGCAGCTGCAGCATGCGGAACGCGACCACGCCGAACACGGCGGCGGCCAGCAGCACCAAGGTCAGTTCCAGCGGAGAATGCATCAGGCGGTCAGGGTGACCGGCGAGGCGCGCGGCCGACCCGGCACGGGCACCCTGCCGGCGGAAATACGGCGAGCACGGGCGAGCACGACGCGCGCCAGGGTCGGCTCAGGTGCGGTCGCATTCGTTGGTATACTTCGTCGCCATGATAGCCAATTTCGATGCGGATCGAGCACTCAGGCTCGCCCGCGACACGCTCCAGACTGAAGCCGATGCGGTTTCCGCACTTTCCGGCCGCCTGAACGGCGACTTTGCCCGTGCCGTGCAGCTGATCCTGCTATGCACCGGGCGCGTGGTCGTTTCCGGGATCGGCAAGTCCGGCCATATCGGCCGCAAGGTCGCGGCCACGCTGGCCTCGACCGGCACCCCCGCGTTCTTCGTGCATCCGGCCGAAGCCAGCCACGGCGACCTCGGCATGGTCACGCGCGACGACGTGCTGATCGCCTTCTCCAATTCCGGCGAGACAGGCGAGCTGCTGTCGATCATCCCGATCGTCAAGCGCATCGGCGCGCGCCTGATCTCGGTCACCGGCAACCCGGACTCCAACCTCGCCAAGCTGGCCGACGTCCATCTGGACGCTGCGGTCGAGAAGGAAGCCTGCCCGCTGAACCTGGCGCCGACCGCCAGCACCACCGCCGCGCTGGCGCTGGGCGACGCGCTCGCGGTGGCGGTGCTGGATGCGCGCGGCTTCGGCGAGGAAGACTTCGCCCGCTCGCACCCCGGCGGGGCGCTCGGGCGCAAGCTGCTGACCCACGTGCGCGACGTGATGCGCACCGGCAACGCCGTGCCCGAGGTGCGCGAAAGCACGCCGCTGGCCCAGGCGCTGATGGAAATCACGCGCAAGGGCATGGCCATGACCGCGGTGGTCGATCCCGACGGACGCGCCATCGGCGTGTTCACCGACGGCGACCTGCGCCGCCTGCTGGAAACCCCGCGCGACTGGAAGACCGTGCCGATCGGCGAGGTCATGCACCGCAACCCGCACGTGGTCAACCAGGACCAGCTGGCGGTGGAAGCCGTGCAGGTGATGGAAGCCAACCGCATCAACCAGCTGCTGGTGGTGGACGACGACGGGCGCCTGACCGGCGCGCTGCATATCCACGACCTGACCCGCGCCAAGGTCATCTGAGCCGGCGCGCCACCGACGGCACCAGCAGCACAACGCCAAGGACACCATGCAGGCACTCCTCGCCTCCCTCAGCGGCATCGTCATGCGGCTGCTGCCGCTGCTGCTGATGGCCATCGTGGCGGGCAGCACGTTCTGGCTGGTCCAGATCAACTCCCCCAAGGAAGACCAGGCCGCGCAGACCACCAAGAAGCACGAGCCGGACTACTTCATGGACCGCTTCTCGGCCACCGAGCTGGCGCCCGACGGTAGTACCAAGATCCGCTTCACCGGCGAGCGCATGGTCCATTTCGAGGACGACCAGACCTACGAGGTCACGCGCCCCGCGATGCGCGCCTACGAGCCGGACCGCCCGCCGGTGACCGCGCGCGCCGACATCGGCCGCATGAACGCCGAAGGCACGGTGATCGACCTGTACGGCAATGGCCACGTGCTGCGCCAGCAGGGCAAGGACCCGTCCAAGGATCCGCAGCTGACCGCGGCGTCGAGTTATTTCCAGCTGCTGGTCAATGACGACATCGTCAAGACCGACAAGCCGGTCAAGCTGACGCGCGGGCCCTCGGTCATGACCGCCAACGGACTGATCTTCAATAACGTCACCCGCGAAGTACAATTGCTCGGCAATGTACGCGGCACCATCATCACCGGGCCGTCCCCGGGCCGTGCGCCAGGATCCTGAGTCCCGGTCCGGCGCAGCCGTGCATGCGGTGCCGGCCGGCACCGCCCTGCAGCGCACGCGCCAAAGTCCGCGCAAACCGCACCACCACGCATCCAGACGCCCTCAAGCAACCCTGCCAACATGACCGCTTCCCTGACGACATCGTCCCGTCGACGCACCGCCCCGGCCCTGCTCGCGCTGGCCCTGGCCTTCGGCCTGCTGGCCCAGCCTGCCCTAGCCGAGCGCGCGGACCGCGACAAGCCGATGGTGCTGGAGGCGGACAACGCCAGCTATGACGACGTCAAGCAGATCTATACGCTGACCGGCAACGTGGTGCTGACCAAGGGCACCATGATCCTGAAGTCCGACGCCGCCGAGCTGCGCACCGACCCCGAGGGCTACCAGTTCGCCGTGGCCACCTCGAAGCCGGGCAGGCAGGCCTATATCCGCCAGAAGCGCGAGGGTGTCGACGAATACATCGACGGCTGGGGCGACCGCATCGAGTACGACGGCAAGCAGGAATTCTCAAAGCTGATCGGCAATGCCCGCATGGCGCGGCTGCAGGGCGCCAAGCTGCTCGACGAGATCCGCGGCGCGGTGCTGACCTACGACAGCCGCAAGGAACTCTATACCGCGGCGGGCGGCGGCAGCGGCGATGCCGCGGCGGCCAACCCGTCTGGCCGCGTGCGCGCGGTGCTGTCGCCGCGCCAGGACCAGAAGTCCGGCACCGCAGGCGGCTCGCCGCTGGACCTGAAGTCGGCGCCCGCGCCCGCCAACAAACCCTGACCGTACCCATGACCGATACCGCCACCATTGCCGACAAGCCTGTCGTCGAAGCCAACTCCGTCCTGCCCGGCGGCAGCACGCTGGTCGTGCGCCACCTGAAGAAGCGCTATGGCTCGCGCACGGTGGTCAAGGACGTCTCGCTCGATGTGAAGAGCGGCGAGGTGGTCGGGCTGCTCGGCCCCAACGGCGCGGGCAAGACCACGTCGTTCTACATGATCGTCGGCCTGGTGGCACTGGACGAAGGCGATATCGTGCTCGACGGCGACCACATCAGCGGCCTGCCGATCCACGAGCGCGCGCGCATGGGGCTGTCGTACCTGCCGCAGGAAGCCTCGGTGTTCCGCAAGCTCAACGTCGAGGAGAACATCCGCGCGGTGCTGGAGCTGCAGCTGGACAAGGGCAAGCCGCTGGCCAAGGCCGAGATCGAGCGCCGCCTCGATGCCCTGCTCGACGACCTGCAGATCGCGCACCTGCGCAACAACCCGGCGCTGTCGCTGTCCGGCGGCGAGCGCCGCCGCGTGGAAATCGCGCGCGCGCTGGCGTCGTCGCCGCGCTTCATCCTGCTCGACGAACCCTTCGCCGGCGTGGACCCGATCGCCGTGGGCGAGATCCAGCGCATCGTCAGCTTCCTCAAGGCGCGCAATATCGGCGTGCTGATCACCGACCACAACGTGCGCGAGACGCTCGGCATCTGCGACCACGCCTACATCATCAGCGAAGGCACGGTGCTGGCCGCGGGCCAGCCCGAAGACATCATCGCCAACGACGCCGTGCGGCGCGTCTACCTGGGCGAGAACTTCCGCATGTGACAAGACGGCTGCCCGGCACGGGCAGCCATGGCTGCGCGGCGGGAGAGTCAGCGGCGATCACGGCGCATAAGCGATAGCAATTTCCGTTCCAACATCGGAAAGATGCGCATAAAATAGGTCGCATGAAACCGTCGCTACAGCTCCGCCTCTCCCAGCACCTGGCACTGACCCCGCAGCTGCAACAGTCGATCCGGCTGCTGCAGCTTTCCACGCTGGAACTGCAGCAGGAAGTCGAACAGGCGCTGACGGAAAACCCGCTGCTCGAGCGGGAGAACGACTGGATCGAAAGCCCGCTGCGCGTGGCGGCCGATGGCTCGGTCAACGTACAGAGCGCGCCCGCGCCCGCCCCCGCCGAGCCCCAGGGCAATGGCGACGCCCGCGCCGAAGGCGCCGCCGATGACAGCTACGGCGACAACAGCAGCGGCGACGACTACGGCAACAGCGACTGGAGCCTGGACGACTTCGCCCGCCGGCCGCAAGGCGACGAGGACGAAAAGACGCCGATGCAGCTGCGCGATGCCGAGCCCACGCTGCGCGAATACCTGATGGAGCAACTCACACCGCTGAAGATCTCGGCGCGCGACAAGGGGCTCGCCATCTTCCTGATCGAATCGCTCGACGACGACGGCTACCTGAGCGCCTCGCTCGAAGAGATCTGCGCGGAGCTGCCCGAAGAGCTGGAGTTCGACCCCGACGAAGTCCACGCCATCCTGACGCTGCTGCAGAGCTTCGATCCGGCCGGCGTCGGCGCACGCAATGCCGCCGAATGCCTGGCGCTGCAATTGCGCCGCCTGACCCACCCGCAGCGCGAACTGGCGCTGACCATCGTCACCCATCATCTGGAACTGCTTGCGGTACGCGACTACACGCGGCTGAAGAAGGCGCTGCAGGTCGACGAAGTCGCGCTGAAGGCCGCGCACGACCTGATCCGCTCGCTGGCCCCCTACCCCGGCCACGCGTACAGCCGGCCGGAGGCGGATTTCGTCGTGCCGGACGTATTCGTGCGCAAAAGCGGCAGCGGCTGGGTCGCGCAGCTCAATCCGGATGTGATGCCGAGGCTGCGCATCAACGACATGTACGCCCAGATCCTGCGCGGCGCCAAGGGCGAGACCGGCACCGCGGGGCTGCAGCAAAAGCTGCAGGAGGCGCGCTGGCTGATCAAGAACATCCAGCAAAGGTTCGACACGATCCTGCGTGTCTCGCAAGCCATTGTCGAGCGTCAAAAGAACTTTTTCACCCACGGTGAAATCGCCATGCGCCCCTTGGTTTTGCGGGAGATTGCCGATACACTGGGTTTACACGAGTCAACCATCTCCCGGGTGACGACCAATAAATACATGGCCACGCCGATGGGTACTTTCGAACTGAAGTACTTCTTCGGCAGCCACGTGTCCACCGAAACCGGTGGCGCGGCTTCATCAACGGCCATCCGCGCCTTGATCAAGCAACTGATAGGAGCCGAAGACCCGAGGAATCCCCTTTCCGACAGTCGCATCGCCGAACTGCTGGGTGAGCAAGGCTTCGTTGTCGCACGCCGCACCGTTGCCAAATATCGCGAAGCCCTGAAGATCCCCGCAGTGAATCTCCGCAAGTCTTTGTAGCCGAGCCCACCGCCTGCCTGGTGAGGCTCTTTCAGAAGGAGAAGCGCTATGAACTTCAAGATCAGTGGACACCACCTGGACATCACGCCCCCTCTGCGTGAGTACGTGGAAACGAAGCTGGAGCGAATCGTCAGGCATTTCGATCAAGTCATTGGCGTTAGCGTGCTGCTCTCTGTCGACAATCACAAGGAAAAGGACCGGCGTCAGTACGCGGAAATCAATCTGCATCTAAAGGGCAAGGACATCTTTGTCGAGGCGCATCACGAAGACCTGTATGCGGCGATCGACGCACTCGTCGACAAGCTGGACCGTCAGGTGATTCGCTACAAGGATCGCGTGCAAGGCCACGACCGCGAAGCGGTCAAGTACCAGATGGCCGCAGCGCAAATGCAGCAATAAACCCGTGCCCGGCAGCCCCGCAGAGGGCTGCTGAACCAGGATTCCACAGGCAAGCCGCGCCGAAGCGCGGCTTTTTTGCGCCCTGGCACAGTGCCGGCTGTGGCAGCGGAGCAAACCTTGCCACGCAGGGAAGCCCGAAATGTTCGCAAGCGCAGCGCCAAGGTGTATGCTGCGCCATACAAAGAGAGAGAACTCGTGGCCGCGCCTGCTCGCGCTGCACCGCACAATGCAAGGGTAGCCGCTGCTCTATAATGGGCCGGACGTCTCCTCCGCCGGCGGCGGTCAGGGAGCCAGCCGCTGCCCGGCGGAACGATCCGCCCGCTAACTGAAATCCTGCGCATCGCCCATGAATCGTTTGGCCAAATTGCTGCCACCCGGCAACATCACCCTCGACGTCAGCGTCACCAGCAAGAAGCGTGTGTTCGAGCAGGCCGGGCTCCTCTTCGAGAACAACCATGGCGTGGCGCGCGCCATCGTCACCGACAACCTGTTCGCGCGCGAGTCGCTGGGTTCGACCGGACTGGGCGCCGGCGTGGCGATTCCGCACGGGCGCATCAAGGGCCTGAAGCAGCCCCTTGCCGCCTTCATGCGCCTGGCCGAGCCGATTCCGTTCGAATCGCCGGACGGCAAGCCGGTGTCGCTGCTGATCTTCCTGCTGGTGCCGGAACAGGCCACACAGCAGCACCTGGAAATTTTGTCCGAGATCGCGCAACTGCTGTCGGATCGCGACATGCGCGAGGGCCTGGCGACCCTGCCCACGCCCGATGCCGTGCACGAACTGCTGATCGCATGGCATCCCTGATCCACTGACTCCCCCGGAGCGGGCCGGCACCAGACCGGGCAAGCGCCACGCGCTTCGAACACCGCCTTACCAGCCATACCGCATGGAACTCACCGGCGTCACCTCCCAGTCCATCTTCGACGACAACGCAGCCGACCTCAAACTCTCGTGGGTCGCCGGCCTGGAGGGCGCGGACCGCGCCTTTGACGTGGAATTCGCCCGCGAAGCGACCTCCGCCGCAGACCTGGTGGGCCACCTCAACCTGATCCACCCGAACCGGATCCAGGTCCTCGGCAAGCCCGAAATCACGTACTACCAGCGGCTCGACGACGAGACGCGCAAGCGCCAGATGGGCGAACTGATCCTGCTGGAGCCGCCGTTCCTGGTGATCGCCGACGGCATGGAGCCGCCGCCGGACCTGGAACTGCGCTGCACGCGCTCGTCGACGCCGCTGTTCACCACGCCGGTGTCGTCCGCCGCGGTGATCGACCACCTGCGCCTGTACCTGTCGCGCATCTCGGCGCCGCGCGTGACCATGCACGGGGTGTTCCTCGACATCCTCGGCATGGGCGTGCTGATCATGGGCGAGTCGGGCCTCGGCAAGAGCGAACTGGGCCTGGAACTGATCTCGCGCGGCCACGGGCTGGTGGCCGACGACGCCGTCGATTTCGTCCGGCTGGGGCCGGATTTCATCGAAGGCCGCTGCCCCCCGCTGCTGCAGAACCTGCTGGAAGTGCGCGGCCTGGGGCTGCTCGACATCAAGACCATCTTCGGCGAGACCGCGGTGCGGCGGAAGATGAAGATCAAGCTGGTGGTGCAGCTGGTGCGGCGCAACGACGGCGAATTCGAGCGGCTGCCGCTGGATTCGCAGTACCTGGACGTGCTCGGGCTTCCCATCCACATGGTCAAGATCCAGGTGGCGGCCGGCCGCAACCTTGCCGTGCTGGTCGAGGCCGCCGTGCGCAACACCATCCTGCGCCTGCGCGGCATCGACACGCTGCGCGACTTCATGGACCGCCAGCGCGCCGCGATGCAGGCCGATGCGGTCTCGCGCGGCCAGGGCCGGCTGCTGTAAGCCACCGTCCGCCGCGGTTTTCAATTGCTTACAACGGCGTGGCAAGCGCTCGTCAACGTTTCTCAGGCATGCTCCGTTTTGTGCTGTAATGGGCATCACGCCCGTTGCGGAAGCTGCAACGCCGACCCCGGCGCGCGGCGATAAGGTTGTCCACCCCCGAGGAGAGCAAGCATGAAGACCCTGATTGCAGTGTGCGCGTTAGTGACCCCGCTGTTCGCAGCCAGCGCCTTTGCGCAGACCGCCACGCCGGCCACCCCTGCTACGCCGGCCAAGCCGTCGGCCGCGGCCCCGGCAACGCCTGCCGTGCCGGCCACGCCTGCCACCCCGGCCAATCCGGACAAGCCCGCGGCCAACACCCAGCAGGACAAGATGAAGGCTTGCAATGCGCAGGCCTCCGGCAAGAAGGGCGACGAACGCAAGGCGTTCATGAAGGAATGCCTGTCGAAGTCCGGCGCGCCCAAGACCCAGCAGGACAAGATGGCTGCCTGCAGCAAGTCTGGCAAGGGCAAGAAGGGCGATGAATACAAGGCCTACATGAAGGAATGCCTGTCGAAGGCAGCCTGAGCGCCACCACCGGCGAAATGGCGACCTAAATGGCGAACCGGGCGGTTCGCCATTTTTTCTGCTGTCAAACTGCTGTCATGACGCAGCCGGCACCTGATGCTATGCTTCAGTTGCTATGCGCATCATCCTCATCACCGGCATATCCGGTTCCGGCAAGTCCGTCGCACTGAACGTCCTCGAAGATGCAGGCTACTACTGCGTGGACAACCTGCCGGCGCAGTTCATCCCTGAACTGACCCGCTACCTCGACAGCCAGGGCTACACGCACCTGGGCGTGGCTACCGACATCCGCAGCCGCGAGTCGCTCGACCAGCTGCCCGACACCGTGCGCGCGCTGGCCGCCGAGCACCAGGTCGAGGTCATTTTCCTGACCGCCAGCACCGACGCCCTGGTGCAGCGCTACTCCGAGACGCGGCGCCGCCATCCGCTGTCGGCACGCACCGACGGCGTGGCCGGTGGCGGCGGCGCGTTCAACGACACGGCGCTGATGGAAGCGATCGAGATGGAGCGCGCGCTGCTGAGCCCGCTTGCCGAGGCCGCGCACCGCATCGACACCAGCAATGTGCGCACCAATACGCTGCGCAGCTGGATCAAGGAGCTGATCCGCGACGACAGCCAGCGCCTGACGCTGCTGTTCGAGTCGTTCGGCTTCAAGCACGGCGTGCCCAGCGATGCCGATATGGTGTTCGACGTGCGCTCGCTGCCGAACCCGTACTACGACCTGGCGCTGCGGCCGCTGACGGGCCGCGACACGCCGGTAATCGACTTCCTGCAGGCGCAGCCGATGGTGCTGGCGATGGCCGAGGATATCCGCGCCTACGTGGAAAAGTGGCTGCCAAGCTTCATCGCCGACAACCGCAGCTACCTGACCGTGGCGATCGGCTGCACCGGCGGACAGCATCGCTCGGTCTATATTGCCGAAAGGCTCGCCAACTATTTCCGGGCACATGGTAATGTGCTGGTCAGACACCGAGAGCTCGCACCGGCGGGCTGACGCACGCGGCATGGCACCCCGGGCTGCACGGGGCATCTGAGCGCGGCGTCGGCCTGGCGGCCCAATGCTGCGCGACCCCAAGCCTGCACCGCATGTCCTCGACCGACCTCTACCGTCCCGCAGGGTCCGAAGACCCGGCACGGACGCTCGAAAACCTGCCGCTGTTTCCCCTGCACACCGTGCTGTTTCCCGGTGGACGGCTACCGTTGCGCGTGTTCGAGGCGCGCTATGTCGACATGGTGCGCAACTGCCTGCGCGACAGCGCGCCGTTCGGCGTCTGCCTGATCGCCAGCGGCGAGGAAGTGGCCCGGCCCAACCAGCCCACCGTGCCCGAACTGGTCGGCTGCCTCGCGGAAATCGTCGACTGCAACATGGAGCAGCTGGGCGTGCTGCTGATCCGCACGCGCGGCCGCGAGCGCTTCCATATCATCAGCCACGAAACCCGCGACGACGGCCTGCTGGTGGCGCGCGCCGACGTGCTCCCGCCCGACATCATCGACTGCAAGCTGGAACTGCTGGGCGAATGCCTGGACGCGCTGCGCCGCATCGTCACGCGGCTGCACGCCGAGCAGCCCGACCGCATGCCCTTCGACGAGCCCTACCTGTGGGACGACCCGAGCTGGGTCGCCAACCGGCTGTGCGAGCTGCTGCCGGTGCCGCTGAAGGCCAAGCAGATGCTGATGGCCTTGCCCGACGCGGGCATGCGCATCGAGATCGTGCACCGCTACATGCGGCAGAACCACATGCTGTAGGCGGTCTCTCCTCCCGCGCCCACTCCCGCTTCAGAACAAGCCCACCCGCGCCTGGTCCTCAAGCAGCCGGCGCACCGGCGCGGGCGTGCCCAGCGCATCGAGATCGTCGAGCGACAGCCAGCGCTGCCCGGCCGGCGTCGCGCTGTCCTGCCGCAGCACGTTCGCCTCCACATTCAGGTCGACCCGGATGGCGCGGATCAGCAGGCGGAAGTGCGTGAACACATGGGTCAGCTCGCCGGCCAGCACGGCGCGCGCGGGGGTGCCGAAAGCGCGCGCGTAGTCGAGCGCGCGGGCCTCGGCGTCTTCCGCGTCGAAGGGCACGGTGTCGACCGGCATCTCCGGCAGGCTCCACAGGCCGCCCCAGATGCCGCTGTCCGGACGCAGGCGCAGCAGCACTTCACGCTCGCGCCGCACCAGCAGCATCACCGTGCTGCGCTCGGGGATCGCCACGCGCGGCTTGGGCGCGGGCAGCACGCCGGTCAGGCCGTCGCGGCGCGCGACGCAATCTGCGGACAGCGGGCACGCTGCGGCATCGGCCAGGCAGGCGGGCTTGCCGCGCGAGCACACCGTCGCGCCCAGGTCCATCAGCCCCTGCGTATAGGCCACCATGTCGTCGGCCTGGCGTGGGCCGGGCGCAGGCAAGGCCAACTCGGCCAGTTGCCACATGCGCGTTTCCACCACGCGCTCGCCCGGATGGCCATGGATGCCGAAGCAGCGCGCGAACACGCGCTTGACGTTGCCGTCCAGGATCGGCGAACGCACGCCCGCGCTGAACGCGGCAATGGCCGCCGCGGTGGAACGGCCGATGCCCGGCAACGTGACCAGCACCGCGGGGTCGGTGGGGAAGCACCCGCCATGCTCGCCGACCACTTGCATGGCGCAGCGGTGCAGGTTGCGCGCGCGCGAGTAATAGCCCAGCCCGGCCCACAGCGCCATGACCTGGTCGGCAGGCGCGGCCGCCAGGTCCTGCACCGTGGGCAACTGCGCGACGAAACGCTGGAAGTACTCGATCACCGCGCTGACCTGGGTCTGCTGCAGCATGATCTCGGACAGCCAGATCCGGTACGGGTCGCGGGTGTTCTGCCACGGCAGGTCGTGCCGGCCGTGCCGGCGCTGCCAGTCGACCACGCGCGCGCCGAAGTCAAGGGGCACACGGAGGTCATCAGGCAGGGCTGGTGCGGTACGGGGGGCTGGTTTGCGGGGCATCGGTGTGGCAACTGCGTGGCGAGCGGACATGGGCATCGGCGCGCCAAAGAAAAAGGCGCCGCAAGGCGCGGCGCCACATGATATACCGGTCGGCAAGAGCTGCCCGGCTACGCTACCGCAAGGCTGGCACTGTCCGCATCCGCCGCCGGCCGCATCAGCCGCTGGGCAAACGCCTCGATGCGCCCGCTGCGTTCATCCAGCCCGTTCAGCACTTCCTCCAGCTGCGCGATGCGGCTTTCCAGCGTGTCGGTGGCTTCATGGATGCGCTCGATCGAATCGACACGCCGGCGCAGCTGCTTCTGGTGTTCGCGCACCTGGGCTTCCAGCGGCGTCATCACCGACTTGAGCCAGACCTCGATGTCGCGGTTGAGGCCGCGGAAATTCTCCAGCACGCGGCTGGCCATGGTGTTGAAAGCGCTTTGCACCAGCTGCGGGCGCGAGCGCGTCAGCATGCTGATCGTGCCGAAATGCGCCTGCACCAGCCGCAGCGTCTCCTGCAGCTCGGTCAGGTAGCGTTCGGCGGTGAACTGCATCGGCGCGGGCAGCGTGAAGCCGTGCTCGGCATTGAAGCGCCGGTACATGCTTTCGATCAACTGGTGCAGCTGGCCGATCTTGTTGTCGGCATCGCTCACCAGCCCGCTCAGCTGCGCGAACAATGCGTCCATGTCCTCGCGCAGGCCGCGCGAAAAGAAGCGCTCCTTCATATGCTCGCGCGCGCTGCGCATGGTGCGGCGCACGTCGCGCAATTGCAGGCTCTTGATGATGTCGGCGCTGTGGCGGCCGAAGACCAGGCGCAGCGCCTGGAACTTGCTGATGCTCTGCTCGAACTCGTCCTTCTCGCCCTGCACCCGCATCAGCATGTGCTTGACCATCGCATGGTTCTTGCCGCGCAGTCCGCGCAGCTCGAACAACTGCTCGACGATATCGCGGCGGCGGCTCTGCAGCAGCTGCTGCGCGGCGCGCGCCATGTCCTGCACCAGCCGGTAGACCTGGTCAGAGACGATCTCGCGCCGGCGCGGAATCAGCTGGTCCGACAGCACGTGCTCGAACTCCGGCAGGCCGCTGCGCGCGAGCAGGGTGTCGTCGCGCGTGACCTTGGCCACCAGCCCCTTCTGCGCCGACACCGGATACACGCGCGACTGCTCGATGCCCAGCACCTGCGCGGTGGTCGACACCTGCCGCGCGATTTCCTGCGCGATTTCGCCGGGCTGGCGCAGCGGATCCCACAGGCCGTCGATCTTGTTGAGCACCGCCAGGCAGCCGCGCCGGTGTCCGGCGCCGACATGGCTGCGCCACAGCTCGAGGTCGCTCTTGGTCACGCCCGCGTCGGCGGCCAGCACGAACACCACCACGTGCGCATCCGGGATCAGCCGCAGCGTCAGTTCGGGTTCGGTGCCGATCGCGTTCAGGCCCGGCGTGTCGAGGATCACCAGGCCCTGGCGCAGCAGCGGATGCGGAAAATTGATGACGGCGTGGCGCCAGCGCGAGATCTCGACCATGCCCTCGGCATCGACCGCATAGGCGGCATCGGGGTCGTTCTCGTGGTACAGCCCCAGCGCCTCGGCCTGCTCGGGCGGCACGCGCATGGTCTGCACCACATGCTGGAACGCCTCCAGCATGCCCTCGGGCGACGACGGGTCCAGCGGCACCGAATGCCAGTGCGATGCCGAAGTGCCGGCCTCGATGAAGTCGGCGGTGGAGGCATCCTGCAGGCGCGTCTCGATCGGCAGCAGGCGGATGCTGGGCGGCTCGGCTTCGTCGTAGCGCAGCTCGGTCGGGCACATGGTGGTGCGCCCCGCCGACGACGGCAGGATGCGGCGCCCGTAGTCGGCAAAGAAGATGGCGTTGATCAGCTCGCTCTTGCCGCGCGAGAACTCGGCGATGAAGGCGACCTTGAGGCGGTCGCTGCGCAGCACGCTCTGGATGCGCTGCACGCGGTCGTCGGCCTGTGCATCGTACAGGTCGTGCTGCTGCAGCCAGGACTGGAATTCGGCCAGTGACTGGAGGACCCCGGTTCTCCAGGCGCCGTATTGTTCGAATTGGTGGGCGAGCGTTGTCATGGAGCTGTTGGGCTGACTTGGTTTTGCCTCGGGGCCCGCCACCCTGCGCGGCATGCCCGTGTTCACGCAATGCCGGTCCGCCCCCTGCCGTACACGCGCGGCCGGCCATTTTGTAACTTTTTATGACTGCGCACACGATACAGGTTTCCACGGCGCTTTTGTGGAATTCGCGTCCCTTGGATGGCAGTCGCCCCGCCAGTGTTGCGCCGACCCATCGACCCGCGGCAGCGGGCGGTCCCTGAAGCACTCCTGGTGCTGGTCAGTGCTGGCAGTTGGTGCAATAGAAGGTGGAACGCTGGCCCTGGACGATCTGGCGCACCGGTTTGGCGCACACCTTGCATGGCAGGCCGGCGCGGTCGTAGACAAAGCAATCGAGCTGGAAGTAGCCGCTGGCACCGTCGCTGCCGACAAAGTCGCGCAGCGTGCTGCCGCCGCGCTCGATCGCCTGCGCCAGGGTGTCCCGCACCGCCTGCGCCAGCCGGTCGCAACGCGCGCGGCTCAGGCGCCCGGCCGGGGTGGTCGGGTGGATGCCGGCACGGAACAGGCTTTCGGACGCGTAGATGTTGCCCACCCCGACCACGATCGCACCGGACAGCAGCACGGTCTTGATCGCGGCACTGCGGCCGCGCGTATGGCGGTGCAGCCAGGCGCCATCGAAGGCGGGATCGAACGGCTCGATACCGAGGGTGCTCAGCAACGGATGCGACGGCAGTTCCGCCTCCGGCAGCGTGGTCCAGAGGATGGCGCCGAAGCGGCGCGGATCGCGGAAGCGCAGCACGATGGTACCCGGCTGCTGTCCTGGCGTTGCCGCAGACGCTGCGCCGGGCCCCGCGTCGAGCACCAGGTCGAAGTGGTCGTGCACGCCCGGCGGCGGTGCCTCGGGCAGCACCCTCAGCGTGCCCGTCATGCCCAGGTGCACCAACAGCCAGCCAACCGGCTGCGCCGCGTCGGCGCTGACGCATTCGAGCAGCAGATACTTGCCGCGGCGCTCGATGCGGCGCACCAGGCGCCGGGCCAGGCAGGTTTCGAGTTCAGGGTCGACCGGCCAGCGCAGGCCGCGGTGGCGCACCGTGACCGCGGCGATGCGCCGCCCCACCACATGCGGCAGCAAGCCGCGCCGGGTCACCTCGACCTCGGGCAATTCAGGCATCGAACCTCTCCGTTGGTTACCGCTCAAAACTCCTGCAGCGCCTGGCGGCGCCGGCCTGCGGCGCCAAGCAGCGCATTGTAGCGGCAGGCTACAATGCCCTTATCAATGCGCAATCTCCCATCCTTCGCCAGCGTGCGCCGGAGCACTCAATACATGTCGGACCTGATGCCGGACCTGATGCCGGACTCCACGTTGCAAGCCACCGCGGGCGGCGGCCTGACCACATCGACGGGCGCCGGCTCGCGCACGGCGCGCCGTGCCGGCAACCTGGCCCGCTGGTGGCAGGCGCCGCGGCGCCATGTGCGCGCACTGGCCGCCGGCGCGCTGCTGGCAGCGGCGGCGGGCGCCAGCCACGCCGCGCCGCCGGTCGGCGCCGGTTCGCTGCCCATGCTGCAGTTGGCCGCGGCGGACACCCCGGCGGCCAAGCCCGCGCGGCCGGCACTGCCGTCGCTGGAGCTGACCGACGATATCGTCTATATGGTGCTGGCCGCCGAGATTTCCATCCAGCGCGGCCTGGTCGGCCCGGCCTATCGCACCTACCTGGAACTGGCGCGCCAGACCCGCGACCCGCGCTTCGCCCAGCGTGCCACCGAGATCGCCTTCAACGCGCGCATCCCGCAGCAGGCGCTTGACGCCGCGCGCCTGTGGAAAGAGATTTCTCCGTCCTCGCCGGCGGCGGGCCAGGTGCTGTCGACCCTGCTGGTACTCAACGGCCGCTGGGACGATGCCCGCCCGCTGCTGCAGCAGCAACTGGCTGCGGTCCCGGCCAGCCAGCGCGGCGATGCCATCCTGCAGCTGCAGCAGCAGTTGTCGCGCACCAGCGATCCGGCCGGCGCGGCCACGCTGCTGCAGGACCTGACCCGCAACGAAACCAAGCTGCCCGAGACCCAGCTGGCGCTGGCGCGCGCGCGCGAAGTCGCCGGCGACGAGCCGGGCGCGCTGGCCGCGCTCGACCAGGCCTTGCGGCTGCGGCCCGGCTATGAAGCGGCCGCGCTGATGTCGGCCGAACTGCGCGCCGAGAAGCAGCCCGACGAAGCCGTGGCGGTGCTCAAGCGCTTCCTGGAAAAGTCGCCCGAATCGGTCAACGGCCATATCACGCTGGCGCGGCTGTACCTGCTGAAGAACGACATGCCGGCGGCCCGCCAGGAATTCGAGACGCTGCGCAAGGTGGCTCCCGCCGACCCGCGCGTGCCGCTGGCGCTGGGCCTGACCAGCCTGCAGGCGAAGAACTACGGCGAGGCCGAGCAGTACCTGCAGGAATACCTGCAGCTGGTCGAAAAGCAGCCCAGCGCCAATCCCGACATTGCCTACCAGTACCTGGCGCAGATCGCCGAGGAGCGCAAGGACTACGCCGGCGCGATCCGCTGGCTCGACCGCATCGAGGACATCCGCCTGGCACCGGCGGCCACCGCCAAGCGCGCCCAGTTGCTGGCGCGCATGGGCAAGCTCGACGACGCCCAGGCGCTGTTCGGCGAGATGCTCACCGACGCCGAGGACATCCCCGACCCCGGCCAGCGCTCGCAGCGCGTGACCGCCATCCGCCAGGCCGAAGTAGCCACGCTGATGGAGAGCAAGGCCTACGACCGCGCCCGCAAGGTGCTGAACGACCGCATCGCGGCGGAGCCCGACAACGCCGACTGGATCTATGAGCTGGCCATGCTCGACGAGCGCCAGAAGCGCTACGCCAGCATGGAAACCGGGCTGCGCCGCGTGATTGCGCTGCAGCCGCAGCAGAAGCAGGGCTACAACGCCCTCGGCTATTCGCTGGCGGACCGCAACGAGCGCCTGCCCGAGGCACTCAAGCTGCTGGAGCGTGCCTCAGAGCTGGGTCCGGACGATCCGTACATCATGGACAGCCTGGCCTGGGTCAAATTCCGCATGGGCGACCTGCAGCCCGCGGCCGCACTGCTGCGCAACGCCTATGCCAAGGCCCCCGAGGCTGAAATCGGCGCGCACCTCGGCGAGGTGCTGTGGCAGCTCGGCGAACACGATGAGGCGCGCAAGACCTGGACCGAGGCCGTGCGCATCGATCCCGAGAACGAGACCCTGATCGATACGCTGCGCCGCTACAAATTCAACCTGCAGCCGTCCAAGTAAGCCCGCGCGCCGCGGCCGGCAGCCCGGCCGGCGGCGCCGGTTTCCCGTCAGCCGGCGGCCGCCGTGCCGCCGTCCTCACGACCATGCCCATGAACCGATCCCGACGCCTGGCGCTGCTTTGCCTTGGCGCGCCCCTGCTGCTGCAGGCATGCGCCAGCGTGGCGCCGTCGCGCAACTTCGATGTCGACCAGGACGCCGCCAGCCGGCAGTACACCGGCCGCTTTTCCGCCAGCTACGTGCGCTACGGGCGCGACGAGGGCGTGCAGGGCAGCTTCCGCTGGGAGGAGCAGGGCCGCAACGTGCGGCTCGACCTGGTCTCGCCGCTGGGCCAGACCCTGGCCGTGGTCACCGCCACGCCGTCGGGCGCCACGCTCGACCTGCCCAACCAGCCGCCGCGCAACGCGCCCGAAGTCGATACCCTGATGGAGGAAGCGCTGGGCTTCGCGCTGCCGGTGGCCGGCATGCGCGACTGGCTGCACGGGCGTCCCACCCAGGGCACGCCGGCGCGCGCCACGCGCGACGAGCAGGGCCGGCTGGCGACGCTGGCGCAGAACGGCTGGACCGTGCGCTACGTCGCCTGGCAGGAGACGCCCGACACAGGCGCTGCCGCAACGCAGGTGCCACGCCGTATCGACCTGGCGCGCGACGCCGGCAGCAATCCGCTGTCGGTACGTCTGGTCATCGATCAGCAGACGCCATAACTGCCCCCATCACCGCACCATGCCAAGCAGCCATCCCCTGCCTCCACCCGAACTGCGCAACTGCCCCGCGCCGGCCAAGCTCAACCTGTTCCTGCACGTGACCGGCCGCCGCGCCGACGGCTACCACACGCTGCAGACCGTGTTCCAGCTGGTCGACTGGTGCGACACGCTGCATTTCCGCCGTCGCGACGACGGCGTGGTCACGCGCGTCACCGAGGTGCCCGGCGTACCGGCCGAGACCGACCTGGTGGTGCGGGCCGCGCGCGCGCTGAAGGCCGCCAGCGGCACCAGCTTCGGCGCCGACGTCGCCATCGACAAGGTGCTGCCGATGGGCGGCGGCATCGGCGGCGGTTCTTCCGACGCCGCCACCACGCTGCTGGCGCTGAACCACCTGTGGGGCCTGGGGTTGACGCGCGCCGAGCTGATGCGGATCGGGCTGACGCTGGGCGCCGACGTGCCGGTATTCGTGCTCGGGCAGAACGCCTTTGCGCAGGGCATCGGCGAGGAGCTCACGCCGGTCGAACTGCCCGACAGCTGGTTCGTGATCATCCACCCGAAGCAGCACGTGCCGACCGCTGAAATTTTTTCGGACGAGTGCTTGACAAGGGATACACCGATCTCCATAATTGCGGTCTTCGCTGCTCGCACAAACAAATTCGATTTCGGTCGCAACGACCTGGAACCGATAGCAACAGCGAAGTTCGGCGAAGTCGCCCGAGCCCTGGCATGGCTGAAGCAACACAATCAGCATGCCCGGATGACCGGTTCCGGAGCCTGCGTGTTTGCGCGTTTTCCCGACGCAAAAACAGCGCAGCAGGTTTTGGAAAGGGTGCCTCCCGAATGGGATGGCAGGTGTGTGAGAAGTCTGGCACAGCACCCGCTCGCGACGTTCGCATAGCAAGTTATCGTTCGGCGCGGTACGGCAGTTTGGTACCACGAAGAACGGCCCGGTTGTGTAGGGGAGTCGCCAAGTTGGTCAAGGCACCGGATTTTGATTCCGGCATTCGAAGGTTCGAATCCTTCTTCCCCTGCCATTACTTCCTATAGTGTCCTAACGGAACACGATATCCCCAAGTCACCGGCTTCGCCGGTGACACCAAGCTCCCCCAGCAGCAAGACAGGTGCCCCGAATGAGCAGCGAAGGCTTGATGGTATTTACCGGCAACGCCAACCCCAAACTCGCGGAGGCTGTCGTACAGCACCTCGGCATTCCGCTGGGCAAGGCTCAGGTTGGCCGTTTCTCCGACGGAGAAGTCCAGGTCGAAATCCAGGAAAACGTTCGCGGCAAGCACGTCATCGTGCTGCAGTCCACCTGCGCGCCTACCAACGACAACCTGATGGAACTGATGGTGATGGTCGATGCGCTCAAGCGCGCCTCGGCCCGCAGCATCACCGCCGCCATGCCCTACTTCGGCTATGCCCGCCAGGATCGCCGCCCGCGTTCGGCGCGCGTGGCGATTTCGGCCAAGGTGGTTGCCAACATGCTGGAAGTCGCCGGGGTCGAGCGCGTGCTGACGATGGACCTGCACGCCGACCAGATTCAGGGCTTCTTCGATATCCCGGTCGACAACATCTACGCTTCGCCGGTACTGCTGGGCGACCTGCGCGAGAAGAACTACGGCGACCTGCTGGTGGTCTCGCCGGACGTCGGCGGCGTGGTCCGTGCCCGCGCGCTGGCCAAGGAACTGAACTGCGACCTGGCCATCATCGACAAGCGCCGTCCCAAGGCCAACGTGGCCGAGGTGATGAACATCATCGGTGAAGTCGAAGGCCGCAACTGCGTCATCATGGACGACATGATCGACACCGGCGGCACACTGTGCAAGGCCGCCCAGGTGCTGAAGGAGCGCGGCGCGCTGAAGGTCTTCGCCTACTGCACGCACCCCGTGCTGTCGGGCGGCGCGGCGGCACGCATCGCGGATTCGGCGCTGGACGAAGTGGTGGTGTGCGACACCATCCCGCTGTCCGAAGAAGCCGCCAAGTGCGCCAAGATCCGCCAGCTCTCGACCGCCCCGCTGCTGGCCGAGACCTTCACCCGCATCGTCAAGGGCGACTCGATCATGTCGCTGTTTGCGGGTTCCTGATAGAATCTAAGGCTTTACTGCGTTGATCATCGTTGTCTGGTGATCAACGTGACTTGATCGGCGCATAATTTTGCCTTTGCGCCGCAACGAGGCTGTCTGGTCGCGGACAGCCTTCTTACTTTTTGGAGTCATCATGAAAGTTGTCGCTTTCGAGCGTAGCGTACAGGGAACGGGTGCGAGCCGCCGCCTGCGCAATTCGGGCAAGACCCCCGGCATCATCTACGGCGGCGCTGCCGAGCCGAAGATGATCGAACTGGATCACAACGCCCTGTGGCACGCCCTGAAGAAGGAAGCGTTCCACTCGTCGATCCTGGACCTGGAAGTCGCGGGCAAGTCGGAAAAGGCGCTGCTGCGCGCATTCCAGATGCACCCGTTCAAGCCGCTGGTGCTGCACGTCGATTTCCAGCGCGTGTCGGCCAACGACAAGATCCACGTCAAGGTGCCGCTGCACTTCATGAACCAGGAAACCGCTCCTGGCGTGAAGCTGGGCCACGGCCTGGTCAACCACATCGTCAATGACCTGGAAGTGTCGTGCCTGCCGGCCGACCTGCCCGAGTTCATCGAAGTGGACGTCGGCGCGATGGAGCTGGGCCAGACCCTGCACCTGTCCGACCTGAAGCTGCCGAAGGGCGTGACCGTGATCACCCACGGTGACGACAACCCGGCCATCGCCAGCATCTCGCAACCGGCTGGTGCCGTGTCGGAAGCTGCCGAAGGCGGCGAAGCCGCTGGCGAAACCCCGGCTGCCTAAGCTGCCGCAGCGGTGGCGGCCCGCGGGCCGCGCCACGAAGAAACCGCCGCTCCTGCGGCGGTTTTTTTTCGCCCGGCAGCTGACTGCCGGTTTTTCGGTATCCTTGGCGCCTGTGGCGCAGTCGCGCGCCAACGACACAGTCAAACGCATGATCAAGCTTATCGTCGGCCTCGGCAATCCCGGTGCGGAGTACGAGGCCACCCGACACAACGCCGGCTTCTGGCTGGTGGACCAGCTGGCCCGCATGGGCGGCGCCACGCTGCGCGTGGAAGGCCGCTTCCATGGGCTGGCCGCGCGCGCACGGCTCTGGGACCAGGAGATCTGGCTGCTCAAGCCGTCGACCTTCATGAACCGCTCCGGCCTGGCGGTGGTGTCGCTGGCGCGCTTCTACAAGATCCTGCCCGGCGAGATCGTGGTCGTGCATGACGAGATGGACCTGCCCGCCGGCGCCGCCAAGCTCAAGCGCGGCGGCGGCGCCGGCGGCCACAACGGCCTGAAGGACATCTCGGCCCACCTGGGCACGCAGGACTACTGGCGCCTGCGCCTGGGCGTGGGCCATCCGCGCAATGGCCCCGGCGGTGCCGGCGCGGGCCGCGAGGACGTGGTCAACTTCGTGCTCAAGCCCCCGCGGCGCGAGGAGCAGGAAGCCATCGATGCCGCCATCGACCGCTGCATCGAGCCGCTCGGCCTGATGGCCCGCGGCGATGCCGAGCGCGCCATGGCGCAGCTGCATACCGCGCGCTGAGCGCCGCACGCAGCCAGCATATTTCTGCGACAGCAGCATGAAAACGGGCCGCATCCGCGGCCCGCCGTCGTTTGGCCGCACCGGTCTGCAGTTGCAGACATAGTGTCATCAAAGTGCCATGGGCACCACCTAAATTGCGGGGTTTCCAATCGCGTCGGTATCGCATGGTTGCCGATGCGCATGACATCCCACAGGAGGAAAGCCCATGTCGTACCTGACCGACGAAGCGCGCGCCGCAAGCCGCGCCGCCAAGCCCGACGTTGACGTGCCCGGCCAGATGCTCGAGGACATCGTCGCCGCCAACCCGGCCCGCCGCCGGGTGCTGCGCGGCGGCCTGGGCCTGTCGCTGGTGTCGGCATTCGGCAGCGGCCTGCTGGCCGCCTGCGGCGGCGATGACGATCCTGCGCCGGCTCCGGCGCCCGCACCGGCCCCTGCCCCGGCACCCGCTCCGGCCCCGGCGCCGGCCACGCCGAGCTACGAGGTCACCTTCGAGCCGATCGCCAAGTCCACCGCCGACACCGTGGTGGTGCCGAGCGGCTACAGCGTCGACGTTTTGTTCTCCGCCGGCGACCCGGTCGAAGCCGGTGCCACCGGCTATGCCGGCGCCTTCCAATCGTCGGCCGAGACCGAGCGCCAGGCTGGCGGCAACCACGACGGCATGCACTTCTTCACGCTGCCGGGAGTGGATCCGCAGAAGGGCGGCCTGCTGGCAATCAACCACGAACTGCCGGACTACAACATCCTGTTCCCGACCGCCTACGATGCCGCTACCGCAAGCCCGGAGCAGAAGCGCATCGCGCTGTCGGCGGTCGGCATTTCGGTGATCGAAGTGGAGCTGGCCGCCAGCGGCAAGTGGCAGGTCAAGCGCGACTCGATCTACAACAAGCGCTACACCGGCAACACGCTGTACCGCGTCGGCGGCCCGGCCGCACCGGTGATCGGCGCCACCGTGGTCGGCATGCTCAACAACTGCTCGAGCGGCCACACCCCGTGGGGCACCTATCTGACCTGCGAAGAAAGCACAGACAACTACATCGACCCGATCCAGGCCGACAACGGCTACGGCTGGGTGGTGGAGATCGACCCGTACGGCACGCTGGGCGCGCCGGCCAAGCGCACCGCGATGGGCCGCTTCGACCACGAGAACGTCGCCTACATCACCGATGCCAGCAACAACGTGGCCTTCTACATGGGCGACGACGGCACCCCGGGCTGCATCTACAAGTTCGTGCCGAGCAAGGCCTTCGACCCGAACAACCGCGCCGCCAACGCCAACCTGCTGGACACCGGCACGCTGTACGTGGCGAAGTTCAACGCCGACGGCAGCGGCCAGTGGATCGAACTGTCGCAGGGCAAGAACGGCCTCACCGTCGGTGCCTCGGACCCGGGCAACTGGACCCAGTCGGCGGTGTCGCCGGCACCGACCACGGTCGACTTCGCCACCCAGGCAGACGTGCTGATCAACACCAAGTCGGCCGCGCGCGTGGCCGGCGGCACGCTGATGGACCGCCCCGAGTGGATCACCGCCGCGCCGGACAACACGCTGTACTGCACGCTGACCAACAACAGCGGCCGCCAGCAGACCGACGCCGCCAACCCGCGCAAGAACAACCTGCACGGCCATATCGTCAAGTGGAATGAAGCCGGCAATTCGCCGCTGGCCACGACCTTCACCTGGAGCATCCTGCTGCAGGCCGGCGACCCGTCGCTGGCCACGGACAACCTGAAGGGCAACATCAACGGCGATACGTTCTCCAGCCCGGACGGCCTGCGCGTCGATCCCAAGGGCCGCCTGTGGGTGCAGACCGATTCGAGCACCAGCGCCACCTACACCGGCACCTTCGGCAACAACAGCATGTACTACATCTCGCCGACGGGCCAGTCGAAGCGCTTCCTGGCGGGCCCGACCGGTTGCGAGATCACCGGCATCGCCTACACGCCGGACCTGACCACCTGCTTCATCAACATCCAGCACCCGACCGGCAAGTGGCCGGATGCGGCCAAGCCGCCGCGCTCGTCCACCATCGTGGTGCGTCGTGCCGACGGCAAGCCGATCGGTGCCTGACCGCGCAGTGCCGTAGGCAGTAACCGTAGTAATTGGGGAAAGGTTAAGCCCCCGTCACCTTGCGGTGCCGGGGGCTTTTTTTGCGCGGCGCAAGCCGGGATGGCGAGGCCGGGCCAGGATTGATGCGGTATCAGGCCGCGTGCCGGGCCGCCGTCAGCAGACGGTACCGCTGCATCAGGACCTCATGGGTCTCCACGCGGTTCGGATCCTTGGGAATGCACGCGACCGGGCAGACCTGCTGGCATTGCGGCTCGTCGAAGTGGCCGACGCACTCGGTGCACTTGTTGGGGTCGATTTCATAGATCTCGGGCCCCATCGAAATGGCTTCGTTCGGGCACTCGGGTTCACAAACGTCGCAGTTGATGCAGTCGTCGGTGATCATCAGCGCCATGGTGTTTCCTTCCTGCGGACACGCCCGCGCCCGACTGGCCGCGGTCTGACGTGTCTGAAGCCGTATTTTATTCCGGTTTGGCGATTTTCTCTTGCAGCCAGCGTTCCACCGACGGGAACACGAACTTGCTGACATCGCCGCCCAGCACCGCGATCTCGCGCACGAAGGTGCCGGAGATGAACTGGTACTGGTCCGACGGGGTCAGGAACATGGTCTCCACGTCGGGCAGCAGGTAGCGGTTCATGCCCGCCATCTGGAACTCGTACTCGAAGTCGGACACCGCGCGCAGGCCGCGCACGATCACGCGCGCATTGTTCTTGCGCACGAAATCCTTGAGCAGTCCGGAAAAGCCCTCGACCCGCACGTTCGGATAATGCCCGAGCACTTCGCGGGCAATGCTGATGCGCTCTTCGAGCGAAAAGAACGGGCGCTTGTTGGGGCTGTGCGCCACGCCGACCACCAGTTCGTCGAAGATATTCGACGCACGGCGGACCAGATCCTCGTGTCCCCGGGTCATTGGATCGAAGGTGCCGGGATAGACCGCGCTGACCATACTTCCTCCTTGATCTGCCCGCTGCCGGCCGTGGAAGGGCCGCCTCTTGCGCCGGCCGGGCCGGCGTGGGTGCTGCGTCGCGAGCGTTGTGACAGCGGCGTAGTGTAACCCTAAATGCCCCGCTTGGAAGTCGCCGCAGGCACCGTTTTGCGGCAGTGCACCCAAGAATCGGTTTCGCAATCGGGAAGGGGCCCTTCCCCTTTCCGAAACCGCGGCGCCAGGCAGCGGCCCGCGGGCCTGGCGCATCAGGCGGCGCCGTGGCCCGGCACGCGGTGCTGCAGCAGGTGGAAATGCACCGCTCCGGCGCGCGCGTGCCGCACGATCTCGAGCGATGCCGGCACCGGTGCATCGGCGCCGGTCAGCGGGTGGTCGGTCTCGACATAGACCGCCCCGCCCGGCCGCGACAGCCGCGCCGCGTGCGCCAGCGACGGGCCGATCCAGTCCTCGGCGAAGGGCGGGTCCAGGAACACCACGTCGAAGCTGGCATCCGGCAGCTGCGCGGCAATGGCGAAGGCGTCGCCTTGCAGCACGCGCACCTGCCCGGCATCCAGCCGCGTCACGTTGTCTCGCAATTGCCTGGCCACGCGCGCATTGGACTCGACCAGCGTCACCACGGCCGCGCCACGCGAGGCGGCCTCGAAACCGAGCGCGCCGGAGCCGGCGAACAGATCCAGGCATTCCATGCCGGACAGGTCCTGGCCCAGCCAGTTGAAGAGCGTTTCGCGCACGCGGTCGGGCGTGGGCCGCAGGCCCTGGGCGTCAGGCACGGGCAGCAGCGTACGCTTCCAGCGTCCGCCGATGATGCGGACCTGTGCGGGTGCCTGGCGCGGCACGGGAGAGACGGGAGATCGCCCGCGAGGCGCGGGCGAGGGCAATCGGGAACGCGAATTCATGCCGTGATTGTAGAGCCTGCGGCAGGCTCCGCCGCAGGCGATGCCGCCGTCACCGCCGACATCATCGCTGACATCACTGCCGCGAAGCCGTGGGCGCGCTGCCCACCGGGCCGCCGACGATCACCGTCGCCATGTTGTCCGGGTGCACGTGGCGCTGGAACGCCGCCCTGACCTGTTCGCGCGTGACCTTGCCGATCTGCGCGGTCCAGGTATCGAGGTAATCGAGCGGCAGCCCGTACCAGCCGATATTGGCGACGTTGGTCAGCAGCTTGCGGTTGTTGTCGATGCGCAGCGGAAAGCCGTTGATCAGGTTGTCCTTGGCCGCGCGCAGCTCCTTTTCGCTCGGGCCTTCGGCGACAAAGCGCGTCAGCACCTGGCGCACCAGCGCCAGCGCCTCGTCGGTCTGGGCCTTCTTGGTCTGCAGGCTGATGCCGAACGGCCCCGGCTGCTTGGACGGTGCGAAGTAGCTGTCCACGCCGTAGGTCAGGCCGCGCTTCTCGCGCACTTCGTCGGTCAGGCGCGAGCTGAAGCCACCGCCGCCCAGCACGTAGTTGCCCACCAGCAGCGCGAAATAGTCGGGGTCGCCGCGCGCGATCGCCGGCTGGCCCAGCGCCACGCTGGACTGCTGCGCCGGGTGCGGCAGGCGCTGCTCGCTGGGCGCGATCTTCAGTTTCACCTGCGGCAGCGCCGGTGCGGCGCGGCCGGGCGGCAGCCCGCGCGTCAACTGCTCGGCGATGGCCTCGGCCTGCTTGCGGTCGACCGCGCCGATCAGTGTCACCACCGCGCGCTGCGCGCCGTAGTTGTCGCGCCAGAAACCGACGATGTCGTCGCGCGTGATCGACGCCACGCTCTCGGGGGTCGCGGCGACGCCGTAGGGATGGTCGGGATACATGGCCCGGGCCAGCGCCTTGTCGGCGATCACGCCCGGCTTGGTGTCGGCTTCGCGGATGGCGGTGATCAGGCGCTGCTTCTCGCGACCGACCACGGCATCCGGGTAGGTCGGCGCCTTGATCAGCTGCGCGGCCAGCGCGACCGACTGGTCCAGTTCCGGCTGCGCGGTCAGGGTGCGCAGCCCGATGCCGCCGCGGTCGCCGCCGGCCGCGCCGCCGAAGGCGGCCCCGGTATCGGCAAAGGCATCGGCGATCCTGGCCTCGTCGCGCGCCGGCTGGCCGTCCTGCGCGGCCGCGCCCTTGTCCAGCAGGGCCGCGGTCAGCGTGGCCAGCCCGGCCTTGCCCTGCGGGTCATAGCGGCTGCCGGCGTCGAAGTCGATATTGATATCGAGCATCGGGATTGACGGGCTGTGCACGAGGAATACCCGGGCGCCGGTGGATGCGGTCCAGTGTTCGATCGGGATCGCTGCCTGCGCCAGTTGCGCGGCCAGCAGCACCACGGCGCCCAATGCGGCGCCGGCCAGTTTGCGCAGCGGACGCGGCGCGGAAGTGACGGACTGGGTCATCGCCTTGTTCTCAGTGGCGCAGGCCCGAAGGGGCCTGCGACTTGGGCTTGTTCGGATCGATCGGCTGCGGCACCAGGGTGGCCACGGTCAGGTTGTCGTCGTTGAAGTACTTGGCGGCGACGGCTTGCACCTGCGCCGGCGTGACGGCCTTGATCTTGTCGAGCATGCGATCGATCTGGCGCCAGGAGATCTCCGAGATCTCGGACACGCCGATCTCCATGCCCTGCCCGAATACCGAATCGCGCTTGTAGATCTGGCCGGCCACCACCTGCGCCTTGACGCGCTTGAGCTCCTCCGGCGACACGCCCTCGCGGGCGATGCGCTGGATCTCCGCGCGCAACGCGCGCTCGATCTCGTCGGTGTTGTGGCCCGCCGCCGGCGTGCCGTCGAGCACGAACAGCGACTCGCCGCGGTTGATGCTGTCGTAGCCGACATTGACGTCGTCGGCCAGGCGCTGCTCGCGCACCAGTTCGCGGGTCAGGCGCGCGTTGTCGTAGCCGTTGAGCACGGCCGCCAGCACCTCGAGCGCATAGGGGTCGACGTCTTTCTCGACGTCGCGCAGGCGCGGCACCTTGTAGGCCATCACCATGTACTGGTTCTCGGCGGGTGCCTTGACCCAGATGCGCTTGATGCCCTTCTGCGCCGGCTCTTCCTGGTCCTTGCGCACCGGCAGCGCGCGTGGCTTGAGCTTGCCGTAGTAGCGCTCGGCCAGCGCCCTCACTTCCTCGGCCTTGACGTCGCCCGTGACGATCACCGTGGCGTTGTTGGGCACATACCAGTGGCGATACCAGTCCTTGACGTCGTCCACGCGCATGTTGACCAGGTCGTCCATCCAGCCGATCACCGGGTGCCGGTAGGCGGCCGCGGTGTAGACCGTCGCCAGCAGCTGCTCATAGACCGTACCGCGCGCGGAGTCGTCGGTACGCAGGCGGCGTTCTTCCATCACCACCTTCATCTCGCGCTCGAACTCGTCCTTGGTGATGACGAGGTTGGCCATGCGGTCGGCTTCCAGCTCCATCATCTTCGGCAGGTACTGCTTGCCGATCTGCTGGTAGTACATGGTGAAGTCGCGGTTGGTCATGGCGTTCTCGCGCCCGCCCAGGGCCGCCACCTGCTTCGAGAACTCGCCCACGCCGACCTTGGGCGTGCCCTTGAACATCATGTGTTCCAGCATGTGGGCCACGCCAGTGGTGCCACTGACCTCGTCGATGCCGCCCACGCGGTACCAGACCTGGTGTGCCACGGTCGGGGCGCGGTGGTCTTCCTTGACGATCAGCCGCAGCCCGTTGGACAGGCGGTACTCGGTCGTGCCGTGGGCGGTGGCGCCGGCGGGCGCGGTCTGCGCCGCCGGCATCGGCGAGGCCACCACGCCCTGCGCCGCCGCGGGCAGCGACCACGGCAGCAGCGCCAGCAGCAGCGTGGGAATGACACGCCGCGCCAGTCGCGCGGCGGGCGTGGATGGCGCCTGCAAGGGCGGTGCGTGGCGTTGGCTGCGCGTTTGGGCGGTGGCGTTGCTGCCCGGTACGCCCGTTGCGGTCATGACAGCGCAATGGTTCATGCGACCCCGTCTGCTAAAATTTTGCCGATCGATTCGCGTGCGCGACGCTGCGCGCGAATCTGCCATGTAGTGAACTCATGTAGCGAACTATACGCAATCGCCGGCGGGGACCACAACGGTTTCTCCCCTGCCATCGCGAAGCCTGCGTAACCCATTGATTAATCACCGGTTGCCTGCGGCAGTGGCTGCCGCCAGGGTTTCGGCCCCGGTATTGACCCCGTTCCCCAATGTTTAGTTTCTGGAAGAAGCGCAAGGCCGAGCCGGCGCCCGTCGAGGCGCCAGTGGAGGCCGCCGTCGAGGCGCCCGCGCCAGCCCCGGCCCCCGCGCCGGAGGTCCCCGCACCCGCCCCGGCACCGTCCCCGACACCAACGCCAACGCCCACGCCAGCCCCCGCGACCGTGCCGGTTCCCGTGCCCGTCCCGGTGCCGGCACAAGTGCCTCCGCCCGCGCCGGCGCCGGTGGCTGCCGAGGCGCTGGAACTGGTGCCGCCGCCCGCCCCCAGCGCAGAAGCCAGGCAGGGCTGGATGCAGCGCCTGCGCACCGGCCTGTCCAAGACCAGCCGCAACCTCGGCACGCTGTTCGTCGGCGTCAAGGTCGACGAGGACCTGTTCGAGGAACTGGAAACCGCGCTGCTGATGGCCGACGCCGGCGTCGAGGCCACCGAATACCTGCTGGGCGAACTGCGCAAGCGCGTCAGGTCCGAACGCATCGAAACCGCCGAGGGCGTCAAGGCGGCGCTGCGCGAGCTGCTGACGCAGCTGCTGCGCCCGCTCGAAAAGACCATGGCGCTGGGCCGCGAGCAGCCGCTGGTGATGATGATCGCGGGCGTCAACGGCGCCGGCAAGACCACCAGCATCGGCAAGCTGTGCAAGCACTTCCAGCGCTATGACCAGAAGGTGCTGCTGGCCGCCGGCGACACCTTCCGCGCCGCCGCGCGCGAGCAGCTGGCGATCTGGGGCGAACGCAACAACGTCACCGTGGTGGCGCAGGAAAGCGGCGATCCCGCGGCGGTGATCTTCGACGCCGTGAACGCCGCCAAGGCGCGCGGCATCGATATCGTCATGGCCGACACCGCCGGGCGCCTGCCTACGCAGCTGCACCTGATGGAAGAGCTGAAGAAGGTCAAGCGCGTGATCAGCAAGGCCATGCCCAGCGCCCCGCACGAGGTGCTGCTGGTGATCGACGCCAATACCGGACAGAACGCCCTGCAGCAAACCCGCGCCTTCGACGACGCGCTCGGGCTCACCGGCCTGATCGTGACCAAGCTCGACGGCACCGCCAAGGGCGGCATCCTGGCGGCGATCGCGCGCCAGCGCCCGGTGCCGGTCTATTTCATCGGCGTGGGCGAGAAGGTGGAAGACCTGCAGCCGTTCAAGGCGGAGGAGTTCGCCGAGGCGCTGCTGGGTTAAATCTCGACGTCCTCCAAGACAAAACACCCCGGCAGTGCCGGGGTGTTTGCGCTTTGCCGGGGTGCAATACTATTCCGCGTCGGGCTGCGACTTCGGCTCCGCCTTCTGGAACGCCGGCAGCGCCATGCACGCTTCATAGATCTTCGCGATCGCCGGATAGCGCGCCACGTCGATATTGAAGCGTTGAGCGTTGAACACCTGCGGCACCAGGCACAGGTCGGCCAGCGTGGGCGTGTCGCCGAAGCAGAAGCGCCCGGCCTTGCCGCTGCGCTCGAGGTTGGCTTGCAGCGAGGCGAAGCCCAGCTCGATCCAGTGGCGGTACCAGGCGTCCTTGACCTCGTCGGCCACGCCCACCGTGTGCTTCAGGTACTTCAGCACGCGCAGGTTGTTCAGCGGATGGATCTCGCAGGCGATCTCCTGCGCCAGGCCACGCACATAGGCGCGGTCCAGCGCCGTGCCGGGCAGCAGCTTCGGCTCGGGATGGACCTCGTCGAGGTACTCGACGATGGCCAGCGATTGCTGCAGCACGTGCTCGCCGTCGGCCAGCGCCGGTACCAGCCCGTCGGGGTTCACCGCGCGGAACTCCGGCTTGAGCTGCTGGCCGCCTTCCTTGAGCAGGTGCACCGGCACGTAGTCATAGGACAGGCCCTTGAGTTCCAGCGCGATACGCACGCGGAACGAGGCCGAACTGCGGAAATAGCTGTAAAGCTTGAGCATCGGTCAGACTACCTTGATGGTGAGATCGCCCACGCCGCCGACGTGGCACTGCATGACATCGCCCTTGACCACCGGGCCCACGCCCTCGGGCGTGCCGCTGAAGATCAGGTCGCCGGGCTGCAGCTCGAACAGCTTCGACAGGTACGACACCATCTCCGGCACCGACCAGATCAGGTCCGACAGGTCGCCGCGCTGCTTTTCGACGCCGTTGACCGACAGCGTGACCTCGCCCTTTTGCGGATGGCCGATGGCCGCGACCGGCACTATCGGGCCGATCGGCGCAGAACGGTCGAAGGCCTTGCCGGTCTCCCAGGGGCGGCCGGTCTTCTTCGATTCGTTCTGCAGGTCGCGGCGCGTCATGTCCAGGCCCACGGCATAGCCGAACACATGGCCGGCGGCCTGCTCGACCGGGATGTCGCGGCCGCCCTTGCCGATCGCCACCACCAGCTCAACTTCATAGTGGCAGTTGCTGGTGCCCGGCGGATAAGGGAAGGCGCCCTCGGTGCCGTCGGCGACATAGCTGACGGCATCGGACGGCTTGCAGAAGAAGAACGGCGGCTCGCGGTCCGGGTCCGAACCCATTTCCCGGGCATGGGCGGCATAGTTGCGGCCGACGCAGTACACGCGCCGGACCGGAAAGCTGGCGTGGCTGCCGCGCACAGGCACGCCAACGGGCGCGGGCGGGGCGAACACGAATTCGGTCATTCATCTCTCCAGATAGGTCAGATCGGTGCTGCGACGGGGCCCGGTGCCGGGCGCAGCAGGCCAACAGGATACACCGCGCGCTGTGCCCTGCGTACGGCCGCATACAATGGATCCAGGCACGCTTGCAAACGCCGCCGCACCGGACTGGCGCACCATCCGAGGCCCCCCGGCGCGAATCTTGCATGGCGCACTGCAACAGAGCCAGCCATGACAAGACGCCATCCGCCCCCCTCGCCCACGCCAGCGAACCCGGCCACCCCCGCCGCCGGCCGGGTGCTGCGTATCCTGCTCGTGCGCGACCCGCTCGACGCCGATCCCCTGAACGTCGAGACCATCCGCAGCGGGCTGGTGAACGCTGGCTTCACCGAGATCCAGGTAGTCGACGCGGACCTGCGGCTGCCCGACGTGATCAACGCCAGCCAGCCTGACATGCTGATCATCGCGTCCGAGTCCGCGGCGCGCGACACCATCGAGCACGTGTGCGTCTCGACCCAGCATGCCCCGCGCCCGATCGTGCTGTTCACCGACAATGACGACAGCCAGCGCATCAAGGCCGCACTCAGCGCGGGCATTACCGCCTATATCGTCGACGGCCTGCGCGCGGAGCGCGTCAAGACCGTGCTCGACGTCGCCTATGCACGCTTCGAGCTGGACCAGCAGCTGCGCGCCGAACTCGACGCCACGCGGCTGAAGCTGGCCGAGCGCAAGGTGGTGGAGCGCGCCAAGGGCCTGCTGATGCAGGCGCGCGGGCTGAGCGAGGAAGACGCCTACAAGCGCCTGCGCAGCATGGCGATGGAACGCGGGCTGAAGCTTGTGGATGCCGCGCAGCGCGTGATCGACGTCATGGGCTGAGCCCTGCCATCGCCGTCGCGGTGCAACGCCGCACGCGGCTGGTGCGCTGCACCCTCCTGGCGCCGCCCTCCTTCCCGCCTCGCCGGTCCATCTCCGCCAGAGTGCGGCGGCTGTGTCCGGACCGCGTCACGTACGCACCGACCTCGCCCATTTCGCCCCGCTCCGGCACTACGTTCCCCGAAATGCTGCACCGCATGATGCTGGCACACGGCTTGCGTCATGCTGGTATCGGCCAACGGCGGCCGATCGACAATTCAGGCGGACATGGCCAACGCGGGCCGCGTCACGCCACGGACAACGGCGTCCCCGCAACGCACCGGTCTTCTGGCGAAGCCGGCGGCGGCAGGGGACGCTTTTTTTCTTGGAGCCAAGCAATGCCCACTCGCCTTAGCCATGCCAGGCCGCTGCACGCAGCCGTCCAGAACGCCGACGCCGCTGTCGACGCGGTACCGGCCAGCAGCGGCCGGCGCCGTGCGCTGGCCACCATCGCCGGCGCCAGCGTGATGACGCTGGTCGATCCGCTGGTGCGCGCCGGCGCCTGGGCGGCGGGCTCCGACGCGCCGGAGAAGACCGAGGTGCGCATCGGCTTTATTCCGCTGACGGACTGCGCCTCGGTGGTCATGGCAGCCACGCTCGGGCTCGACAAGAAATACGGCATCAAGATCACGCCGACCAAGGAAGCCTCCTGGGCGGGCGTGCGCGACAAGCTGGTCAATGGCGAGCTGGACGCCGCCCACGTGCTCTACGGCCTGGTCTATGGCGTGCAGCTCGGGATCGGCGGGCCGAAAAAGGACATGGCCGTGCTGATGAGCCTGAACCACAACGGCCAGGCCATCACGCTGTCGTCCAAGCTGGCCGAGAAGGGTGTGCGGGACGGCGCCAGCCTGAAAGCGCTGATGGCAAAGGAAAAGCGCGACTACACCTTCGCCCAGACCTTCCCGACCGGCACGCACGCGATGTGGCTGTACTACTGGCTGGCGGCCAACGGCATCAACCCGATGCAGGACGCCAAGGCCATCACGGTGCCGCCGCCGCAGATGGTGGCCAACATGCGCGTGGGCAATATGGATGGTTTCTGCGTGGGCGAGCCGTGGGGCGCGCGCGCGATCGCCGACAAGATCGGCTTTACCGCCGAGACCACGCAGGCGATCTGGAAGAACCACCCGGAAAAGACCCTGGGCACCACCGCGGAGTTCGTGCAGAAGCATCCGAACACGGCGCGCGCGATGGTGGCGGCGGTACTCGAGGCCTCCAAGTTCATCGATGCGTCGGCGTCCAACCGCCGCAAGACCGCCGAAACCATCGCCGCCAAGTCCTACGTCAACACCGACATGGACATCATCCTCGACCGCATGCTGGGCCGCTACACCAACGGGCTGGGCAAGACCTGGGACGACCCCGACGCGATGAAGTTCTACCAGGACGGCAATGCGAACTTCCCGTTCCTGTCCGACGGCATGTGGTTCCTGACGCAGCACAAGCGCTGGGGCCTGCTCAAGGCCCACCCGGATTACCTCGCCGTGGCCAGGCAGGTCAACCGCATCGACATCTACAAGCAGGCCGCCACCGCCGCGCAGGTGCCGCTGCCCAAGAGCGACATGCGCAGCTCGAAGCTGATCGACGGCGTGGTCTGGGACGGCAAGGACCCGAAAGCCTACGCCGACGGTTTCAAGATCAAGGCCGCCGGCACGCCCGCCGCCTGATCCGCTGTGCCCCTGACCAAAGGAGCCCGACATGAATGCCATTGCCTCCACCACGCCCGATGCCGCAGCCGACCCCGACACCAAGGAACGGACACGCCGGCGCGAACAGGAAATCTCCGCGCAGGCCCGGCGCGCGGCACGCCGCGAGACCGCTGCCGCGCTGGTGCTCAAGGCGGTGCCGCCGCTGCTGGGCTTCGCCCTGTTCGTACTGGCCTGGCACGGCATCGCCAGCATGATCCCGGCCATCCCCACGCCGGGCGCGACATGGAACGCCGCGGTGCCGCTCTTTGCCGACCCGTTCTACCGCAACGGTCCCAATGACCAGGGCATCGGCTGGAACGTGCTGGCGTCGCTGGCGCGCGTGGCAGCAGGCTTCGGCCTGGCCGCGCTGGTCGGCATCCCGGCCGGCTTCCTGATCGGGCGCTTCGCCTTCCTGAACGCCATGACCGCGCCGGTGATCAGCCTGCTGCGGCCGGTTTCGCCGCTGGCATGGCTGCCGATCGGGCTGCTGCTGTTCAAGGCGGCCAATCCGGCCGCGATCTGGGCGATCTTCATCTGCTCGATCTGGCCGATGGTGATCAACACCGCGGTGGGTGTCACGCGCGTGCCGCAGGACTACCTGAACGTGGCGCGCGTGCTCGACCTGTCGGAATGGAAGGTGTTCACGCGGGTGCTGTTCCCCGCGGTGCTGCCCTACATGCTGACCGGCGTGCGGCTGTCGATCGGCACCGCGTGGCTGGTGATCGTCGCGGCCGAGATGCTCACCGGCGGCACCGGCATCGGCTTCTGGCTGTGGGACGAATGGAACAACCTGAAGGTCGAGCACATCGTGATCGCGATCTTCGTGATCGGCATCATCGGGCTGCTGCTGGAGCACGCGCTGCTGGCGCTGGCCCGGCGCTTCAGCTACGGCACCAACTGATACGCGGGGAGAATCGCCATGGACAAGTTCGTCAGCATCGAAAACGTCGGCCAGACCTTCAAGACCCGCAAGGGACCGTTCGTCGCCCTGCGCGATATCAACCTGCATATCGCCGAGGGCGAGTTCATCACGCTGATCGGCCATTCCGGCTGCGGCAAGTCCACGCTGCTGAACCTGGTCGCGGGACTGGCCACGCCCACCGCGGGCGCGCTGATCTGCGCCGGGCGCGAGATCGCCGGGCCGGGGCCGGAGCGCGCGGTGGTGTTCCAGAACCATTCGCTGCTGCCGTGGCTGACGTGCTTCGAGAACGTCTACCTGGGCGTGGAGCGCGTCTTCGCCACCAGCGAGAGCAAGCCGCAGCTCAAGGCGCGTACGCACGACACGCTGGCGCTGGTGGGCCTGACGCACGCCGAGAACAAGTATCCGCACGAGATCTCCGGCGGCATGAAGCAGCGCGTGGGCATTGCCCGCGCGCTGGCGATGGCGCCCAAGGTGCTGCTGATGGACGAGCCCTTCGGCGCGCTAGATGCGCTCACGCGTGCGCACCTGCAGGACGAGCTGATCAAGATCGTGGCAGGCACCCGCAGCACGGTGGTGATGGTGACGCACGATGTCGACGAGGCCGTGCTGCTGGCGGACCGCATCGTGATGATGACCAACGGCCCGGCGGCCACCATCGGCGAAATCCTCAAGGTGGACCTGCCGCGCCCGCGCGACCGCGTGGCGCTGGCGGACGATCCGGCCTACCACCGCTGCCGCACCGCGGTGCTGGACTTCCTCTACCGCAAGCAGCGCAATCCGGCGCTGCTGCAAGCGGCGTAGCGGCGCGGTGGCGTGCCCGGCGGCCATGGGCGAGGCCGCCGCGCTCCGCTATCATGAACCCAGAACACACTACCCCCACGCCACCATGACCACGACCGCCGCCCCATTTCCCGCCGCCCGCTTTATCAAGGAGATCGGCCGCGGCGTCAACGGCGCGCGCGCGCTGCCGCGCGAGGACGCGCAGGCCCTGTTCGACGCCATGCTGGCGGGCCGCGTGTCCGACCTGGAGCTGGGCGCCATCCTGATGGCTTATCGCATCAAGGGCGAGGCCCCGCACGAGCTGGCCGGCATGCTGGAGGCCGCGCATGCGCACTGCGAGCCGCTGCCGGCGCCGCCGGACCGGCAGGTGGTGGTGATCCCCAGCTACAACGGCGCGCGCAAGCAGCCCAACCTGGTGCCGCTGCTGGCGCTGTTGCTGGCCCGCGAAGGCGTCCCCGTGCTGGTGCACGGCACGCGCGAGTTCGAGGGGCGCGTGACCAGCATGGCGCTGTTCGAGGCCCTGGGCGTGCCCCTGTGCGCGAGCACCGCCGAAGCCGCGGCCAGGCTGCGCGATGGGGACGGCAATGGCCCGCTGGCGGTGCTGCCGGTGGATGTGCTGTCGCCCGGGCTGTCGCGGCTGCTGGAGCGGCGCACCGTGATCGGCCTGCGCAATTCGTCGCATACGGTGGCCAAGATGCTGCAGCCGGTGGGCGAGCACTCGCCCGCCGAAGGCCTGCGGCTGTACAGCTACACGCACCCTGAATACCGCGAGACGCTGACCGACTACTTCTCCCACGAACCCGCCAACGTGCTGCTGGCGCGCGGCACCGAGGGCGAGGTGGTGGCCGATGCCCGGCGCACCGGCCGCATCGACTGGCTGCATGAAGGCCACCAGCACACACTGGTGGGCCAGGCCGGCGGCTCGATCGGCGATGTGCCGGAGCTTCCGCCGGGCAGCGATGCCGGCCTGACCGTGGCCTGGATCCGGCGCGTGCTGGACGGCGCGGTGCCGGTGCCGGCGCCGATAACCATCCAGATCGAGGCTATCCGCGAATGCCTGCGCCAGGGCACCCGCGTGACCTGGGCCAGTCCGGTCTGAGCCAGCCCCGGCACCACCGTCAGGGCTTGCGCGGGGGCAGCGGAATGCGCTCGGTCTCGCCGGGCACGCGCGGGAACTGGTCGTCCTCCCAGCGCTGGGCCGCGGCCTCGATCGCCACCTTGCTGCTGGCAACGAAGTTCCAGTAGATAAAGCGGTGCCCGTCGGTCGGGTCCCCGCCGAGCAGCATCACGCGCGACGGCGCCGTGGCCGTCAGCGTGGCCGGCTGGCCCGGCGTGAGCACCACCATGTGCTCGGCCGGCAGCGGCTCGCCGTCGAGCGCGACCGCGCCGTCGACCGGATAGATGCCGCGCTCGGCGTGGTCGGCGGGAATCTCCACGCTGGCGCCCGCGTCCAGCTCGATTGCCACGTACAGCGTGCGGCTGAAGACCTGGACCGGCGAGGTCTGGCCGAACGCATCGCCGGCAATCACCACCATGCGCAGGCCGGGCCGCTCGATGCGCGGCAGCGTCGCGGCGGGATGGTGGAAAAACGACGGTTCGGCGCCCTCGTGCTGCCGCGGCAGCGCCACCCAGGTCTGGATGCCGTGCAGGCGTGCGCCCTCTGGCCGCACGTGCTCGGGCGATCGCTCCGAATGCACGATGCCGTGGCCGGCGGTCATCCAGTTGACGTCGCCAGGGCGGATCGCCTGGTCGCTGCCAAGGCTGTCGCGATGGATGATCTCGCCCTCGAACAGGTAGGTGACCGTGGCCAGGCCGATATGGGGATGCGGACGCACATCGGCGCCCTGGCCCGGTGGCAGCTGCACCGGTCCCATATGGTCGAAGAAGATAAACGGCCCGACGGTCTGGGTTGCCGCGGCGGGCAGCAGCCGGCGCACGGTGAAATCGCCCAGGTCGCGCACATGCGGCTTGAGCAAGTGTTCGATAACAGACATAACTCCTCCGATCCGATAAGAGAGGCTCGCAAGCATGCCAGTGCGCTGCCCGCCGGTCGAGTGTAGTCGCTGGTGGAACAGAGCATTGCGACGGCCGGCAGAACCCCGTTGCCACCCCGGGCTCTAACTACCAGTGCGCGGCGGCAGCGGTATCGTTGCCGTCTCATTTCGATCCACCTGACTATCCGAACAGACAGATCGATACTTGGGAACTATCGGAGCCACCGGCACTCCAATTAGCACTCACCCGGCCAGAGTGCTAAGATGCGTTGCAGTGCCGCCGATTCCCCCAAGGGGCCGCGGCGCACCGGCAACCAAACCGCCGGACGCGAAAGGAGCCATTGAGTGAACGCAGTCTTGTCTGCCGACCAAACCCTGACGAACAACCGTCTGCCGACGGTGCCCCGGAACACGGGCAGCTTTGCGCTGACCTTTCCGGCGACCGTGGGCAACCTCGACAGCTACATCCAGGCTGTCCACCGCATTCCGCTGCTGACCGCGGAGGAAGAGCAACGCCTGGCGCGCGAGCTGCGCGACCACGATTCCGTCGATGCGGCCCGCCGCCTGGTGATGTCGCACCTGCGGCTGGTGGTGTCGATCGCCCGCCAGTACCTCGGTTACGGCCTGCCCCATGCCGACCTGATCCAGGAAGGCAATATCGGCCTGATGAAGGCGGTGAAGCGTTTCGATCCGGACCAGGGTGTGCGCCTGGTGTCGTACGCGATGCACTGGATCAAGGCCGAAATCCATGAATACGTGCTGAAGAACTGGCGCATGGTCAAGGTGGCCACCACCAAGGCCCAGCGCAAGCTGTTCTTCAACCTGCGCAGCCACAAGCAGGGCGGGCACACCTTCACGCCGGAACAGGTCGAGGCCGTGGCGCGCGAGCTGAACGTCAAGCCCGAAGAAGTGATGGAGATGGAAACCCGCCTGTCGGGCGGCGATCTGGCGCTTGAAGGCCAGGTCGACGACGGCGAAGAGGAATTCGCCCCCATCGCCTACCTGGCTGACAATCACAATGAGCCGACGCGCGTGATGGAAGCCAAGCGCCACGACCGCATGCAGGTCGAGGGGCTCGAAGAAGCGCTGGGCAAGCTCGACGAGCGTAGCCGCCGCATCATCGAGGCGCGCTGGCTCAACGTCGAGGACGACGGCTCCGGCGGCGCCACGCTGCATGAGCTGGCCGACGAGTTCGGCGTATCGGCCGAGCGCATCCGCCAGATCGAGGCGGCGGCGATGAAGAAGATGAAGGGCGCGCTGCAGGCATTCGCCTGATCCCCAGCCGCAACCATGCAAAAGGCCGGTCCCTGGACCGGCCTTTTTTGTTGCCCGCGAAGCGTTGGTGCGACGTTATGCCGCACCCGTGCGCCCCGCTTGCGTCAGGACATCAGCTGCTTCAGGTCGTGCGCGATGGGCTCCGGACCCTGGCCATGGCGGATGAACAGCCGCAGCTTGCCCTGCGGGTCGAACACATAGCTGCCGGCCGAGTGATCCACGGTGTAGTTGTTGGGTGAACTGCCCGGCACCTTGGCATAGAACACCTTGAAGTCCTTGGCCAGCTTCTGCAGCGCGGCCTCGTCGGCCGGGCGCAGCCCGACGAAGCGGGGATCGAAGGCGGGCACGTACTGCGCCAGCAGCGCCTGCGTATCGCGCTCCGGATCCACCGTGACGAACAGCACCTGCACGCGGTCCGCGTCCGGCCCCAGCTGCTCCATCACCGCCTTCAGTTCGGCCATGGTGGTGGGGCAGACATCCGGGCAGTGGGTGTAGCCGAAGAACATCACCACGGCCTTGCCCTTGTAGTCCGCCAGGGTGCGCACCTTGCCGGTATGGTCGGTCAGCGAAAAGTCCTTGCCGAAGTCTGCGGCGCCGGTGATATCGACATTGCGAAACGAGGCCTTCTGCTGTCCGCAGGCGGCTACGGCCAGGGCCAGCGCGGCCAGCAGGGAAAAGCGGCGGAAGGCGGCGAACAGGCCGGAAACGGGGCTGAGGCGTGGCATGCGGGGGACCGGTCAGGAATGAGAAGGAGACAGCATGCAGTATCGCCGATCATGCTGCCGCGCTCGCGCCGGCGCGGCAAGATGCCGCAGCCGGGACACGCGAAAAGAGCAGGTCAGACCTGCGGCACGAACTTGAAGTAGTGGTCGACCAGCAGCGCCGCGAACAGCAGCGACAGGTACAGGATCGAGAAGCGGAAGGTGCGCTGCGCCAGTTCGTCCGAATAGTTCCGGTACAGCTTCCAGGCATAGGCGAGGAAGCCCGCCCCAAGCGCCAGCGCGGCCGCCAGGTAGATGTAGCCGCTCATGCCGTAGACAAAGGGCAGCAGCGTCGCCGCGATCATGATCAGCGTGTACAGCAGGATATGCAGCAGCGTGTAGCGCTCGCCGTGCGTCACCGGCAGCATCGGCAGCCCGGACTTGGCGTAGTCGGCGCGGCGGTACAGCGCCAGCGCCCAGAAGTGCGGCGGGGTCCAGGTGAAGATGATCAGCACCAGGAACCAGGCCTCGGCCGGCACCTCGCCCGCCACCGCGGCCCAGCCCAGCGCCGGCGGCATCGCCCCGGACAGGCCGCCGATGACGATGTTCTGCGGCGTGGCCGGCTTGAGCAGGATGGTGTAGACCACCGCATAACCCAGGAAGGTGGCAAAGGTCAGCCACATGGTCAGGTCGTTGGCGTAGACGTGCAGCAGCCACATGCCCGCGCCGCCCAGGATGGCGGAGAACACCAGCGTCTGCCGCGTGGTGATCTCGCCGGTGGCGGACGGGCGCCAGGCGGTGCGGCGCATCAGTGCATCGATCTTCTGCTCGACCAGGCAATTGATGGCGAAGGCCGCGCCGGCCAGCAGCCAGATGCCGGCGGCGCCGCCGATCAGCACCGACCAAGGCACCATGCCGGGCGTGGCGAGGAACATGCCGATGATGGCGCAGAACACGGCCAGCTGCGTCACGCGCGGCTTGGTCAGGGCGGCATATTGCCGGGCCAGGTGCCGTATGCGGCTCAACCTGCCCAGGGAATGGGGATGGGTAGCGGTAACCACGGAAGGGGTCTTGTCTTTCATGTGGCGCGGGCGGCAGTCGGCACGGCAGCGGGGGCGCCGGCGGCCCGGGTCGTCAGCCCGATATTGTAGTGGAGACGGACCAGCAGCAGCAGCAGCACCGCGGCGCCGCCGTTATGCGCGACCGCCGCCACCAGCGGCCAGTCGAACACGATATTCGACATCCCGGTGGCCAGTTGCAGCACCAGCGTCGCCAGCAGCCAGCCGGCGGCGCGGCTGAGCCCTTCGAGCCGGCGCGCACGCAGGGCGAACCATGCCAGGTAGCCCAGCACGATCACGGCAAAGCCGCGATGCACCCAGTGGATCGCCACCAGCGCCGCGTGCGGGATGTAGTCGCCGTCCGCGGTCATGCCCAGCTGGCGCCACAGCGTAAAGCCATGGCGGAAGTCCATCTCCGGCACCAGCTGGCCATTGCACAGCGGGAAGTCGGTGCAGGCCAGCACCGCGTAATTGGTGCTGACCCAGCCGCCCAGGAAGATCTGGATCACCAGCAGCAGCAGGCCGATGCGCACCGGCCAGCGCAGACGCGCCGCCTGCGGCGCGACCGGGTGCGGCGGGTCGTTGCGCGAGCCCAGCTGGATCAGCACCGCCAGCAGCGCCATGCCGAGCATCAGGTGCGTGACGACGATGATGGGCTGCAGCTTCAGGGTCACGGTGAAGGCGCCGAAGGCGCCCTGCACGCACACCAGCAGCAGCACCCCGGTGGCGAACCACGGCGACTGCTTCAGTTCGCGCCGCTTGACCCACGCCAGCACCATCAGCGTGATGATCAGCACGCCGACGGCCATGGCGAAGTAGCGGTGGATCATCTCGATCCATGCCTTGGCCAGCGTCACCGGTCCGCTGGGCATGGCGGTCTCGGCCGCGCGGATCGGCTCCATGGCGGCATGCGGGTTGGAATGCCCGTAGCAGCCCGGCCAGTCCGGGCAACCCAGCCCGGAGTCGGTCAGCCGCGTGAAGCTGCCGAACATGATCAGGTCCAGCGTCAGGAACGCCGTGATCCAGGCAAGCTTGCGGTACTTGTTGCGGTCACCCTTCACCATCACGTAGGACAGCGGAAACAGCGCGATCAGGACGCCGATAATGGCCAGTTGCAGCAGCATGCCGTCCCCTCAGCCGATGCGCGAGACCTTGAGCAGCTTCTTCAGGTCGCCGCTCATTTTCTTGGGATCCGGGTCCTGCGGGAAGCGCATCATCAGGTTGCCCAGCGGGTCGACCAGGAACAGCGTGTCCTCGGCGCGCTTGCCCGGCTCGGCCGGCAACCACTGCTGCGCGGCCTGGCGGTCGATACGCAGGAAGCGCACGCCCGCGTAGGGCTCGTTGTAGGCAGAGACCAGGCGTTCGTCGATCTTGCCGTCGTCGGTCACCAGCCACACCGGCACGATGCGCAGGCGGTCCTGCCCCTGCCCGGCGCGGATCTGGCGGATGGTGAACAGCTTCTTCGCGCAGGCCTCGTCGCAGGCCGACGGATCGGCGCTGACCAGCAGCCACTTGCCGCGGAACTGCTCCAGCGGCACGGCCTGGCCCTGCTCGTCGGTGACGCGCACCGGCGGCATCGGCCGCTGCGGGTCGACCAGCGCGCCGTAGTTGGTGGCGCCGCCGCGCGGCTTGATCACGTAGTAGGTAAAGTACGAGGCAATCACCGGCGACGCGCATACCAGCAGCAGCATCAGCATCTGCAGGCGGCCACGGCGCGTGCGCGCGTCGATGCGGGGGTCGCGCGGCGAAGCCGCGGCGGCCGGAGCGGAGTCTTGCTGTGCCATGGAGTACGTCTGTCCTTTGTTCGGCAAGCCCATGCACCGGTACGCGGCGCAAGGGCGGTCAATTCATTCGATCAGGGTGCGGCCAGCCGCCGTGCGCGGCGCCAGCCCAGCACAACCACCAGCACCACCGTCAGCGCGGCCAGCCCGAACCACTGGAAGGCATAGCCATAGTGGCGCTCGGCGCCGACGTCGGCTGGCAGCCAGTCGCGCGCCAGGCCGTCGCCGCTATCGCTGCGCTGCTCGATCACCAGCGGGTGCAGGGCCAGCCCGGTTTCGGCGGCATACGGCGCGATCTCGAGGTTCTGGCGGATCCGGCTGCCGGCCGCCTCCTGGCCCAGGCTATAGACCCGCGGCACACCGGCCAGTGCCGTGCCGGTGATGGTCACCTCGCCCTCGGGCGTCGGGAACGGCGCGATCCGGGTGCGGTCCTGTGCATCGCGCGGCAGCCAGCCGCGCAGCACCAGCACCGCGCGTTGAGCGCCGGCCTCATCGGGCGCCGCGCCGATCACCAGCGGCGTCACCACCAGGAAGCCGGCGCGGCTGTCGCCGCTGCGGCCGCCGGTGCCGTGGGGGCGATTATCCAGCAATACGGTGCGCGATGCGTCGAAGCGACCGGTCACGCGCACCACGCGATCGGTCACAACTTGTGACAGCGGCGCCGTGCCGAGCATGACGGGCGGCTGCGCGCCGAGCGCCTGCAGCCGCGCGGCGCGAGCTTCCTTCTCATGCGCGCGATCGAGCTGCCAGTGGCCCAGCGCGCAGGTCACCGCGATCACGACCATTGCGGCGGCCAGCGGCAAGGGGCTGGCGAAGCGGCGCCAGCTCATCGCCGCGGCGGCACTGCGCAGCGGGTGCCGGTGCGATAATGGCCCTGTGCGCCGCACGTCGCGCCGCGCCTGCCCCCAATCCGCCCCGCCATGCGCTTTGTCATCATCATCGCCTTCATCCTGATCATCGCCAGCCTGGCCTCGGCCCTGTTCTTCATGATGCGCGACCGCGGCAAGACGCCCAACATGATGCGCTCGCTGATGCTGCGCGTGGGCTTCTCGGTGGCGCTGTTCCTGTTCATCCTGTTCTCGAGCTGGATGGGCTGGATCCACAGCACTGGCATCCGCATGGCGCCTTGAACGGGCGCGCCGCGCCGGCTCCGACCGCAGCCCGCAAAAGACAAACGCCGCAGGCTGGCCAGGCCCCTGCGGCGTTTCTCTTTTGCGTTGGCGCCGGCGGTCCCGGTCAGTCCCGGGGCCCGCCGGCCGGTACGGCAGCCGGATTTACAGCCAGTACACCACGATGTAGAGGAACAGCCACACCACGTCAACGAAGTGCCAGTACCAGGCCGCGCCTTCGAAGGCGAAGTGGTGCTCGGGGGTGAAGTGGCCCTTCAGCACGCGGATCAGCACCACCGCCAGCATGATCGCGCCCATGGTCACATGGAAACCGTGGAAGCCAGTCAGCAGGAAGAAGGTCGAGCCGTAGATGCCCGAGCTCAGCTTCAGGTTCAGGTCCGAGTAGGCGTGCATGTACTCGTACACCTGGAAGCCCATGAAGATCGCGCCCAGCAGGATGGTCAGCGACAGGCCCTGGATCAGCTGGCTGCGCTTGCCGGCCAGCAGCGCGTGGTGCGCCCACGTCAGCGTCACGCCCGACATCAGCAGCAGCGCGGTGTTGATGGTCGGAATCGGCCACGGGCCCATGGTCTGGAAGTTTTCCACCACGCCGGCCGGGCCGGTGTTGGGCCATACCGCGGCAAAGTCGGGCCACAGGATCTTGTTGTTCAGGTCGCCGAGCCACGGCATGGCGATGGCGCGGGCATAGAACAGCGCGCCGAAGAACGCGGCGAAGAACATCACCTCGGAGAAGATGAACCAGCCCATCGACCAGCGGAACGACAGGTCGATGTTCTTGCCGTACATGCCGCCTTCGGACTCGCTGATGGCGTCGCCAAACCAGCTCTTGAGCACGAACAGGAACCACAGCAGGCCGAAGCCGCACAGGTACGGCGCCCAGGGCTGCCCGTTTACCCAACCGGCGGCGCCGGCGCCCGTCATCAGCAGGCCGAAGCTTGCGGTGATGGGGTGGCGCGACGGGCCCGGTACGAAGTAGTACGGAGCGTTTGCGCGATTCGCACTCATTCTTTTATCTCCAGCTCAGAGTCTTTGATTCAGTATTCGTTGTCCCCGCCTTGGCACTGCAGGCCAACCGCCTCCTCTGGTTGGCCCCGCCGCCGCGGTTGCTTTGTTCTGCGACTGCTTTTGTTGTCTACCCTTCCTGCCCTGCTACGCCGCCGCCTGGCTGACCACCATGCGCACGATCACGACCAGGACCGCGATGAACACCGCCGCCGCGATCAGCCCGGCGATCACCACATGCACCGGGTTCAGCCGGGCCATGTCGCGTTCGTGCTCCGCGCCCTTGCGCAAGCCGATGAACGACCACAGCACCGCGCGCATGGTCTGCGCAAACGACAGCTTGCGCTTGACCGCGTCCTTCATCTCATCCATCGCCCGTCCTCCGCTTGACCGGCCCCGGCCGCTCGCTTCAGATGCCCTTGCCGGCCGGTGCGGGCTGCGGCGCCAGCTGGCCTTCGGGCGCCTGCGCCACCGGCGCGCCCACCTCGAAGAAGGTGTACGACAGCGTAATGCTCTTCACATCCTTGGGCAGCGCGGGATCGATCACGAACACCACCGGCATCTCGCGCGCCTCGTTCGCCTTGAGCGTCTGCTGCTTGAAGCAGAAGCACTCCAGCTTCATGAAATACTGGGTCGCCTGCTTGGGCGCGTAGCTCGGGATGGCCTGCGCCGAGATCTCGCGCGGCTGCCCGTTGGCCACCTCGTAGACGATCGTCGCCATCTCGCCGGGATGCACTTCCATGCTGTTCTTCACCGGCCGGAAGGCGAAGGGCCCGCGCGCGTTGGAGTCGAACTCCACCGTGATGGTGCGGCTCTTGTCGATCTGCGTGTTTTTCACCGTGCCATGCAGTTCGCGCGTGGTGATCACGTTGAGGCCGGTGATTTCACAGATCTTCTTGTACAGCGGCACCAGCGCGTAGCCAAAGCCGAACATCACGGCAACGATCACGACCAGCCGCAGCATCATGCCGCGGTTGAACCGCTTGTCCGCTTCCTTGTCCGCTTCCCTTCGCGACTGCTGCTCGATGCTCATCTCGCTACCCTGCCGCCTCAGCCAAGGAATTTCATCTTGGCGAAGAACCCCAGAAAGAAAACCACCACGATCGACAACAGGATCAGGCCAAGGCGCCGGTTGGCGGCCTTGTGGTCCGGGCGTGACGGGCTTTTGTCTGGAGACTGCATAACGGTCTTGATACCTGCCGGCGCGGAGGGACGAACGCTGTCGCCCCTCCGCGGCCTGGTTACGCGGGTACCGCCTTAGCGGACCTGCGGGGGAACTTCAAAGGTGTGGAACGGCGCCGGCGACGGCACGGTCCACTCCAGGCCCTCGGCGCCATCCCAGGGCTTGTCCGAGGCCTGCTGGCCGCCGCGGTACGACGGCAGCACCACGAAGAAGAAGAAATACACCTGCATCAGGCCGAAGCCGAGCGCACCGATCGACGCGATCGCGTTGAAGTCGGCGAACTGGGTCGGGTAGTCGGCATAGCGGCGCGGCATGCCGGCCAGGCCCAGGAAGTGCATCGGGAAGAAGGTCACGTTGAAGAAGATCAGCGAACCCCAGAAGTGGATCTGGCCGCGAGCCTCGTTGTACATGAACCCGCTCCACTTCGGACCCCAGTAGTAGAAGCCCGCGAACAGCGCGAACAGCGAGCCGGCCACCAGCACATAGTGGAAGTGCGCGACGATGAAGTAGGTGTCCTGCAGCTGGATGTCGATCGGGGCCACGGCCGGCATCAGGCCGGTGAAGCCGCCGATGGTGAACACGAAGATAAAGCCGATCGCGAACAGCATCGGGGTCTCGAAGGTCATCGAGCCGCGCCACATGGTGGCGATCCAGTTGAAGATCTTCACGGCCGTCGGCACCGCGATCAGCATGGTCGCGTACATGAAGAACAGCTGGCCGGTCACCGGCATGCCGGTGGTGAACATGTGGTGCGCCCACACGATGAACGACAGGATGGCGATCGACGCGGTGGCATACACCATCGAGCTGTAGCCGAACAGGCGCTTGCGCGCGAACGCCGGCACCACGTGCGAGATGATCCCGAATGCCGGCAGGATCATGATGTAGACCTCGGGGTGGCCGAAGAACCAGAAGATATGCTGGTACATCACCGGGTCGCCGCCGCCGGCGGCCGAGAAGAAGCTCGTGCCGAAGTGGCGATCGGTCAGCACCATGGTGATGGCGCCGGCCAGCACCGGCATCACGGCGATCAGCAGGTAGGCGGTGATCAGCCAGGTCCAGCAGAACATCGGCATCTTCATCAGCGTCATGCCGGGGGCGCGCATGTTGAGGATGGTCACGATGATGTTGATCGAGCCCATGATCGACGACGCGCCCATGATGTGCATGGCGAAGATGGCCATGTCCATGCCCGGGCCCATCTGCACCGACAGCGGCGCGTACAGGGTCCAGCCCGCGGCGGTGGCGCCGCCCGGCACGAAGAACGAGCCGGCCAGCAGCAGCGCGGCCGGCGGCATCAGCCAGAAGCTGAAGTTGTTCATGCGCGCGAACGCCATGTCGGAGGCGCCGATCTGCAGCGGGATCATCCAGTTGGCGAAGCCGACGAAGGCCGGCATGATCGCGCCGAACACCATCACCAGGCCGTGCATGGTGGTGAACTGGTTGAACAGCTCGGGGCGGAAGAACTGCAGGCCGGGCTCGAACAGTTCCAGGCGGATCAGCAGTGCCAGCACGCCGCCCGACAGCAGCATGATGAACGAGAACAGCAGGTACAGCGTACCGATGTCCTTGTGGTTGGTGGCGAACAGCCAGCGGCGCCAGCCATGCGGGTGATCGTGCGCGTGGTCGTCATGCGCGTGATCGTGCGGATGGGCGAGTGCGTCCGGGGTAGCAGTACTCATCGCAAATGCTCCTCTAATCCTGTTCTGTCTTCAGCGGGTCAGCCCGCGACGCGGTTGCCCGCGAGGCTGGCCTGCTTGTCAGCCTGAGCGGCCGGCTTGGCCTCGGCCTTCGGCGCTTCGCCGCCGGCCGCGCCGCCGCCTTCGGGGAACTTGCCCGCGCGGGCGCCCACGAATTCGCTCGGCTGGATCACTTCACCCGTCTTGTTGCCCCAGGCGTTGCGCGTATAGGTCATGACCGTGGCCAGCTCGGTGTCCGACAGCTGCTTCCACGACGGCATGCCGCCCTTGCCTTCCAGCAGCATGTGCATCTGGCCGGCCTTCGGGCCGGTCACGATCTTGGAGCCGTCCAGCGCCGGGAACGCGCCGCCGCCCTTGCCGTTGGGCTGGTGGCAGACCGCGCAGTTGGCCGCGTAGATCTTCTCGCCGCGCACCTTGGCTTCGTCCAGGGTCCAGGTCTTGTTGGGATCGTCGGCCTTGGCCGCCAGCTCCTTCTTCTTGCCGTCGACCCACTTGGTGTAGTCGGCGTCGGAGACCACGCGCACCACGATCGGCATGAAGGCGTGTTCCTTGCCGCACAGCTCGGCGCACTGGCCGCGGTACACGCCGATCTTCTCGGCCTTGAACCAGGTGTCGCGCACGAAGCCCGGGATCGCATCCTGCTTGACGCCGAAGGCCGGGATCATCCAGGCGTGGATCACGTCGTTGGCGGTGGTGACGATGCGGATCTTCTTGTTGACCGGCACGACCAGCTCGTTGTCCACCTCCATCAGGTAGGTGTTCGACTTGGCCTGCTCGTTGTTGATCTGCTCGCGCGGAGTGGTCAGGGTCGAGACGAAGGAGATGCCCTCGCCTTCGCCCTTCAGGTAGTCATAGCCCCACTTCCACTGGTAGCCGGTGGCCTTGATGGTGACGTCGGAGTTGGTGGTGTCCTTCATCGCGACCACGGTCTTGGTGGCCGGCAGGGCCATCGCGATCACGATCAGGAACGGGACGATGGTCCACACCACCTCGACGGTGATGCTCTCGTGGAAGGAGGCGGGCTTGGCGCCCTTGGCCTTGCGGTGCGTGAAGATGGAATAAAACATCACCGCGAACACCGCGATGAAGATCACCGTGCAGATGATCAGCATCATCCAGTTCAGCCAGTGAATCTGTTCGGCGATCTTGGTAACCGGCTCGGTCAGGTTGAGCTGGCGCACGGCGGGGCCGCCCGGCATGTCGCTGACCGCGGATGCCGCCTGGCTGGCAAGCAGGGACGCGCCGGCCAGACAAACTGCGGATGCCTTCTTCCACATTTTCATTTGTTATCTACCCAATTTACAGATTCAAATCTGTCCCCGCCGCCGCTTGTGCCGCCTCTCAGAGGCGGCGCAAGGCCGCTGCGAGCTCCTGCGCGAACTTGCGTCGCCGGTACGGGTCCACGTAACACCCCACCTGTACCGCACGCCTGCCCGAGCGCAGTGTCACCAGCGCGCGGAACGATTCACCCAGTTCGATCCGCACCCAGCACGGATTGAATTCCTGGCGCGTCACCCGTCCGGCGCTGGCTGTCTCCACGACCAGCGTGCCGTCGGTGATGCTGACGCGCTCATAGTCCGTCGCATGGCGCGCATACACAAGCAGGGCGATGCCCAGCCCGATCAGCTCGATGCTGGCAAAGGGCAGCACGAGCCACGACCCTTGCCAGGCGAAAAACAACGCGATGGCAAGCGAAACCGTGAGGATCGAGAGGTAAAACCAGCCGACCTGGCGTGGACTCAGCGAGCAATTCCGCTTCATCAGCCAGTCGTGGGGCGAGGAGGAAGGTCCGTCGAGATTTCCGCCGGAGTCACCACCTGCCGTCTGGAATGCGATACCCAAGTCTTGCATCGCCAACCACTCTGCATCGGATGCACACCCGGGACGATGGCGTCCGGACCGCACAGTGCGTGCAAACCAGGACGTTCTTGTGCCAGGGGACCACTGCGACAAACTGGCGCATTATAGGGCGCTTCCCATACACGGACAAGGGCGCGCCTTGACCACAAGGCTTGCGCGCCGCCTGATTCTGTGCATGGGCCGTAATGCTGCCATCGCCCTGCCCGCCGCGCCGGCTCTATGTTTGCGGCAATCCGCCACCGGCGCAAGTTAACTCAGTTTTAACCTGCGCGACGCGGTTTTGCACGGCCGATCTGGTCCAGCGGCACCACCGCGCGGCCCTCGCCGTCACGCGCCTGCGCGCCGCGCGGCGCCAGCTTCCAGGCATGGCCGTAGACGATCTCGAAGCTCAGCGGGATCACGCCCTCGGCGTTGCGCCGCCGCTCCAGCGCCTGCGTCAGCGCCTGGTACCAGCCGCGGCCGCGCAGGCCCTGCGGCGGCGCCCCGGCCGGCGCGCGCAGGCCGCCGAAGGCCTGCACCTCGCGCAGCAGCGTGGCGGGCGACTCGTAGGTCACGGTCAGGGTCTCCATGTCCATCACCGGGGTCGACCAGCCGCTGTGCACCAGCATGTCGCCGATGTCGTGCATGTCGACAAAGCGCAACGTATGGGGCACGTCGTCGACCTCGGCGAAGGCCGCGCGCAGCTCCTTCAGGGAGTCGGGGCCGAACAGCGAGAACAGCACCAGCCCCTCGTCGCGCGCCACCCGGTGCCACTCCGGGAACACGCGGTGCGGCTCCGGATGCCAGTGCAGGGCCAGGTTGGACCACAGCAGGTCGAAGCTCGCGGGCGCAAAAGGCAGTGTGGCAAGATCGCCCTGGACCAGGTCGAACAGCGGCCGCTTGCCCAGCATGCGGCCGATCCAGCCGGGCCGGCGCTGCGGATCGCGCTGGCCGGCCTCGGCCAGCATCGCGCCGGAGATGTCCAGGCCGGCGATCTGCGCATCCGGAAAGCGTGCGCGCAGCCCGGCCAGGCCCTGGCCGTGGCCGCAGCCGATATCGAGCGCACGCTGCGGCGCCAGGCGGATCACCTCCATGCGCTCCTGCATGCGGCGCCCGATCTCGCCCAGCAGGAAATCGAGCTGGCCGAAGCCGCGGCTGCGCCGGTCGAAGGCGAGCCGGGTCAGGCGCGCGGGCGGCAGGAAGGCATCGGGAGAATCGGCGGCATGCAGGGACACGGGCAGACAGGGCAGCAAGGAAAACAGGAACCGGCGCGCGGGCGGGCTCTGCCCAAGGCGCCGGACGAACAAGGCCGCCGCGCCCGATGGGCCGCGACCGGACGGCAAGTATACGCGCGCGCCGCGCAGGCTGCCGGCGCTGCCGGCCGCGCCTGGTCCAGTGCGCGCGAACAGTTGTTGCCGAGCGCCTGCGCGCTGTGCGGGACGGTGCAGCGGCAGGTGGTGTGCGCGCCCTGCGCCGCCGACCTGCTGCGCCCGGTGCGGCGCTGCCCGGTGTGCGCGCTGGCGCTGGGGCGGCATTTCCACTGCCCGGCCTGCGGCGCCTCGCCGCGCGCCTTCGACCATGCCCATACGCTGGGCGACTACGCCTCGCCGCAGGACCAGCTGGTGCTGGCGCTCAAGTTCGGCCACGCCCTGCCGCTGGCGGCGTGGCTCGCCGCCAGGCTGGCGGAGGGCTTGCCCGGGGCCTGGGCCGCGGTCCGGCATGCCGCACCCGACCTGATCGTGCCGGTGCCGCTGTCGCCGCAACGGCTGGCCGCGCGCGGCTTCAACCAGGCCTGGGAAATCGCGCGGCCGCTGGCGCGCCGCCTGGGCCTGCGCGCCGACCCGGTGCTGCTGCAACGCCAGCGCGACACCGGCAGCCAGCGCGCGCTGGACCTCGCCGCGCGGCAGGTGAACCTGCGCGGTGCGTTCGCGCCCACGCGCGCCACGCGGCTCGACGGCCTGCACGTGGCGCTGGTGGACGATGTGATGACTTCCGGCGCGACCCTGCACGAGGCCGCCGCCGCGCTCAAGGCGCGGGGCGCGGCCCGGGTCAGCGTGATCGTCGCGCTGCGCACGCCATAGCGGGCGGGATGACAGGGGCACAGGCGCGCGGTAAGCTGCGCACCGTTCTGACGAAGGGCGCCCCAGCGCCCGCCATCGCCCGCCATCGCCCGCATCATGTTCAACGTCGTCCTGGTCGAACCGGAAATCCCGCCCAACACTGGCAATGTGATCCGCCTGTGTGCCAACACCGGCGCGCAGCTGCATCTGGTCAAACCCCTGGGATTTCCGCTGGAAGACGCACGCATGCGCCGCGCGGGACTGGATTACCACGAGTACGCCACCATGCGCGTGCACGACAGCTGGGATGCGCTGATGGCCAGCGAACAACCCGACCCGACGCGCATGTTCGCCCTGACCACGCGCGGCTCCACCCCGTTCGGCCAGGTGGCGTTCCGGCCGGGCGACTGGTTCGTGTTCGGCTCCGAGACGCGCGGACTGTCGCCCGAGCGCCGCGAGTGGTTCCCGCCCGCGCAGCGCATCCGGCTGCCGATGCGGCCGGACAACCGCAGCCTGAATCTGTCCAATACGGTTGCCGTGGTGGTGTTCGAAGCCTGGCGGCAGAACGGCTTCGCGGGCGGCAGCTGAAGCTGCCGCGGCGGCTTACTCCGGCTGCACGCCGGCTGCGCGGATTACCTTGTCCCAGCGCGCCTTCTCGCTCGCCATGGTCTGCCGCAGCGATGCCGGCGCGGTGCCGGCCGGCACGAAATACTGCGCGCGCATCTTGTCGCGCACGTCGGCGCTACCGATGATTGCCACCAGTTCGCGATAGAGCCGGTCGATCACCGCCTGCGGCGTGCCCGCGGGCGCCAGCACGGCCTGCCAGGAAATCGCCTCGAAGCCGGGGTAGCCGGATTCCGCCACCGTAGGCACCGACGGCAGCACCGCGGTGCGCCCCGTGGTGGTCACCGCCAGCACGCGCAGCTTGCCGGCGTTGACCTGCGGCATCGCGATCGCCGGCACCATGAAGGCCGCCTGCACCTGCCCGCCGACCATCGCCGTGGTGACCTGCGGGAAGCCGGGATACGGCACGTGCTGCAGGTCGACGCCCGCCATCGCTTTCAGCTGCTCCATCGCCAGGTGCGAGGCGCTGCCGTTGCCGGGCGAGCCATAATTCAGCTCACCCGCCCGGGACCGCGCCAGCGCGACGAACTCGCGCAGGTTGTGCACCGGCAGCCTTGCATCGACCACCAGCACATTGGGCGAGGTCGCCACCAGCGTGACCGGCGCCAGCTGGCGGAACGGGTCGTAGTTGAGGTTGCGCGACAGCGTGGGCGCGGTCACGAGCGGACCGTTGATGGTGAACAGCAGCGTGTAGCCGTCCGGCGCGGCGCGCGCGACCATGCCGGTGCCGATGTTGCCGCCGGCGCCCGGGCGGTTTTCCACCACCACCGGCTGGCCCAGCGCGGCGGCCAGCTTTTCGGTCAGGATGCGCGCGATCAGGTCGGGCGACGAGCCCGGCGGGAACGGCACCACCATGCGCAGCGGCCGCGCCGGCCAGGGTTGGGCGAAAGCGCTGCCGGAGGCCCCGGCGGCGCAGGCGGCAGCGAGCGCGATCAGCGCCTGGCGTCGTGTTGACATGCGATGCAGAAGCTCAGGAATCAGTGGATACGCGGCCTGTCATTCGTCGCGCGCGTCGCGTTGCAGCAGCTGCGCCACCGCGTCGGCGGCGCTGAGCCCGTCGAACAGCACCGCGCAGACGGCGCGCGCGATCGGCATCTCGATGCCGTGCGTGGCGGCCAGCTCGGCCACCGCCTGGGCACAGCGCACACCTTCGGCAACGTGCCCCAGCCCGGCCAGGATCTGCTCCAGGCTCTGCCCCGCCGCCAGTTGCTGGCCCACCTTGCGGTTGCGCGACAGGTCGCCGGTGGCGGTCAGGATCAGGTCGCCCACGCCGGCCAGGCCCATGAAGGTCTCGACCCGGCCGCCCAGCGCCAGCCCCAGGCGCGTCATCTCGGCCAGCCCGCGCGTGACCAGCGCGGCGCGCGCGTTCAGCCCCAGGCCCAGCCCGTCGCTGGCGCCGGTGGCAATCGCCAGCACGTTCTTGACTGCCCCGCCGACTTCCACGCCGGTCAGGTCGTCGCTGCCATAAATACGCATGGCGTGATGGTGGAAAGCCGCCTGCGCGCGGTCCGCCAGCGAGGGCTCGGTGCCGGCCACGGTCAGCGCGCACGGCAGCCCCAGCGCCACCTCGCGGGCGAAGCTGGGGCCGGTCAGCACGCCATAGACAAAGCCCTCGGTGCGCCCGACGGCATCGAGCTCGGCCCGCACCATCTGGTGCGGCAGCAGGTGGGTGCCGGCCTCGAAGCCCTTGCACAGCCACAGCATCGACACCGGCTTCGCGCTGCGCGCGGCCAGCCGGCGCGTCATCTCGCGCAGGCCCGCCACCGGCGTCGCCACCACCACGATGCCGTCCGCATCGTCGGCGGCGTGCGCCACCGCCTGCTCGAAATCCGCCTGCACCGCCAGCCGTTCGGACAGTGTCACGCCGGGCAGGTAGGCAGCATTCTCGCGCGTGGCCGCGAGCGCCGCGAGCTGCGCCGGGTCGCGTCCCCACAACACCACGTCATTGGTGGCCGCGGCATGGCTGGCGAGGGCGGTGCCCCACGCCCCGGCACCCAGGAAGGTCAGTTTCATGGCAGCTCGAACAGTAGTTGGCGCAAGCGCTTTAGCCGCTTGCGCCAACGATGGTAGCCCAAAGGCAAAACGGGGCCGCAGCCCCGTTTCAGTGGATGGCGCAGAACGCCGGGATCAGTGGCGAGCCTGGCTGCCGTCGGGCATGACGATGCCGCTGTTGCCGCCTTCGGCACCACCTTGGGCCTCTTCCATGGCGGCCTGCAGGCGTTGCTCGTACAGCGCCTGGAAGTTGATTTCCGACAGGTGGATGGCCTGGAAGCCGGCGCGCGTGATCACGTCGGCGATATTGCCGCGCAGGTACGGGTAGAGGATGGTGGGGCAGGCAATGCCCAGCAGCGGGTCCAGCTGCTCGACCGGCACGTTGCGGATATCGAAGATACCGGCCTGGTGCGCCTCAACCAGGAAGGCTACCTTGTCCTGCACCTTGGTCGTCACGGTGCCGGTCACCACCACTTCGAAGATGCCTTCCTGCAGCTGCGAAGCGCCGACGTTGACCTGCACTTCGACCGACGGGGCTTCCGATTCCAGGAAGATGGCCGGCGAATTGGGCTGCTCCAGCGACATGTCCTTCAGGTAGACGCGCTGGATGTTGAAGAAAGGTTGATCGTCCTGCTGGGTGTTTTGCTGGTCGCTCATGAAAGGCTTCCGGGAGGATGGGCTGGATGCGTGTCGGGTACGGCGACGGCAACGCCTGCATCGTGCAGGGCCGGCCGGTGCCCGGTTGGAAAACGCATATGGTACATGACGCGAGTGGCGAATTCACCCGCGCCGGAGGGGATGGCGGGACCAGCCCGCGCGAAATCAGACGATTCTGCGCAGGGGCCGTCCCAATGCGCTGCCTCAGGCGGCCAGCAGCGGCACCAGGCCGCCCTGGCGGTCGAGCGCCGAGAGGTCGTCGAAGCCGCCCACGTGGGTGTCGTCGATGTAGATCTGCGGCACGGTGCGGCGGCCGGTGCGACTCATCATCTCTTCACGCTTGCCCGGTTCGCGGTCGATCAGGATCTTCTCGATCGTTTCCACGCCGCGGGACTTGAGCAGGCGTTCAGCCATGACGCAATACGGGCACACCACGGTGCTGTACATGACGACGCGGGCCATGTGGGTTCTCCTTGAATGGCAGTGGGCGCGCCCTGGCCTGGCCGGGAAACGCCGTGACGGTTACGACAGGTTGCCGCGCTTACTTCACCAGCGGCAGGCCGGCCTGCTGCCAGGCGGCAATGCCGCCCTCGAGCGCGTAGATCTCACTGTAACCGGCTTCCTTCAGCGCTGCCTGGGCCTTGCCCGAGCGCTGGCCGGTCTGGCATACCACGATGATTGGGGCAGCCTTGTCCTTTGCAAGCCCGGCCGCGCGCGAGGGCAGGTCGGCCAGCGGCGCGCTCTTGGCCTGCGGCAGGTGGCCCTTGGCGTACTCCGCGGGCTCGCGGATGTCGACCACGACCGCGCCACGCTTGTTGATCATCTGGGTCGCGATGGCCGTATTGACCGACTTGCCGCCCGCGCTGCGCGAGATCGCGGGCCAGGCCAGCAGGCCGCCCGACACCACGGCGAGGGCGATCAGGGCGAGGTTGTTGTAGTCGGCGAAGAAATTCACGTTGGCTTTCCGGTAGGTTGGGTCGGCGGCATTATAAAATACGCGGTTTGGCGTCCAGGCCCTGCCGTTGCACGGCCATCCGCCATTGTCGCCTGTCCGAGACATGGGATGTTTACCGAATCCCGTCCTGGCCCTTCTTACGGCCCCTCCAGGTGACGGCGCGGACGCATGCAGGTTACCTACTCTCTGGAAGCAGCAGCATGTACAAGCTTGTCCTCATCCGCCACGGCGAATCCACGTGGAACCTCGAAAACCGCTTCACCGGCTGGGTCGATGTCGACCTGACCGAAACCGGCGCCGCCCAGGCGCGCCAGGCCGGCAAGCTGCTCAAGGAGGCTGGCATGGGCTTCGACGTGGCCTACACCTCGGTGCTCAAGCGCGCCATCCGCACGCTGTGGCATGTGCAGGATGAAATGGACCTGATGTGGATTCCGGTGCGCAACGAATGGCGCCTGAACGAGCGCCACTACGGCGCGCTGGCAGGCCTGAACAAGGCCGAGACCGCGGCCAAGTTCGGCGACGAACAGGTGCTGGTCTGGCGCCGCAGCTACGACACGCCGCCGCCGGCGCTGGAGCCGACCGATCCGCGCGCCTCGTACGACGATCCCCGCTACGCCAATGTGCCGCGCAACGAAATCCCGCTGACCGAGTGCCTGAAGGACACCGTGGCCCGCGTGATGCCGTTGTGGAACGAATCCATCGCCCCCGACATCCAATCCGGCAAGCGCGTGGTCATTGCCGCCCATGGCAACAGCATCCGCGCGCTGGTGAAATACCTGGACCAGATTTCGGATGACGACATCGTCGGCCTCAATATCCCCAACGGCACCCCCCTCGTCTACGAGCTGGACGCCGACCTGCGCCCCCTGCGCCATTATTACCTGGGTGACCAGGAAGCCATCGCCGCGTCGCTCGCGGCCGTGGCCAGCCAGGGCAAGGCGCGCTGAGATCCGCCCGGGCGGCCGCGCACGGATGTGCGGCCGCCCACCCTGAGCCGGGACGGGACAGGTCCATTTCTCCACTCGCACTTATACTGTCGGACAAACCGCCCGGCGCCGGGCGGCCGCAGCCGGCATAATCCCCATACCGTACACCCGTACTTCGCGTACAAGTTCAGGCAGCCCTCATGCGCAAGACGCTCAAGAACATCAGCCTAGTTTCTGTCGGCCTCGTCGCCGGCGTGCTCGCCACGCTGCAGATTTCGGCGACCGCGCAGAATTCATCGGGGCCCCTGCCGCTGGACCAGTTGCGGCTGATGGCCGATATCTTCGGGCAGATCAAGCGCGAGTATGTGGAGCCGGTCGATGACAAGAAGCTGCTGACCGAAGCCATCAAGGGCATGGTCGCCAGCCTCGACCCGCATTCGTCCTACCTCGACGAGAAGGATTTCAAGGAGCTGCAGGAAGGCACGCGCGGGCGCTTTGCCGGCCTGGGCATCGAGATCTCGCAGGAAGAAGGGCTGGTCAAGGTGATCAACCCGATCGAGGACACGCCCGCCTTCCGCGCCGGCATCCAGCCCGGCGACCTGATCACCCGTATCGACGACAAGCCCGTGCGCGGCCTGCCGCTGGAGCAGGCGGTCAAGCGCATGCGCGGCGAGCCCGGCACCAAGGTCACGCTGACGATCTATCGCAAGAGCGAGGAACGCACCTTCCCGGTCTCGATCACACGCGCCGAGATCCGCGTGCAGTCGGTCAAGGCCAAGATGCTGGACAACAATATCGGCTGGATCCGCCTGACCAGCTTCCAGGAACGCACCATCTCCGACCTGTCCCGCAAGCTGACCGAGCTGGCGCAGAAGAACCCCAACATGAAGGGCCTGGTGCTGGACCTGCGCAACAACGGCGGCGGCGTGCTGCAGGGCGCGGTCGGCGTGGCCGCGGCGTTCCTGCCGGAAGATGCCACGGTGGTGTCGACCAACGGCCAGGTGCCCGACGCCAAGCGCGTGTACAAGGCTACGTACAACAACTACCGCCTGTCGTCGCTGGAAGATGATCCGCTCAAGGACCTGCCCGCGCTGTACAAGAAGATCCCGATGGTGGTGCTGACCAACGCCTACTCGGCCTCGGCGTCCGAGATCGTGGCCGGCGCGCTGCAGGACCACCACCGCGCGCAGATCATGGGCAAGACCACCTTTGGCAAGGGCTCGGTGCAGACCGTGCGCCCGCTCACCAACGACACCGGCATCAAGCTGACCATTGCGTACTACTACACGCCGAGCGGCAAGTCGATCCAGGCCAAGGGCATCCGCCCGGATATCCCGGTCGATCAGAACCCGGAAGGCGATCCGGACGACGCGCTGATCACGCGCGAGATCGATACCGAGCGCCACCTGCACAACAAGCAGGAATCGGAAGAACCGGAAATGACCGAGCGCGAGCAGCGCCGCGTCGAGGAACTGCGCCGCCTGGAAGAAGAGAACGCCAAGAAGACCCCGGAAGAGCGCGAGAAAGAGCGCCGCAAGAAGCCGGTGGAATTCGGCTCGGCCGACGACTTCATGCTGCAGCAGGCCATCGCCCAGCTCAACGGCCAGCCGGTCAAGCGCTCCAAGTCCAAGCTCGAAACGAACCCGCCCGCCGACAACGGCAAGGCGGCGAAGCCTTCGGGCAAGAGCGGCGCCAGGGGCGCCAGCGCACCGGCCGCCAAGCCGGCGGCACCGGCCCCCGGCAAGCAGCCGCCGGCCAGCGCGCCGATCGGCGAGCCGCTGGGCACGCCGACCGGCAAGGCACCGTAAACTCCAGACGCCTTTCATTGAGGCTGCCGGCATGAGCGACGCGATTCACGCAGGCCCGCAGGACGACCCGTCCGACGGCCTCGACGACGAACAACTGCTGCGCTATTCGCGCCACATCCTGCTCGACGAGCTGGGCATCGAAGGCCAGCGGCGCCTGCTGGCCGGCCACGCGGTGGTGATCGGCGCCGGCGGCCTCGGCGCCGCCGCCCTGCCATTCCTGGCCTCGGCCGGCGTCGGCCGCATCACCGTGGTCGACAACGACGAGGTCGACCTGACCAACCTGCAGCGTCAGATTATCCACACCACCGCCAACGTGGGCCGGCCCAAGGTCGACTCCGCCCGCGAAGGCATGCTGCGCATCAACCCTGGCCTGGACATCGTCACCGTGCCGGCGCGCGTGGGCGATGCCGAACTGGACCAGCTGGTGGCGTCGGCCAGCGTGGTGCTGGACTGCTGCGACAACTTCGCCACGCGCCAGGCCGTCAACCGCGCCTGCGTGCGCCACAAGGTGCCGCTGGTCTCCGGCGCCGCGCTGCGCTTCGACGGCCAGATCAGCGTATTCGACCGCCGCCAGCCCGACGCGCCCTGCTACGCCTGCCTGTTCCCGCCGGCCGAACCCGCGCCGGAAGTCGCCTGCGCCACCATGGGTGTGTTCGCGCCACTGGTCGGCATGGTCGGCACCGTGCAGGCAGCCGAGGCCCTCAAGCTGCTTGCCAATGTGGGCGACAGCCTCGCCGGCCGGCTGCTGATGGTCAATGCGCTGTCGATGGAATGGACCACCATGCGGCTGGCGCGCACGCCGGATTGCCCGGTGTGCGGCGGGCACTGAGCCCGGCGGGCTGATCCACACCCCGATGAGTGGCGGTGCCGGTCTTGCCGGCCAGCCGCACTCGCTTGCAGCCCCGGATCTCCCTATTCCCCTTGCCGCGCCGTGTGCGCCAGCAGCCAGTCCGTCACGGCATCGCGGTCGCCGCGGAAGACGATGCGCGCCTCGCGCTGGGCGCGCTGGAAGTCATACATGGGGTCGTAGTAATCGCGCAGCAGCACTTCGATCCAGCCGCGATGCAGCGCTACCTCGCCGGATTCGGCCTGGCACGCCAGCGCCTGGTCCAGCAGCGCCGACAGCTTGCCGTAGCGCGCGCCGCCCAGCCGCGGCGCGATCGCGGCCATGGCTTCGCGCAGGCGCGTGGCGTAGGCGCCGAAGCCTTCGGCGCTGCCCTTCGTGTCGATGAATTCCGCCGCCAGCCCCTGCACGTAGTCGCGCAGCACGCGTTCGACGCGGGCGTCGAACGGCGCTTCCAGCCATACCAGCGGACTGGCCTGCATGCGCTGCGACAGCGCCTGCGGCACGTCGCGGCTGCCGATGAAGCGGCCTTCGTCTTCCACCACCAGCGCGCGCCAGCCGGCGTCGAGATGACGCAGCACGTCGATGGCCAGGGCGTTCTCGAAGTCGATCTGCGGCGGCTGCGGCAGCGCGCGGCGGCCGAAGGCGGAGCCGCGGTGGCGCGCATGGCCTTCCAGGTCGATCGACGCGGGCACGTCGGCCAGCACGTCGGTCTTGCCGCTGCCGGTCAGCCCGCCCACCACGAACCACGGCTGCGCTGCCGCCGCGGTATCGATGGTTTCGATCAGGAAGCCGCGCATGGCCTTGTAGCCGCCGGTCACGCGCGGATAGTCGACACCTGCCTCGCGCAGCCACTGCTGCACCAGCTGCGAGCGCAGCCCGCCGCGGAAGCAATACAGGTAGCCGTCCGGATGGGCGCGCGCAAACTCCGCCCAGGCGGCGATGCGCGCCGCCTTGCGCTGACCGGCCACCAGTTGGTGGCCGAGTTCGATCGCTGCCTGCTGGCCCTTCTGCGCATAGCACAGGCCGACCTCGTGGCGCTCGGCATCGTCCATCAGCGGCAGGTTGACCGCGCCGGGGAAGGCCCCGCGCGCGAACTCCAGCGGCGCGCGCACGTCTAGCATGGCGACGCCACTGAGGAACAGTTTGCGGAAGTCGGCGGTATCTGGACGCATCAACGGGCGCATCAGCGGATCTCTACGGCCAGCGCGGCGCGGGCCACCATCTCGCCGATCGGGGCGAGCGAAAGCCCCAGGCGCTGGCATTCGGCCAGGAACGCGGCTTCGCCGGCAGGCTCGACCGCGACCAGCAGGCCGCCGCTGGTCTGGGGATCGCACAGCAGCGCGCGTTGCGCCTCGGTAAGCGGCGCGATGCGGTGGCCGTAGCTGTCGAAGTTGCGCTGGGTGCCGCCCGGCACGCAGCCCTGGCCGATGTAGTCGGCCACGTCATCCAGCACCGGCACCGCGGCATAGTCTATGCGCGCGGTCAGGCCGCTGCCCTCGGCCATTTCAACCAGGTGGCCCAGCAAGCCGAAACCGGTGACGTCGGTCATCGCGCGCACGCCGGGCAAGCGCCCGAAGGCGGCGCCGGGCTTGTTGAGCACGCACATCCAGTCGCGCGCCAGATGGCGGTTGTCGGCGCGCAGCAGCCCCTTCTTTTCCGCCGTGGTCAGCACGCCGATGCCGAGCGGCTTGGTCAGGTAGAGCCGGCAGCCGGGCGTGGCGGTGTCGTTGCGCTTCATGTGCGCGCGCTCGACCAGCCCCGTCACCGCCAGGCCGAAGATGGGCTCGGGCGCGTCGATCGAATGACCGCCCGCCAGCGGAATGCCGGCGTCGTCGCAGGCGCGGCGCCCGCCCGCCACCACTTCGCGCGCCACCTCGGGCGGCAGCACGTTGACCGGCCAGCCCAGGATGGCGATGGCCATCAGCGGGTCGCCGCCCATGGCGTAGATGTCGCTGATCGCATTGGTCGCGGCGATGCGGCCGAAGTCGAACGGATCGTCGACGATGGGCATGAAGAAATCGGTGGTCGAAACCACGCCGCGCTGCCCGTCGGCGCCATCCAGCGCATACACCGCCGCATCATCGCGCGAGGCATTGCCGACCCACAGGCGCGGGTCCAGGTGCTGCGCGCCGCTGCCGGCCAGGATCACGTCGAGCACCTTGGGGGAAATCTTGCAGCCGCAGCCGGCACCGTGGCTGTACTGCGTCAGGCGGATGGGACTGGTCATGGGCGTGGGCTCCGCGCGGCGCGCCGGCGGGTCAGGAGCCTTGGCCCCGCCGGCAACGCCTGGATGAAGAGAGGAATTGGAATGAGAAGGGTTACTGCCTGCAGGCGAGCAACCAGGCGGCACCGATCGGCGCCGCGCGCTGGGGCGGGCCGCCCCGTCGGAGCGGCCGCGCCGAAGACGGCGGCTTATTGCTCGCCCGGCTCCATCTGCGACTGCAGGTAATTCTGCAGCCCGACCTTGTCGATCAGGTCCAGCTGCGTTTCCAGGTATTCGATATGTTCCTCGGTATCGGTGAGGATATCGACCAGAATTTCGCGGCTGACGTAATCGCCGACCGATTCGCAATAGGCGATGCCTTCCTTGACGGTGGTGTGCGCGGTCTGTTCCAGCTTCAGGTCGCACTTGAGCATCTCGGGCGTGTCTTCGCCGAGCAGCAGCTTGTGCAGGTCCTGCAGGTTGGGCAGGCCGTCCAGCATCAGGATGCGGTCGATCAGGCGGTCGGCGTGCTTCATCTCGCCGATCGATTCCTTGTACTCCACGTCGCCGAGCTTCTTCAGGCCCCAGTGGCGATACATGCGGGCGTGCAGGAAATACTGGTTGATCGCGGTCAGCTCGTTCTTGAGCTGGGCGTTCAGATGCTGGATGACCTTCTTGTCACCTTTCATTGGCGGCTCCTGTTGCATCGGGCCCGCGCAGAAATACGAAACGGCGCCAATGGCGCCGTGCAGTCAGAAAAAAGGAATGCGCAAAAACGCGCCGTGAACTGAACTTTCAGTTCATGGGCGCGTTCAGGCCACCAGCGCCTTGCGCTGGTCGTTCGCGACTGCCGGGTCCCGAGTGTCCATTATGGTACATGGGCCCGAAGCGGAACAGGAAGAAATCTCCACAACCTGGATGCTGGCGAGGGTCGCCACCGTGACATTGCGTACCGCGGCCACGCCTTCCTGCAACACCTGCTGCGCGCACTCGCGGCAACGGCCGCAGCACGTGCCGACGCCGAGCGTTTCAGCCAGTTCGTCGAGGGTTTCGACGCCCAGGTGCGCAGCACCGTGAATCTCACGATCGGTGATCTGGTTGCAGATGCAGACGTACACAAGTCCCTCCGTTGGGGCGCGGGACACCGGCATGTCCCTGCGAATGAACGTCAGAATATCAGAGATCAATAATGATAACAATTCCCATTAAGCCACATCACGGAAGGTCGGGAAGACGTCACTGGACGCAAAAAGAAGGCGGCTGGCGCGGCACTTTTCTGCTTAAGGAAGTGCCGCGCCAGCCGCCTTTTTGCCTCAGAAAACCCTGACGCCGTCAGGGTCGTGCGATCTGCCGCAGCACCGCGGCCTGTTCCTCGGGGTCGTAGGCCTGCAGCAGCTGGTCGACCAGCGGTTCCAGCCGTTCGCAATTGGCGTGCAGGATTTCCTGCTTGACCCGCAGCAACTGGGCGGGGTGCATGGAGAATTCGCGCAGTCCCATGCCCAGCAGCAGCCGCGTCATCGACGGGTCGCCCGCCATCTCGCCGCACACCGCCACCGGCACGCCGGCGCGATTGGCTTCGCGGATGGTGCGCGCCACCAGCTGCAGCACCGCCGGATGCAGCGGGTCGAACAGGTGCGCCACGGCGTTGTCGGCGCGGTCGATCGCCAGCGTGTACTGGATCAGGTCGTTGGTGCCGATGGACAGGAAATCCATCTTGCGCAGGAACAGCGGCGGCAGCAGCACCGCTGCCGGGATCTCGATCATGGCCCCGACCTTCAGGCCGGGGTCATACGGTTCGCCGCGCTCGTCCAGCTGGCGCTTGGCCTTGGCGATCAGCGCCAGGGTCTGGTCGATCTCGCTGGCATGCGCCAGCATCGGCACCAGCAGCCGCACCGGGCCGAAGGCCGACGCGCGCAGCAGCGCGCGCAGCTGGGTCAGGAACATGCCTGGCTCCGACAGCGACCAGCGGATCGCGCGCAGCCCCAGCGCCGGGTTCAGCGCGGTCTCGAAGTCATCGGCGCGGCCGTCCCCGCGGGCGTCGAGCGGCTTGTCGGCGCCGATATCGATGGTGCGGATGGTCACCGGCAGCCCGTGCATGGCATCGACCGCGCCGCGGTACGCCTGGAACTGCTCTTCCTCGCCCGGCAGCTCGTCGCGCCGGTTCATGAACAGGAACTCGGAGCGGAACAGGCCGACGCCGACCGCGCCGGCGGCCAGCGCGGCGCCGGCATCCTCTGCCATCTCGATATTGGCCAGCAGCTCGATCTCGATCCCGTCCAGCGTCACCGCCGGCGTATGCCGAAGGCGCTGCAGGCGCTTCTTCTCCAGCACGCGCTCGCTCTGCCGGTGGCGGTATTCCTCGAGGATGATGGCGGTGGGGTCGACGATCACCAGGCCGGCGTCGCCGTCGATGATGATCCAGTCATCCTGGCGGATCAGCTCGCTCGCGCTCTGCACACCGACCGCGGCCGGGATGTCCAGGCTGCGCGCGACGATGGCGGTATGCGAGGTGCGCCCGCCCAGGTCGGTGACAAAGCCGTGGAACACGGTGTGGCGGAACTGCAGCATGTCGGCGGGCGCGATATCGTGGGCCACCACGATCACGCCCGGCGCGGGCTCGCCGTCGGCGGCCAGCGCGGGCACCGGCGCCGGCACCAGCACCGGCGCGCCGGCCAGCGCCTTCAGGATGCGCTCCACCACCTGCTGGATGTCGGCCTTGCGCTCGCGCAGGTATTCGTCCTCGATCTCGTCGAACTGGCGCATCAGCTCTTCGAGGCGCGTGGTCAGGGCCCACTCGGCGTTGTAGCGCCGGCCCCGGATCAGCGCCTCGGGCTCGCGCGCCAGCGCCTCGTCGTCGAGGATCATCGCGTGCACGTCGAGGAAGGCGCCCATTTCTTCGGGCGCGTCGCGCGGCAGGTCGCGCTTGAGCGCGGCCAGTTCGGCCCGCACCGCGGCGCGCGCGGCGCGCAGCCGTTCCACCTCGGCGTCGAGCTGCTCTTCATCGACCAGGTAGTGCGACACGTCCAGCGCCGCGGGCGCAAGCAGGTGCGCGCGGCCGATGGCGACGCCGCGCGAGACCGGGATGCCGTGCAAGGCGAAAGGCATGTACCGCTCCGTCAGGAACGTTTATCAATTCGGGTCAAGGCCGCCGGCCTCACTCCCCTTCACCAAAGCGGTTGGCGATCAGTGCCAGCAGCGCGTCCATCGCCTCCTGCTCGTCGGGACCCTCCGTCTCGATCGTGATGGTCGAGCCGATCCCGGCGGCCAGCATCATCACGCCCATGATGCTCTTGGCATCGACCTGGCGTCCGTTGCGGGACATCTTGACCTGGCTGACGAAGTTGCCGGCGAGCTGGGTCAGTTTGGCGGACGCGCGTGCGTGCAGTCCGAGTTTATTGATGATGGTGGTGTCCCTCTGCAGCATATTTGTCGGGATGATTGGCGGTTTGATTCTGGACGGTGGTGGTGCCGACCTGCAGCACGCCCTGCGAGCCGCCGGCCAGCGCCTTGGTGGCGAGCTGGTCCAGCTTTTCGGCCCGGTAGCAGATGGCACGGACCAGCATGGGAAGGTTGACGCCGGCCAGCACGCGCACGCGGCCAGGCTCGGCCAGGCGCGCGGCGATATTGGCGGGGGTGGCGCCGAAGATGTCGGTCAGGACCAGCGCGCCGTTGTCTTCGCAGATGGCTTCCAGCCGGCGCCTGGCCTCGGCCAGCACGGCGGCGGGATCGGCATCGGGAAGGACGTCGATGGCTTCCAGCCGCTGCGGCTGGCCACAGTAGACGTGGGCGGCGCAATCGCGCAAGGCTGATGCCAGCGGGGTGTGCGCGATGATCAGGATGCCTGCCATGATGGTGAATCCGTTGGATTGCCCCGATTGTAGCAGGCGCCCCCCGGCGCTCCCGCTGCCCGCCCGGACCGCTGGCGCCTAGCTGCCGGCAGCGTCGACGGCGTGCTCGAGCGCGTCGATGAACATCGCCGCGACATGGAAGCCGGTCTGCTGCGTGATCTCCTGGAAACAGGTCGGGCTCGTCACATTGACCTCGGTCAGGTAGTCGCCGATGACATCCAGGCCAACCAGCAGCAGGCCCTGCTCCCACAGCCCCGGCGCCAGCGCCTCGGCGATCTCGCGGTCGCGCCGGCTCAGCTCCTGGGCGCGGCCGGTGCCGCCCGCGGCGAGGTTGCCGCGCACTTCGCCGGCCATCGGCACGCGCGCCAGCGAATACGGCACCGGCACGCCGCCGATCAGCAGCACGCGCTTGTCGCCGTCCTTGATCGCCGGGATATAGCGCTGCACCATCAGCGAGCGGGCGCCGTCCTGGCCCAGCGTCTCGACGATCGCGGCCAGGTTCATGCCGTCGGCGCCGACCCGGAACACGCCCATGCCGCCCATGCCGTCGAGCGGCTTGACGATGATGTCGCGATGTTCGGCGTGGAAATCGCGGATGCGCGCCAGGTCGCGCGTGACCAGCGTCGGCGTGATGAATTCCGGATACTGGGCAATCGCCAGCTTCTCGGAATGGTCGCGGATCGCCCGCGGCTTGTTGAACACGCGCGCGCCCTGCCCCTCGGCCAGCTCCAGCAGCCAGGTGCTGGTCACGTATTCCATGTCGAAGGGCGGGTCCTTGCGCATCAGCACCGCGTCGAAGGCCGACAGCGGCTCAAGCGCGCTGTTGCCCTCGCGGTACCAGGCGCCATGTTCCGCGCCATCCTCGCCAGTCAGGTGCAGCCGCGTGGCCACGGTCTCGACCGTGCGTCCGGACAGCGCCAGCTGCGGCTGCAGGCACCAGTACAGCTCGTGGCCGCGCGCGGCGGCCTCGGCCATCATGGCGTAGGTGGAGTCCTTGTAGGTCTTGAAGGTCTCCAGCTGATCGGTGATGAAGAGGATGCGCATGGTGGCGTTCAGATGATCGGGTTGGGGTCGGTCTTCTCGAGCTCCAGCGACGCCGCCAGCAAGGCCAGCCGCGCCACCACGCCATACATGTAGAAGCGGTTCGGCACCGCCGCGCCAGGCTTGGCGTGGCTGTCCGGGATGCCGTTGGGCGCGAACGCCAGCGGCACGAAATGCATGCCCGGCGCGTTGAGGTTTTCGTCGTTGCCGCGGCCGGTGTGCACGCGGTAGAAGCCGCCCACCACGTAGCGGTCGATCATGTACACCACCGGCTCGGCCACCGCCTCGTTGACCTTCTCGAAGGTGTGCACGCCCTCCTGGATGATGACGTCGCTGACCTCCAGGCCCTCCTTGACCACGCTCATCTTGTTGCGCTCCTTCCGGTTCAGGCCCTTGATCTCGGACGGGTCGCGCACGGTCATGATGCCCATGCCATAGGTGCCGGCATCGGCCTTGACCACCACGTACGGCGTTTCCTTGATGCCGTACTCGCGGTACTTCTTGGCGATCTTCTTCAGCACGCCTTCGACCGCGTCGGCCAGCTCTTCCTCGCCCACGCGCTCGTGGAAATTCACGCCGGTGGTACGGGCGAAGTACGGGTTGACCATCCACGGGTCGATGTCGATCAGCTTGGCGAACTTCTTCGCCACTTCGTCATAGGCGGAAAAGTGGCTGCTCTTGCGACGCGTGGACCAGCCGGCGTGCAGCGGCGGCAGCAGGTACTGCTCGTTGATGTTTTCCAGGATCGGCGGAATGCCGGCCGACAAGTCGTTGTTGAGCAGGATCGAACAGGGATCGAAGTCCTTCAGCCCCAGCCGGCGGCCCTTGGTGCCCAGGCGCGCCAGCGGCTCGACCACCAGGGTCTGGCCGTCGGGCAGCTCGATCGGGGTCGGTTCGGTGATTTCCTCGGAAAGCGAGCCCAGGCGCACGTTCAGCCCGGCCTGGCGCATGATCAGCGACAGCCGCGCCACGTTCTGCAGGTAGAACATATTGCGGGTGTGGCGTTCCGGAATCAGCAACAGGTTCTTGGCATCCGGGCAGATCTTTTCGATAGCCGCCATCGCGGCCTGCACCGCCAGCGGCAGCATCTCGGGGGCCAGGTTATTGAAGCCGCCGGGGAACAGGTTGGTATCGACCGGCGCCAGCTTGAAGCCGGCGTTGCGCAGATCGACCGAGCAATAGAAGGGGGGCGTATGCTCCTGCCATTCCAGCCTGAACCAGCGCTCGATGGACGGGGTCGCGTCCAGGATCTTCTTTTCCAGTTCGAGCAGCGGACCGTTCAGCGCGGTGATGAGATGCGGGACCATATCCATCCTATAGATCGTCTTAATCGTTCGCCCCGATTGTAGAGGAACGGCCAACCGGGCGCTGGCACACCCTTTATAAGGATATGCAGCGCCTGGCATAAGGGATAACCATATGGGGATGGGCGGCGCGAAATAAAGAGGGCCGCGCCGGCGTGGCGTGCGGGCAAAAAAAAAAGCGCGGCGATGCCGCGCTTTTAAATGGCCTGACAGATACGGGGAGCGTTCTGCAGGTGGAGGAAACTGCCTCAATGGCAATGTATGTGCGCCGCACATTAAAGACAATTGAAGCTTTTTAAGATCGGAGTTAAGCACTTTGCGAAAAGCCCGCGCGCGGCGCGCGGGATTGCCGGCTGGCCCGCGCCAGCACTGGCTTCGCGGGTTTCGCTGGCAATCCGGGCAGGCGTCGCGACGGGCTTGTCCGCGTCGCCATGCGTGATCGCCGCAGGCTAAATGTCTGCAACCCCGGTCAACGCAACAAAGAAAAAAGCCCGGCACGCGGCCGGGCAAAACTCCTGAGAGCAGATTCCCAATCAGCCCTCCAGCACAACACCTTTGCGATCAGCCTTCGTACGCGGTCTCGCCGTGCGAGGTGATATCCAGGCCTTCGCGCTCTTCGTCTTCCGGCACGCGCAGCCCGATCAGCATGTCCACCAGCTTGTAGGCGACGAAGGCCACCACGCCGGACCACACCACGGTGGTGAGCACGCCTTCGAACTGCACCCACAGCTGGCCAGCGATCGAATAGTCGTCGGCCACCTTGTTGGCGACGTAGTCGTAGATGCCGGTGCCGCCCAGGCTGGGCGCGGCGAACACGCCGGTCAGCAGCGCGCCGACGATGCCGCCCACGCCGTGCACGCCGAACACGTCCAGCGAGTCGTCCATGCCCAGCATGCGCTTCAGTCCGGTCACGCCCCACAGGCACAGCAGGCCGGCCACCAGGCCCATCACGATCGAGCCCATCGGGCCGACGAAGCCCGCGGCCGGGGTGATCGCCACCAGGCCGGCGACCGCACCCGAGGCGCCGCCCAGCATCGACGGCTTGCCCTTGCCGATCCACTCGCCGAAGGTCCACGACAGCACCGCGGCGCAGGTCGCCAGCAGCGTGTTGACGAAGGCCAGCGCGGCCGAGCCGTTGGCTTCAAGCGCCGAGCCGGCGTTGAAGCCGAACCAGCCGAACCACAGCAGCGAGGCACCCACCATGGTGAAGGTCAGGCTGTGCGGACGGATCGCCTCGCGGCCGAAGCCGATGCGCTTGCCGAACATGAAGGCACCCACCAGCCCGGCCACCGCGGCATTGATGTGCACCACGGTGCCGCCGGCAAAGTCCAGCGCGCCCTTCTGGAACAGCCAGCCGGCCTTGGCCGTTGCGGCGGTGCCGGCGGCGGCGTCGGTGTAGGCGTCAGGGCCCGGCCAGAACCACACCATGTGGGCGATCGGCAGGTAGGCGAAGGTGAACCACAGCACCACGAACACCAGCACCGCCGAGAAGCGCGCGCGCTCGGCGAAGGCGCCGATGATCAGGCCGCAGGTGATGCAGGCGAAGGCACACTGGAAGGCAAAGTAGCCCAGTTCCGGCAGCACCACGCCCTTGCTGAAAGTGGCGGCCACGGCGTCGACCGTCAGCCCCTTCATGAACAGCCGGTCCGTGCCGCCGAAGAACGCATTGCCCTCGGTGAAGGCGAAGCTGTAGCCGTAGATGGCCCACAGCAGCGACACCAGCGAGAAGATCACCAGGCACTGCATCAGCACCGACAACATGTTCTTGGAGCGCACCAGGCCGCCATAGAACAGCGCCAGGCCAGGCAGCGTCATCAGGATCACGAACGCGGTCGAGACCAGCAGCCAGGCAGTGTCGCCCTTGTTGGGCACGGGCGCAGCCGGCGCAGCGGCGGCTTCCGCCGGCGCGGCCGCGGCGGGCGCTGCTGCAGGGGCGGCAGCGGGCGCCGCAGCCGGGGCTGCCGCAGCCGCTGCAGCGGCCGGCGCGGAAGTGGCGGCGGCCGAGGCTTCGGCTGCCGGCTTGTCTTGCGCGGCGGCCGGGCTCGACATGCCGACGCCGGCGGTGCCGACGGCCAGCGCCATCGCGCCCGCCGCCAGGAATCGCTTGATCCAGGATTTCATGGGATTCACCTTTGTCTCTATGCTGTCTTGGGTCACAGGGCATCGCCGCCGGTCTCGCCGGTGCGGATGCGGATGACCTGCTCGATCGGGGTCACGAAGATCTTGCCGTCGCCGATCTTGCCGGTGCGGGCCGATTTCTCGACCGCCTCGATGGCGCGCTCGACCACGTCGTCTGGTACCGCCACCTCGATCTTCACCTTGGGCAGGAAGTCGACGATGTATTCGGCGCCGCGGTACAGCTCGGTATGGCCCTTCTGGCGGCCAAAGCCTTTCACTTCGGTCACGGTGATGCCGGACACGCCCACGTCCGACAGCGCTTCGCGCACCTCGTCGAGCTTGAACGGCTTGATGACTGCGATGATGAGTTTCATCAGGATTCTCCTGGGAGCGGACCGGCATCAGCCCGCCCGGGCTGCGTCAGAGTTAGAAAGTCTTGGTGATCGAGGCCCAGGCCGCGGCCTTGCCCAGGTAGCGGCCGCGGTTGGCGCTGGTGTAGGCCACTTCCTTGGCGTTGGTGTCGACATAGGCGACCGCCAGCGCAAAGCCCTTGCCCAGGTCCTTGGTCAGGCCGATCTTCCAGTCGGTGTACGAGGCATCGCTGTTGTGCTTCACGCCCTGGTAGCCGACGTGCGCGTTCAGCGTCAGGTCCCAGAAGTTCAGCGGCACGTTGGCACTCAGGTCGACGTAGTAGCTGTTCTTGCTGTCGGCCCAGCCGAACAGGTTGGTGACCGAGTGCGAGTACTTCAGCATGACCGGGCCCCAGCCGATCCCCGCATACAGTTCGGTGGTGTACGGGCGCGGATTGTTGTAGCCGCCCGGGTAGTAGTACTCGAGCACGCCCAGGTCATAGGCGAATTCGGTGCCGGCCACCTTGAAGGTGTTCTTGAAGCCGCCGTAGAAGTCCATTTCCACGGGCGCCGAGACCGCAGGGTTGGCGTCTTCCAGCCAGCTGATGCTGGAGTTCCAGTTGCCCAGGTAGAAGCCGCTTTCGTGCGCGTAGTCGAAACCGCCCTGAATGGCCGGTCGCAGGTTGGTCTGGCTGATGCCGCGATAGCGGTAATCCGTGACCAGCGACACGTTGGCCGTGAACGTATGCGGCGAGGCCGGCGCGGCAGCCGGGGCCGCGGCGTCGGTGCTCTGCGCCAGGGCGCCGCCGGCGGCACTGGCCAGGACCATCGCGCTGACTGCAAGGGCCAACTTCTTCATGGGATTTTTCTCCTTTTCCTGATGGCTCGGATTTCGTTTATTTGGATTCCGGTAAAGCTTTGAGGCAGCTCGCCCTCACTACTGCAACTGCCGTGCCACCCCATGAAAAGCGGCGGTCCGTGCGCTGCGACGCGTGGTGGACCGGAGCCCGGGCAGCCTGGAAACCGCCGCGCAGCAACGCCAGATCGGGTTAAAAGGTGTGAACGGCGCGGCGCCGATGCTTTCGCCGGCGTGCCGCTGGGGCGATAATCGAGGTCTGACGGTGGCTGCATATGGCCCGCGCGCGCAGGAACCGCCCGCATTCAGGGCGCCCAATTCCTGTGCGAAAGCGCGCCATACGCCAGATGCCCACCCGGATTGGCACCACTCAGGTGCGCAAAGGAGAAACCATGAAACCGACCGACCTCTTCAACGACCTGCAGAACAAGGTCAGCGAGGCGCTGCGCAATTCGCCGGCAAGGGATATCGAGAAAAACGTGCGCAGCATGATGACCCAGGGCTTTGCCCGGCTGGACCTGGTCACGCGCGAGGAATTCGACGTCCAGTCGCAGGTGCTGGCGCGCACCCGCGCCCGCCTGGAGGAACTGGAAAGCCGCGTGGCCGAGCTGGAGCGCCGCGCCGGCATCCCGCCCGGCGCCGGCTCGGTGGACTCGACCGGGGGCGCGTGAGCCCGCCGGTTCCGCCGCCATCCCGCCTGTATGAAGGCCGCCAGTGCTGGCGGCCTTTTTCGTTAACAGTTCCGTGCGGTTCGACGCCATGAGCCTTGCCGTCCTACGCAGCCGGGCCCTGACCGGCATCGCCGCGCCGCCGGTGCGGGTCGAGACCCACCTCGCCAACGGCCTGCCCGCCTTCACCATCGTCGGCCTGGCCGACACCGGGGTGCGCGAAAGCCGCGAGCGCGTGCGCGCCGCCATCCTCAACAGCGGCTACGAGTTTCCCAACCGTCGCATCACCGTCAACCTGGCGCCGGCCGACCTGCCCAAGGAGTCCGGCCGCTTCGACCTGGCCATCGCGCTGGGCATCCTGGCCGCCAGCGGCCAGATCCCGGCCGACGCGCTGGACACGCACGAATTTGCCGCCGAGCTGTCGCTGTCGGGCGAACTGCGCCCGGTGCGCGGCGCGCTGGCCATGGCGATGGGGCTGGCGCGCGACAACGCCGCCCGCGCCGGCTCGGGCGAGGCGCCGCGCGCCTTCCTCGTCGCCGCCGGCAACGGCGCCGAAGCCGCGCTGATCGAAGACCTGGCGGTGCACGCCGCCACCACGCTGCGCCAGGCGTGTGAACACCTCGGCCCGCTGGCCGAGGCGCGGCTGCCGCGCGCCATGCCGCCCCTGCTGCCCCCCGCCGCGGAGCGCGGCGCCGACATGCGCGACGTGCGCGGCCAGGCGCAGGCGCGCCGGGCCATGGAGGTGGCGGCCGCCGGCCAGCATTCGGTGCTGCTGGTGGGCCCGCCTGGCACCGGCAAGTCGATGCTGGCCCAGCGCCTGCCCGGCCTGCTGCCGCCAATGTCGCTGCAGCAGGCGCTGGAAGCCGCCGCCGTGATGAGCCTGACGCCAGGCGGCTTCCGCGCCGAGGCATGGGGGCTGCGCCCGTGCCGGGCCCCGCACCACACCGCGTCGGGCCCGGCCATGGTCGGCGGCGGCGGCAATCCGCGCCCGGGCGAAATCTCGCTCGCGCACCACGGCGTGCTGTTCCTCGACGAGCTGCCCGAGTTCGACCGCCGCGTGCTGGAAGTCCTGCGCGAGCCGCTGGAATCCGGCCGCATCACCATCGCGCGCGCCAACGGCCACGCCGACTTCCCCGCCTGCTTCCAGTTCGTGGCGGCGATGAACCCCTGTCCGTGCGGCTACCTCGGCCACCCCGACCGCCCGTGCCGCTGCACGCCCGACCAGGTGCGGCGCTACCAGTCGCGCATCTCCGGCCCGATGCTTGACCGCATCGACCTGCAGGTCGAGGTGCCCGCGCAGGACCAGGGCGAAATGCTCGACGGCCCGCCCGGCGAAGCCAGCGCCGTGGTGCGCGCGCGCGTGCTGGCCGCGCGCGAGCGGCAACTGGCGCGGCAGGGCAAGCCCAACAATGAGCTGGGCGGGCGCGAGATCGAGCAGCACTGCGCCATGGACCCGCAGGCGCAAGCCTTGCTGCGCGGCGCGATGACACGGCTGGCGTGGTCGGCGCGCTCGTACTTCCGCGTGCTGAAGGTGGCGCGCACCATTGCCGACCTGGCCGGCGCCGACCTGCTGAATGCGGCGCACGTGGGCGAGGCGATCCAGTACCGGCGCGCGCTGCGCATGGGTGGCTAGGGCGATTCGCCGGCAGCGGTGGCATGGCCGTCAGAACTTGTGGCGGATGCCCGTGACGAACACCAGCTGCCCGCCGTTGCTGGAGGGCGCGAACAGGTAGATGTCCGCCCTGGCCGACCGCGCGCGCTGGTAGACGCCATAGACATAGACGTCCGTGCGCCGCGACAGCGCATAGTCGAGGCTGAGCTGGCCCATGTGCCATCTGGGCCGGGCTTCCGTGCCGGTGTAGTGGCCGTCGGTGAAGACATAGGCTGCGCCCAGTTCCAGCGCCGGCGTCAGGCGGTAGCCGAAATTGACGTCGTAGTTGTTCAGCCGCATGGCGGTGCCGTCCTGGTAGCGGTACCGGGCCGTCGTGACCATCGCATTGACGCGGGCCGCACCAACGCTGTAACCCGCCGCGACGCCGCCCACGCGTTGCCGTGCCACGCCGGCCGCCGGCGTCAGCGGGCTGCTGTGGAACAGCACGAAGGGCGCGCCGGCATAGTCGTCGGTCACCGCGCCGGCGGCGTTGTTGCTGGCGAGCAGGCCCGGGTGGTCCAGCTGCATGTAGGCCGCGGCCAGCTTCAGCGGGCCGCTCGCGTAGCTGGTGCCGAGGCTGAATGAACGGTTGTTGGCCGACTGGCCGGTATCGGACAAGGCATAGGTCGCTTGCGCGCGCAGGCCGCCCCACGACGGCGAGATGTACTTGACCGCGTTGTTGTGGCGGAAACTGCCGAACACATTGTCGTTGTCCCCCACATGCGCCGCCAGCCCGCCCGCCGCCACCGGCGCCGACATCGCGCCGAGCGTGTCGAACACGGCATCGTACTGGCGCCCGAACGTGACCGTGCCGTAGCGGTCATGGCTGAGGCCGACATAGGCCTGGCGGCCGAACAGCCGTCCCCCCTGCTGGGACTTGCCGTCGTCAAGGCCAAAGCCGCTTTCCAGCACGAAGATGCCTTTGGCGCCGCCGCCAAGGTCCTCGGTGCCGCGCAGCCCCCAGCGGTTGTTCTGCATGGTCCCGGGCACCATCCTGGTGGCGGCGTGGCCGCCTTCGTTGTTGACGTAGGCCACGCCGACGGACAACAAGCCGTACAGCGTGACCCCTTCCTGCGCGTACGCCGAACCCGCCAGGCCCAGCGCGCCGGCGCACAGCCGCGCCAGCTTTCGTTTTCCACTGCTTGTCATGCCATGTCTCCTGTAGTTTTTATGCGCACGGAACCCCCCACTGCTTGCCGCTTCCGGCAACGCAGGCATGAGCGCGCCCCGTGCCCGGCGCGCGGGCACTTCCCCCTTTTTCCCTTCCCTGATATGCCGGCGCCGCGGCAGCGGCGCCCGGCGCGTGGGCTAGCAGCCGACGCGCTGCGGCATGCCCGTGGCGATCACATGAACAGCTGGACCGAAGGCAACGCCGCGTCGCAGTTCAGCAGGTCGACCCGCTTCTGGCGGATCTTCAGCCGGCCGTCCTGCTGCGACAGCGTGTGCTCGGCCGTGCAGGCGTAGACCTGCTGCATCTCCCCGGCGGTCTCCACATAGATGTAGCGAGTACGCGTCAGGTAGGTGTTTTCGTGGTGCGCCATGGCGACGATCTCGGGACACTGCAGCACGTGCAGGCAGCGCGGCTCCGGCTGCAGCGAGAACGCACGCGGGTTGCGCATGCGCTCGATGCGCAGCTGCAGCAGCAGCCGGTCTTCATACATCAGCGAGGCGTGGTCGATGCCGTCCTGCTGGCCGGGCACCAGCGGAATCCAGTAGTGCCCGTCATCGGCGAACAGCGCCAGCCATTGGTCGAAGCGCTTCTCGTCGATCAGCCTGGCTTCCTCATAGACCAGCGCGACCAGGTCATCCCGGCCCGGCGGCATGGCTTGCTGGGTTGCATTCATGTTGCGTCTCCCGTGTTGAAATCCGGCGCCATGTAGCGGATCCATGCGCGGAACTGGTTGCGCATCGAGATCTCGCTGGTGCCATTGGCAGTGGTGTCGTGCTGGCCGAGTTCATTCGCGTCGAAGTTGCGGTGCAGGCTCACCCACTCATTGCCATCCGCGCGCAGGCCCTGCTGCATCGCCCGGTAGGCGTGCAGGTCGTCATGGCCGACCACCGACATCGGCGAGTTGATCAGCCGCGTGTACATCAGCGTGCGCCGCAGCAGCGTGTCCGGCGCCCCCTTGGGCCGGAAGGTCCACGACTCGACCACGGTCTGGTCCGCCGCCAGCGGGCGCACCACGCGGATCGCCTGGATCGCGCCCTTGAGGGTCAGGCTGGGGTAGAGCACGGTGTTGTGCCGCACCGTAGCCAGGATCTGCGCCGCGCGCTCGGCGCCATACGCCTGCGCCATGCGCGCCTCGTACTCGGGCAGCCCCACATAGCCGGCATGCAGCGACACCGCGCCGACGCCGGTATAGCTGTGGCCGTTGGCCAGCACCCTGACCCCCATCTCGTCCGAGAAGGCATAGCCCGAGGTGAACGGCACCAGCTGCTCGATCGCCATCGGCTTGGGCGCGTCCTCGGGCTGGTCCGCCCACAGCTCCTTGGCCGTGCCCGCCGATGACTCGTGCGCCACCATCGGATGCATGGTGTCGTTCAGGTTCTCGACGAACATCTTCCAGTTGCAGTCGTGGCGATAGCGCAGCACGCCGCCGGCGATTTTCAGCTCGCCGTCGGGAGAACGCTCGACCATGTTGTCGATCGAGGATAACGTCGCGCCAAAATAATCGCGGAAGCCCGGCCCCTCATCGGACAGCCGCACGAAGACAAAGCCGCGGTAGTTCTCGACGTGGCGCAGCGCGCCCATGCCCTGGCCGGCGGGACAGGCCTCCAGCCCGGTGCCCGCATAGCCCTGCCGCAGCGGGATCGACAACAGCGCGCCGTCGGTCTTGTAGGTCCATGCGTGGTAGGGGCAGCGGAAGAAGCGGCCGGTGTTGCCGCTCGGTTGCGACACCAGCCTGGCGCCCTTGTGCGCGCAGCGGTTGCGCAGCACCTTCACGGTGCCGTCGGGCTGGCGCACCATCACCACCGGCTGTCCCGCGATATCGGCCGTGATGTAGTCGCCGGCCGCCGGCACCTGGCTGTCGTGCCCCACGTACACCCACGCCCGCGCCCACAGCCGCTCCATCTCCAGCGCGAACACTTCCTGGTCCAGGTACACGTCGCGGTGCACCTGCCGGTCTTGCACCAGGCTGCGCAAGGCCTCGGCATTGTCCCGGTATCTGCTCATTGGTCTTTCCTCCCGTTCATGCATCGAGCACCAGCCGTCCGCTGCTGGCGCGCGACACGCAGATCTGCATGACGTCGCCAGCGCAGCGCTGCGCCTCGGACAGGCAGTAGTCGCGGTGGTCGATGTCGCCGGCCAGCACCGGCACCTGGCACACGCCGCACTCGCCGCGCTTGCAGTCGTAGAGCGGGTCGAGCCCGGCCGCGAGCATCGCGTCGAGAATCGTCTGCCCGGCAGGCACCGCCAGCACCCGCCCGGACTGGCGCAGCTCGACCTCGAAGGCGCGGTCCGCGGCGCCGGGCGCCGGTGCGGAGAACAGCTCGAAATGGATATCGTCGCGCGACCAGCCGCGCGCCGAAGCCAGCGCCAGCACCGCGTCGATCATGCCGGCGGGGCCGCAGGCATAGATCGGCTGGGTCGGCGCCAGGCCGTCCAGCAGCGCGGCGAGATCCAGCGCCGGCATCGGCTCCTGGTCGGCATATAGCGACAGGTTGCCCCCCGCCAGCGCCATCAGTTCATCGACCAGTGCCAGCTGGTCCGGATGGCGCGCGCTGTAGTGGACGCGGTAGCGGCGCCCGGCGGCCGTCAGCGCGGCGGCCATCGATACGATCGGCGTCACGCCGATGCCGCCGGCGATCAGTACCGCGTCCTCGGCGCGCTCATCGAGCGCGAACGCGTTGACCGGTGCGCTGGTGACCAGCCGGCTGCCGGCCTTCACCTGCGTGTGCATCCACAGCGAACCGCCCTGCCCGCCATCGTCGCGGCGCACCGCGATGCGATAGACGGATGGTGCGGCCGTGGCCCCGGCACGCCCGTCGCCGTTGACCAGCGAGTAATGGCGCCAGGCCGCCGTGCCGCCGGGCGCCACCTGCACGCGCAGGTGCGCGCCCGCGGCAAAGCCCGGCAAGGCCTTGCCGGCGGGGTCGCGCAAGCGGAACTCGGTGATCGCGTCGGTCAATGCGATCACGTCTTCCACCACCAGTTCCAGGGTCTTGTGGTCGGGGCTCATGCGTGGCCTCCGCCTTGCGCCAGGGCATCCCCGGCGTGCATCAGCGCGGCCCACGCGCGAAACTGGTTGCGCATCAGCAACTCGCTGGTGCCGCTTACATCCTGTATCGGCTGCAAGCGCTCGTCGTCGCGATACTCGCGATGCAGGCTGACCCACGGGTTGCCCTGCGCGGCCAGCGAGGCCTGGATGCCCTCGAAGATATGCACGTCGTCATGCGCCACCACCGACATCGGCGAGAAGGTCAGGCGGTTGTACGTCAGCGTTTGCCGCAGCAGTTCCGGCGGCGCGCCCTTGGGCGCCAGCCCCCAGATCTCCACCAGCGTGCGGTCCACCGCCAGCGGCCGGATCACGCGCAAGGTTTGCGGCGAGCCCTTGAACGCCAGCGACGGAAACAGCACCACGTTCTGCGGCGCAAAGCCCAGCACGTGCTGCGCCCGCTGGTCGCCGTGGACCTGCGCCAGCGCCTGCCGGTAGGCCTCGGGCACGGCGTAGGCGGAATGAATGCTGGCCTGGGTGCCGAGCACGCTGTGGCCATGCGGAAATACGCGCGCGCCGGTGCTGGCGAAGAAGGCGTAGCCCGAGCCGAATGGCAGCAGCTGGTCCAGCGCCATGGAGGCCGGCGCATCGGCGGGCCGGGCGCCGTGGATGGCGCTGGCGGTGGCCGACACCGATTCGTGCGTCGACACCGGATGCACGGAGTCATTGATGTTCTCCAGGTACATCTTCCAGTTGCAGCGCACCACGCTGCGCAGGCAGCCGCCGGCAACCTGCAGCGCACCCTCCGGCGAGCGGTCGGCGAGGTCGTCCAGCGCGCGCAGCACGGCGCCGAAGTAGTCGTCGAACCCCGGGCCGTGTTCGGACAGGCAGGCAAAGACAAAGCCTCGGTACACCGCCACCCGCGGCGCCACCAGCCCCGCGCCCGACTCGCAGGCGTGCAGGCGCGTGTGCTCGTAGCCTTGCTTCAGCGGCACGGCGAGCGGCGTGCCGTCGGTGCGGTAGGACCAGGCATGGTAGGGGCAGCGGAAGAACTTGCCGGTATTGCCCCGGACCTGGCACACCAGCCGCGCGCCCTTGTGAGCGCAGCGGTTCATCAGCACGCGCACGCTGCCGTCGACATGGCGCACCATGATCAGCGGCTGGCCGGCGATATCCGTGGTGTAGTAATCGCCCGCATCGGGTACCTGGCTTTCGTGGCCAACGTAGTTCCAGCTGCGCAGGAACAGGCGCTCGCGTTCGAGCTGGAACAGCGCCTCGCTCAGGTAGACGTCGCGATGCACGCGGTCTTCCTCCACCAGCGCGGCAATCGCGCCGGCTTCGTTGCGGTAGTCGGTCATGGTGAGACTCCTTGCGCGGCCGGCCGGGCCACGAAGCGGCATGGGTCATGCCCGCCCATGGCGGCGCATGCGGTTTCCTCGACTTGCACCGGGCAGGCCAGCACGGTCTCGGCGATGGTGCGGAACATGCCGGCAATTGGCGCGCACACGGGCTGCGCGGCGGGGCCGTAGCCGGCGGCGAACGGGCTGTTGGCAACGGCGAGGACCAGCCCGTTGCCGCGCCGTGCCAGGTCCCAGCAGCCCCATCCGAGCGCCGGCGAGGTGCGGCGGATCAGGTCGAGCAGCGCCTCGCCGGCGTCCGGCCCCAGGCCGGCAACGTAGGCCAGGATGCTGCGCCGCCCGTGCACCGCCGCGGACTCGGCGAATGCAGCCAGCACGCACGCGCGGGTCGCGTCATCGAGCAGGCGCAGCGTTCCCATCAGCACGTCGGGGCGCATCAGCAGATAGCGGCGGTCCTGGTCGCGCACCTCGCCGCGCTGCGCGTCGAACTGCAGGCGCTGCGCCAGCGGCGTTTCCAGGCGGGCGGCAACGGTGGTCATGGCAGGCTCCATCGGCTCAGGCCCGGTCCACGCCACGCGCCTCGCGCGGCAGCGTTTCCGGCGTGAACAGCAGCGCGATCACGGTGACCAGCCCCAGCAGGATCAGGTAGATCGCCACCGGCGTGCCGGAGTGGTATCTGGCCAGCAGCGCGGTCGCGATCATCGGCGCGATGCCGCCGCCGATCACCGAGGACAGTTCGCGTCCGATGCCCATGCCCGAATAGCGCACCTCGGTCCTGAACAGCTCCGCCATATAGCTCGGCTGCACGCCCACCATCGCGGCCAGCACCACCGAGTCGGCCAGCACATAGGCCAGCAGCACCAGCGACGGCTCGCGGGTATCGATCAGCCAGAAGAACGGGAACGCCACCAACATCAGCCCGATGGCGCCCGCCATATAGACCGTGCGCCGGCCGAGCCGGTCCGACAGGTGCCCGTAGCACAGCGCCGTGACCGTGACGAGCATCATCGAGATGGTCAGCCCCTCGAGCATCACGTGGTTGGGGATGCCGCGATAGGCGCCGTACGCCAGCGAGAACGCGAAGAAGATATAGGACGCGCCGCCTTCGGCCATGCGCAGCCCCACCACCATCAGGATCTGCTTCGGCTGCTGGCGCAGCACTTCCACCACCGGCATGCGCACGTCGTGTCCGCTGCGCCTGGCCGCGACGAACTCCGCGCTCTCCGGAATCCGGCTGCGGATGTAGTAGCCCGCCACCACCAGCACCATGCTTGCCAGGAAGGGCACGCGCCAGCCCCACGCCATGAAGTCGTCGGCAGGCAGCTTCTGCACCGCCCAGAACGCCGCCGCCGACAGCACGAAGCCGATGGTTGCGCCGCTGGGGCTCCACGCCGACAGGAAGCCGCGCCGCGCGGGTGGTGCGTTCTCGCTGATGATCAGGATGCTGCCGCTCCATTCGCCGCCGGCCGCCAGGCCCTGCAGGAAGCGCAGCGACACCAGCAGCACCGGCGCCCAGATGCCGATCTGCTGGTAAGTGGGCAACAGGCCCATCGCGGTGGTGGCCACGCCCATCACCACCAGCGTCAGCACCAGCACCAGCTTGCGCCCGTAGCGGTCGCCCAGGTGGCCGCAGATCACGCCGCCCAGCGGGCGCGCGACAAAGCCCACGGCAAAGCCGCCGAATGCCGCCAGCGTGCCAACCAGCGGATCGGTGCCGAGCGGAAAGAACAGCTTGCCGAAGATCAGCGCCGCGGCCGTTCCATAAAGAAAAAAGTCATACCACTCGAGCGCCTGCCCGACGATCGACGTGATGATGGTCCTGCGCAGCGTGGCCTGCTGCGTGCCGGCCGCCGCGGGCATGCCGGTGGTGATGCTTGCCTCTTCCATGCTCATGCTGTCTCCCCCTTGTCCTTTCTGGAATTTGGTCAGGTGTTGCCTGTGGTGGTTGCGTGGTCTTGCGGCATGGCGGCGCCCCGCCAGGTGCGCGCGCTGCCGTCGGTGCCGGGTGACGGAATTCCCATCGGGAATGGCCAGTCGGAGCCGAACAACAGGTGCGATGCGCCAAACACCTCCGCGGCCAGCCGCAATCCGGCCGGGTGGTGTGCAATGCAATCGGCGTAGAACCGCCTTGCCGCCTGCAATGGCGGTTCGATCCCGGCAGGCACCCCGGGCCGGCCGGTGTCGAAGCCGCGCTGCAGCCGCCCGCATGCCGCGGGGAACAGGCCGCCGGCATGCGCCAGGCAAAAACGGATGCGCGGGTACTGCCGCGGCACATCGGCCAGCACCAGTTGGGTGGCCGCCAGCGCGGTTTCGTAGGGGTTGCCGAGCAGGTTGTCCAGGTAGGCGCGCGCCAGCCGGCCATCGCCGCAGCGGCCCGGGTGCAGGAAAACGAAGGCGCCGCGCCGGTCCAGCAGCTCCCATAGCGGCCGATGCGCGGGATCGCCGTAGTCGAGCGCCGGGTTGCCGCCGGCCGCCAGCGCAAACCCCGCGCACGGTGCCCCGTCATAGCTGTCGGCAAGCGCATGCGCGAGCGCGGCATGCTCGATCGGCAGGTGCAGCAGCGCGCCGAGCCGCTCGCGATGGCGCGAGGCCAGCACCATCAGCCCGTCGTTCAGGTAGCGCGCCCACTCACGCGCCGCCGGCGCGTCCAGCTGCTGGCGGTACAGCGGCGGCGGCACCGACACCAGCGCGCGCTGCACGCCCTGCGCTGCCATCCAGGCCAGCAGGCGCCCGGGGTGGTACAGGTCTGACTGCCGGAGCGGCTGGCCGTCGATCACCAGCACGCCGTCGGCCTCGCGCCACCAGACGCCGTCGAGCCGCCGCAGTGCCGCGGTGTCCACCGGCACCAGGTGTGCATGCACGTCCAGTGCGATCGCGGACGCGGCGCCGGCCTCGGATTGGATCGGTTCCATGGCTTAGCGGGGCTCGAGGTTGGCATTCATCTCGCCGCCCCAGAATTCCGGCGACCATTCCGGCCCCCAGATATAGGGCAGCACCGACCAGTCGCGGCTGACCCAGCGCTCGCTGATCTTGTCCATGTCGGCGTAGTACTCGACCCAGCTGCCCCATGGATCGCGCACATACTGGAACAGGTTCGACGCCAGCGCATGGCGCCCCGGGCCGAAGCTGTCCCGGTAGCCGGCCTCGCGCATGCGCCACGCGCCCAGGCCGATATCGTCGATGCCGCCGACCTGGAAGCTGGCATGCTGGAAGCCGCGGTGCGTGCTGTGGACCAGGCCGAAGCAGTGATGGTCGATCACCCCCTCGCCGGCGGCGAGGAAGCTGACCTTGCCGACCGCGCGGTCGGCCACGCGCAGGCCCAGCACGTCGCACAGGAAGCGCTCGGCCTCGGCCAGCTGCGGCGTGAAGATCAGCACGTGGCCAAGCTTGCGCGGCGGCCGCGGCGCCTCCAGCGCCTGCCAGGCGGCAACGTCGACGCGCGCGGCCCAGCCGGCATCGCCCGGGCCGCCTTCGCGGCGGCGCGTCGAGGCCGGAAGCTGCGGGCACAGGTGGATCCATGTGCCCCACGGGTCCTGGAACCACAAGCCGTCGCGGCCGCCGCCCGGCGGCGGCTGGTCCCGCACCGCGAGGCCGGCGCGGCCCAGCCGGTCGGCAAAGGCGTCGCGTTGCAGCGGGTCGAAATAGAACGACAGGTGATGCAGGCGCTTGGCGCTGCCCGGCACCAGCACCAGCTCGTCGTTGCTGCGGCCCGGCGAGCGCAGGCGCAGCGCGCCCGACGGCTGGTCCGGCCCGGGCTGCGCCGCGACTTCGAGGCCGAAGGTTTCATAGAAAGTCCTGGCGGCGGCCAGGTCGGGCACTTCCAGGCCGAAGCCGTTCAGGCCCAGCACTTTGGGTCCGGCGATCATTGGGGGCTCCCTTGCGGCGCGGGCGCGCCGACGATGGCTGCATACAGGTCTTCGGCGCGCCGCGGCGCGATCGGCACGATCGCGGCAACGTGGTCGTCGGGACGGACCAGCACCAGCGTGCCGTCGGGCACGCCCAGGCGTTCGCGCAACTGGTTGCCGACGTCGAGCAGCGCGCGCTCGCGCAGCCCGGAATCGAGCGGCGCATCCCAGCGCGACACCACGAAATGCCGCAGCGCCGGCGAGGTGTTGTGCGGGATCTCGGGCTGGCGGCGCACGTCGGCGAAATACAGCGCGAGGAAGTTGCCGTCGACCAGGTCATGGAGCCGCAGCGGCCGTCCCGCCGGGCCGTGCAGCAGGAAATCCGGAATGCGCTCGCCCACGCGCAGCGGTGGCGGCTCGGCTTCGGCGCGGATCATCGACCAGTCGCCGCTGCCGTCGATGTCCAAGCGCACGCCCAGCAGCGTGCGGGTGCAGGCATTGCCCCAGTCCTGCAGCGCCGTGGGCGCATTGGCGCCGCCTTGCATGGCCATGTGGTGGCGCGCGGCCTCGGCCATCTCGCCGGCGCCTTCGGTCGCCACCGGGCGCTGCTCGCGCTCGTAGCCGTCGAGCAGGCTGCTGTCGGCCCAGCCGCGCAGCACCCACGCCAGCCGCCATGGCAGGCTGATGGCATCGAGCACGCCGGTATTCAGCCCGAGCGCCCACATCGGCGTGATCAGGTGCGCGGCATCGCCCATCAGGAACACGCGCTCGCGCCGCCACTGGCGCGCGATGCGGTGATGCACGCGGTAGGTCACGCGGCCGAGCAGCTCCACCTTGTCGACCTTGCCGATAAAGCGCAGCACCTTGGCGCGCAGTTCCTCGTCGCCGGGCTCGTCGGCATCCTTGGCCAGCGGATACAGGAAGCGCCAGCAATGCGGCTGCCGCACCAGGATCATCCACTCCTGCGCATCCGAGAAATACGCCAGGTACGGATAGTCGCGCGGGTTGGCCACGTCGAGGTCGAGCTTCAGGTCGACCAGCATGTAGCGCACATCGAGCGACATGCCGTCGACCGGCACGCCGCATTGCGCGCGCACGGTGCTGCGGCCGCCGTCGCACGCCAGCAGGTAGCTGCCCTCGACGCTGCGCGGACCTGCCGGCGTATCCAGCTGGACCACCACGCCGTCCGGGCCGGAACTGAATGACTCGAGGCGGTGCTGCATATGCAGGCTGCCCTGCGGCACGCGCTCCACCGCCGCGCGCAGGATCGGCTCTAGGTGGTGCTGCGGCAGGTTGACCACGAACGGATAGCGGGTTTCGTCGCGCAGCACCGCGGTGCGCACCGACTGGCGCGCCAGGTTGGCTTCGCGCTCGATCTCGCCGATCTCTTCGACGCGCAGCGCGCGCGCCAGCACGTCGTCGGCCACGCCATAGCGGCGGAACGCTTCCAGCGTGCGCGTCAGCAGCGTGCCGGCCTTGGTGTCCAGCGACAGGCTGCCGTCCTCCTCGAAGATCTGGAACGGAATGCCGTAGTACGCCAGGCCGAGCGCGGTGGTCAGCCCGACCGGCCCCGCGCCCACGATCAATACGGGCTTCATGCCGGGGGTCATGGGGTGTCCTTGGTGGCGGCAGCGGGCGCGCTGGCGGGATAGGCATGGTCGCGGCTCAGCAGCGACGCGGTCATGGTGGCGGCATCCGACAGCAGGAACATCAGCGGGCCCACCACGTCTTCGGCCCGGCCCACGCCCAGGGTGTTGGCCCAGTGCGCGTCGTCGCTGCCGGCGTTGGCGTTGCGGTACTGCGCCGTGTCGATCACGCCCGGCGCGATCAGGTTCACGCGCACGCGGTGCTGCGCCACCTCCTTGGCGGCGCTCCTGACGAAGGCCCCCAGCGCGGCCTTGCTCGAGGCATAGGCCGCGGCCTGCGGCCAGCCGCTGTGGGCCAGTCCCGACGAGAACGCCACCACGCTGCCGCGCCGGCGCCGGATCATGCCCGGCACCACGGCCTAGTAGCACCACACCACGCCGTTCAGGTTGATCGCCAGTGCCTGCTGCCACGCCTGCGGCTCGGTCGCGTGGACTTCCCGGCGCGGCTGCACCGCGGCGGCGCACACCAGCCCGTCGATGCGGCCATGCTCGGCCTCGATCGACTGCATCGCCCGCATCACCGCGTCGCGGTCGCTGACATCGAGCCGGCAGAAGCGCAGCCGCGGCTCGCCAGCCAGCAATTGCGCGGCGGCGTGCTCGTCGACATCGCACACCACCACGGTGGCGCCGGCCTGCGCGCAGCGGCGTGCCAGCTCGGCGCCGATGCCGTTGGCGCCGCCGGTGATCACGATCACATCGCCGGCCGCATCAAAGATTGCCTGCATGGGCGCCTCCCGTGTCGTTGCCGGTCATCGCGGGGACGCTCGACTGGTGGTACAGGTCGGTGTCGACCAGCCGGTTCACCAGCTGGCCCAGTCCGGTGCCGCGCACGGTGACGGTGTCGCCAGCGCGCAGGAACACCTGCGGCTCGCGCGCATTGCCGACGCCCGCCGGGGTGCCGGTGATGACCAGGTCGCCGGCCTGCAGGGTCATGCCGAAGGACAGCTCGGCAATCAGCTCCGGGATCGGGAAGGCCATCTGCGCCACCGACGCGTCCTGCATCAGCTCGCCGTTGACCAGGCACTGCAGCCGTACCGACTCGGGGTCGAGCTCGTCGGCGGTGACCAGGAACGGGCCCAGCGGCATGGTGCCGTCGATGCTCTTGCCCTTGAGCCACTGGCCGCCATGGCGCCGCTGCAGGTCGCGCTGCGAGACGTCGTTGGCCAGGCAATAGCCCCACACATGCCGCATCGCGCTGTCGGCGCGGATGCTGCGTCCGTCGGTGCCGATCACCAGCGCCAGCTCGGCCTCGTAGTCCCATTTGGCCGAGATGCGCGCATCGAAGGCGATATCGTCGCGCGGCCCGATCACGGTGTCGGGGCTCTTGGTGAAGAACGTCGGCGCCTGCGGGCGCGGCACGTCCTGGCCCTCGCGCTTGCCCTTGCCTTCGTCGAAGTGGTCCCAGTAGTTCCAGCCGACGCAGAGCACGTCGCGCCGCAACCGCTGCAGCGGCGGCAGCAGCCGCAGGCGGTCCAGCGCCAGGCGCGGCAGCTTGCCGGCACGCTGCGCCGCGGCCACCGCCTGCAGCGCGGCGTCGCCGCCCGCGATCACGTCGCGCAGGTCGCCCAGCGCCAGCGGCAGCAGCGCGACTTCCTCGCCTTCGACCACGCCGATGCGGGCCTGGCCGTCGCAGGTAAAACTTGCGAATCGCATGATTGAGTTCCGGTACGGATAAGGGTGGGCTCAGGCGTCCGGCAGGACGGCCACGGCGCTGATCTCGATCAGGTAGTCCGGCGACACCAGCTTGCTGACTTCGACCATGGTCGAAGCCGGCAGCGGCGCGCGGAAGTATTCGCGCCGGACCTTGTGGATGCGGTCGAAGTTCTCGATGTTGCGCACATAGACGTCGACGCGGCAGATGTCGTCGAGCGTGCCGCCGGCGGCTTCGGCCGCGGCCTTCAGGTTTTCGCAGACCTGCCGCGTCTGCGCCTCGATGTCGCCGATGCCGGCGATGCTGCCGTCGGGCCGGCGCGCGGTCATGCCCGAAATGAACACCAGCCGGCCGCGTGCCTCGATGGCTGTCGCTTGCGAGAAGTGGCCGTTGGGCTGGCGCAGGGCGTCGGAATGGATCTGGGTCTTCATGGTTGTGAATCGGTAAGGTTGGCAATGGATGACGGAACCGGCGCCGCAAGTGCGCGCGCCACGCTGACGATTTCGGCCAGCACCACCCGTTCGATGCTGCAGCGGCTGCCCTGCCGGCAGCGCGTGGCCCAGCCCAGTTCGCCGGGGCTATAGACGCGCTCGACCCCGGGCGCGTGGTCTGAGCCGCGTACCGCGGCGGCGGCGGCGCTGGCATTGCGCGCGAACGCGGCCGGGTCGCGGAAATGCGCCACGTCGAGTGCAAGGAAGAAGTGCGCGCAGTTGTACGGAACGGCGCTGTCGCCATAGAGCGGGCGCACCGCCGCACCGGTGCCGCCGCCGGACAAGCCGCCGCACAGCAGGTCGACCATGAAGGCCAGGCCGAAGCCCTTCGCGCCCGCGGCCGGCAGCAGCATGCCGCTCAGCGCGGCCACGGCGTCGGTGGTGGGATTGCCCTGCGCATCGGTGGCCCAGCCCGGCGGCAGCTCGAGCCCCCGGGTCGCGGCCAGCCGGATCTTGCCCATCGCGCTCGCGCTCATGGCCATGTCGAGCTCGATCGGAATCGGGTCTGCGCCCGGCAGCGCGATCGCCAGCGGGTTGTTGCCGACCACGCTCTGCGCGCCGCCCGGAGCGGGCATCAGCGGGCGCGTATTCGACATCACGATGCCGACGCAGCCGTCCCGGGCGAGCGCGCGCGCATACAGTCCTGCCGCGCCGAAGTGGAAGGCGTTGCGCACCGCCACGGCACCGATGCCGTGCGCGCGCGCCCGGTCGCGCGCCAGCGCCACCGCCTGCAAGGCCGACAGCTGCCCGAGCATGTTGGCAGCGTCCAGCACCACGCAGCCACCCCGGTCGCTAACCACGGCGGCGTGCGCGGCCGGCGTCACCGAACCGCTGCGCAACCGCTGCACATACATGGGCACCAGCATCACGCCGTGCGACGGAATGCCTTCGAGGTCGGCGTCGACCAGCGCATCGGCCACGCGCACCGCGTCCGCATCGGCCACGCCAAGCCGCGCGAAGATGGCACTCACGGCCGCGCTGAGCGCGCCCGCGTCGACTTCGCAGTGCGTGCGATGGCGATGCGCGTCGCCGCCGGTGAAGTCAGTGGGCATCGCGTTCATCGGTGTACCAGCTCGGTTTCTGCGGATAGTGCGGACCGTCGTAGATCTCGACCACGATGGTGTCCTCATGCGCCAGCGTGGGGCCGTGGACGTTGCCCTTCGGATTCCAGTAGAAGCATCCGGGCGTCAGCACCACCTGGGTTGCGGTGTATTCGTAGCGGCCCTGCAGGCAGAACATGAACTGGTTCGACGCGTGCGAATGGGGCTCGGGGATCGACACCCCCTTATCGAAGCGGATCAGCGCAATCGAAGCGCCGGTTGCCTCGTCGCGCCACAGCATCTTTTCGTAGAGGCCGGGCAGGGACTTGGGACGCCAGGGCATGTCGGCGCTTTGCAGCAGCACCTCCTCGAGCGGTGGAATGCCCGGCAGCGCCGGTTGAGGACAGGACGGGTTCATCGTGTTATCTCCGATCGTTCTGGTTGTATTGCGTGGCAGGCGCCGGTGACGGCGCTTACAAGGCCAGCGACGCGGCCAGGCTGCCGCCGCCGCAGACAAAGAGGTTCTGGCCGGTGATCCAGCTGCTGGCCGGGTCGGCGAAAAACAGCGCGGCGTGGGCCACGTCTTCGGGCAGGCCCAGGCGCCGCGCCGGCAGCGAGGCGGCCAGCGCGCGGGCGCGCTCGCCGTCCTCGGGAAAATCGCTGATCAGCATGCCGGTGACGGTCGGGCCGGGGGACACGGTATTGACCGTGATGCCCCACGGCCCCAGCTCCAGCGCCCAGGTGCGCGTCATTGCCGCCAGCGCCGCCTTGCTGGCGCCGTAGGCCGTGCGTCCGGCCAGGCCGACGATGGCGCGCGAGGCCACGTTGACGATGCGGCCGAAGTGCCGCGCCTGCATCCGCGGCAGGCATGCCTGCGCCAGTTGCATGGCACAGCGCGCATGCAGGTTCATCATCAGGTCGAATTCGGCATTGCCGACGTCGGCCAGCGCGGTGTTGCGCACCACGCCGGCGTTGTTGACGAGGATGTCGATGCGGGGCTCGTGCGCAACCGCGGCCACCAGCGCCGCAACGCCGTCGGACGTGGACAGGTCGGTCACGACACTGGTCAGCAACGGGTGCGCCGTCTCCGCCGGCGCGAGGCCCGCCGCGATCACGCGGGCCCCCTGTTTCAGCAGTGCATGGCTGATTGCCAGCCCGATGCCGGCGTTGCCGCCGGTCACCAGCGCGGTGCGCCCCGCAAAACGCAAACCTTGTTGGGTGCGCGGGCTCATGCGTGGTCTCCGTCCTGGTCCATGGGGAGGCAGCGGGCGCGCAGCACGCCATCGGGATGTGCATGGTCTCGGTCCAGCCATACCGTCACGCGCGTGCCGGCGGCCAGCATGGTGTCGGCGAGCGCGAACAGCGTCACGCCGGCATCCAGCCGCACCGCGGCCACGTGCACCGGCAGCCGGTCCGCGAAGCGCGGCTCGAGCGTGTAGTGCAGCACCGCCACCGACAGCACCACGCCGGCGCCGCCGTCGGGCAAGTGTTCGATATCGCCGTGCAGGCACCGCGGGCAGTACCGCTGCGGCGGATAGAAGCGGTGGCCGCAGGCCGCGCAATGCGGCAGCGCCAGGCCGTTGGACGGCGTCGCCGCGGCCAGCGCCTGCCAGGCGGGAGAATGGGCGCTCATGCCGGGACTCCTTCGATGATGGCGGCGCCGGTCGCCAGGCAGCGGTCGTACACGGCCATGCCATAGCCGCTGGCAAGCCCGAGCCGTGCGCCCGGCACCTGGTTGGCGCCGGCCTGCCCGGTGACCTGGCGCAGCACCTCGACCAGACCCAGGTAGCCGCCGGCCGCGCCGGCCTGGCCGCAGCCGAGCTGCCCGCCGCTGGTGTTGTGCGGGAAATCGCCGCGAAAGCCCAGGTCATGCGCCTGTATAAAAGCCGCGGCGGTGCCAGGCTGGCAAAAGCCGAGCCCTTCCAGCTGCAGGAACACCACGGCGGGGTAATCGTCATAGGTGGCCAGCACGTCGATGTCTTGCGGCGTCGCGCCGGCCTGCCGGTACAGCCGCGCCTGCTCGAGCGCCCAGCCGCCGCGCAGGATGGCGTCGTCGTCGGCATAGGCGTTGTGGCGCTCCACCACCGCGCGCAGGTGCGCGTGCGCCAGGCCCAGACGGCGTGCCCTGCCGCGCGACATCACCAGGAAACCTTCGGCGCCCGCGCACGGCATCACCAGGTCGAGCTTGTGCAAGGGCTCTGCGATCGGCCGCGCGTGCAGGTAGTCGTCCAGCGTGATCGCGGTGCCCAGCAGGGCATGCGGTACGGCGCTGGCGTTCTGGCGCTGGCTCACGCACAGGCGGCCGAAGTCTGCGCGGGTGGCGCCGGTGGCATCCATGTAGCGCCGCGTCAGATGCGCGAACGGCATGCCTGGCCCTGCCGCGCCGTACGGGTGGATGGCGTCGATGGCCGCCCACGAGAAGCGGCTCGCCAGCCCGGCAAAGCCGCCTTGCGGATTGGCGTCGGCACCGATGCAGGCGACCACGTCGGCGTCGCCGGCCTGCACCGCGCGCGCGGCGCGGCGCAGCGCGATCACGCCGCTGGCGCCGCCGAACGGCACCGATTCCAGCCAGCGCAAGGACAGGCCGAGCGAGCGGGACAGGCTGGCCACCGGGTCCGGCGGCAGCGTGAAGCTGGATACCGCCAGGCCATCGACGCTGTCCTTGCGCAGGCCTGCGCGCGCCAGCAGCTCGCGCAGGCATTGCGCCACGTACCAGTCGGCCGGCTCGGTGCTGTAGCGCGTGTAGGCCGTGGTGACCGGCACGGCGAGCACCACATCGTCGTCCGTCGCGGCATGATCGCAGGTGTTATGCATGGATTTCCCCCGGCATGCCGCGTCAGCCGCGCCCGGCGGCGCCGGACACGGAACGCTTCTTCATCGCGCGCAGGTCGAACACCGCCTGCTCGCTGACGAGGGCGCGCATGGTTTCCTTGAGCGCGCCGCGCTGCAGCTTGTGCGAGGCGGTCAGCGGCAGCTCGCTCACGAAGGCGATATAGCCGGGCAGCTTGAAGTACGGCAGCCGCTGCGCCGCTGCCGCAAAGATTTCCAGCGCCAGCGCATGCGCGGGTGCATGCCCGGGGGCGAGCTCGATGCAGGCCATGACTTCCTCGCCCCGGATTTCGTCGTCGACCGGACCCACGCCCACCTGGTGCACCATGGGCAGCTGGTTGAGCACTGCCTCCACTTCCAGCGAGGCGATGTTCTCGCCGCTGCGGCGGATGATGCTTTTCTTGCGGTCGACGAAGTACAGCGAACCGTCGCGGCCCTGCCGGACGATGTCGCCGGTATGGAAATAGCCGCCCGCCCATGCGGCTTCGGTCAGCTCCGGCTGGTTGGCATAGCCCGAGAAGAAGCCGGCGCGCGGATCGCTGCCGGCGGCGCGCACCTGCAGCTCTCCGGCTGCGCCCGGCAGCACGTCGCTGCCGTGCTCGTCGACGATGCGGTATTCCATATGGGGCGCGGGCCGGCCGAAGCAGCGCAGGCCCGGATGCCGCGGCTCGACATTGGCCGCCACCGCCGCGCCCGCCCCGACTTCCGTCATCGACCAAGATTCGACCAGCGGGAAACCGAAGCGGGCTTCGAATGCGGCCTGGTGCTTCGGGTGCGCGCCGGCGCCGAAGCCGAATCGCACCGCATGCGCCTGGTCGCCCGGCTGCGGCGGCAGTTGCAGCAGCATGGCCGGCATCACGCCGAGGTAATGCACGATGGTGGCGCCGCTCTGCGCGACGGTTTGCCACCACGTATTGGGATGGAAGCGGTCCAGCTGCACGATGCAGCCGCCGCTGAGGATCATCGCCATCGACGAACACGCCAGCGCATTCATGTGCACCAGCGGCAGCGGCGTGATCAGGCGCTCGGCGCCGGGCGCGAGCGCGCACAGCCCGCCCAGCGAGATATACCAGCGGCCGAACGCCAGCATGTAGGCGTTCGACAGCATGCAGCCCTTGGGCAGGCCGGTGCTGCCCGACGTATAAACCAGCGCGCACTCGTCGTCGGCCGCAGTGCGGCCGCCCCGCGGCGCTGGCAGCGCCGCCGCCCCGCCATCGACGCTGTACACCGGCGGCAGCGCCAGGCCGGTGGCGGCCAGTGCCGGCGCGAGCGCCTGCCAGCGCTCTGCCAGCGCCAGCACCAGCGCGGCGCCGCTGTCGCGCAGCACATGCGCAAGCTCGGCCGCGCTGCTCTCCGCGTTCAGCGGCACCACCGAAGCGCCGATGCCGTTGAGGGCCAGCCACCACAGGAAGAATTCAGCGCGGTTGTCGAGCAGCAGCGCCACGCGCTGCCCACGGGCCAGCCCGGCATGGCGCAGCGCGGCTTCCAGTTCCCGGATGCGCTGGCCGGCGTGGCCATAGGTCCACTCCACCGGCTGATTCCCATACGCGGCGGCAGCTTGCTGCGGGATATGAAGGAACGGCCGGTCCGCGTAGCGGCTGCAAGCCGCATCGAACGCCTCGCGCACCGCGCGCGGGCAACCCGCCCCACCTTCCTCGCACCGCGCCGGGTGGCTTGCGGCAGACCCGTCGTGCGTGTGCACCCCTGAAAAACCACCAGACATCGTTGTTGTCCCCGTTCGTTGCGGTGGCGTCCAGCGCCTCCCGATTCGTGATGGCTCGAATGCTATATCTCAAGTAACTTGAATTCAAGTTATTTTTTGTCGAATGATTTGGACTCAAGTAGAATGGCCGCATGACTACTTATGACTACGTCGACCAGTTTCTTGCCGAGTGGCGCACGGCGCGCCCGGATCTGCAGTTGGAGCACGCGGACCTGCTGATCCGCGTGATACGCCTCGGCGGCATCCTGGAGCGGGAGCTCGGCCGCCTGTCGCAGGCGCACGGCATCTCGGCCGGGCAATTCCAGGTGCTGGCGGCGCTGCGCCGCCGCTATCCTCAAACCGCGTCGCCGTCAGACCTGAGCCGGATCGCGATCCTGACCACGGGCACCATGACGGTGCTGCTGGACCGGCTGGAAGAAAAAGGGTTGGTGCGCCGCCTGCGCGACCCCAACGACCGGCGCCGCCTGGAAGTGGAGCTGACACCGGCCGGCAAGGACCTGATCGACCGCGCCCTGGACGAGCGTGTGGCGCGGCTGCACGCGCTCACGGCCGGGATGGATGCCGACGACAGCAGCGCGGCAACACGCGTGCTGCGCCATCTGCTCGCCGAAATCGACGATCAGGCCGCGGGCGGCACCTGAGGCAGGACGGCGCGGGCGCTGTGCCTCAGGCCTCTTCCGACCACTGCACGCCCTCGCGCGCCATGAACGCCGACGATGCCGCCGGCCCCCAGGTGCCGGCGGTATAGGGGCGCGGGCCCTCGTCCTGCGCGCGCCAGGCCTCCAGGATCGGATCGACCCAGGTCCATGCGGCCTGCAGTTCGTCGCGCCGCACGAACAGCGCCAGCCGGCCGCGGATGACGTCGAGCAGCAGGCGCTCGTAGGCTTCTGCGCGGCGCGTGGTGAAGGCCGAGTCGAGGTTCAGCGCCAGGCTCAGCGGCTTGAGCTTCATGCCCTCGCCCGGCTGCTTCACCATCAGCGTCAGCCGCACCGATTCTTCCGGCTGCAGCCGGATCACCATGCGGTTGGGCTGCAGCGTGCTGCCCGGGTCGAAGATGGAGTGCGGCACCTCGGCGAAGTGGATCACCACCTCGGTCACGCGCTCCTGCATGCGCTTGCCGGTGCGCAGGTAGAACGGCACCTGGTTCCAGCGCCAGGTGCCAAGCTCGGCCCGCATCGCGACAAAGGTCTCGGTGCGGCTGTCGGGCGGAATCCCGTCTTCCTGCAAGTAGCCGCGCACCAGCTCGCCGCCGATGGCACCCGCGGTGTACTGGCCGCGCACGGTATTGCGGCGCACGTCCTCGGGCGACATCGGCCGCAGCGAGCGCAGCACCTTGAGCTTTTCATCGCGCACCGCGTCGGAGTTGAGCGACGCGGGCGGCTCCATCGCCAGGATGCTGACCAGCTGCAGCAGGTGGTTCTGCACCATGTCGCGCATGGCCCCGGCCTCGTCGTAGAAGCCGCCGCGCGTGCCCACGCCCACGGTCTCGGCCACGGTGATCTGCACGCTGCGCACGAACGGCGTGCGCCACAGCGGCTCGAAGATCGAATTGCCGAAGCGCAGCGCCATCAGGTTCTGCACCGTCTCCTTGCCCAGGTAGTGGTCGATGCGGTAGGTGCGGTCCTCGCTGAAATAGCGGCTGACCACCTCGCCGATGTCGATCGCTGACGCCAGGTCCACGCCCAGCGGTTTTTCCAGCACCAGCCGGGTGTCGTCGGCAATCAGTCCGTGGCTGGCGAGGTTGTCGCAGGTGGCGGCGAACAGCCCGGGGGGCATCGCCATGTAGTAGATCCGCAGCGCATCGTTGCGCAGTTGCGCGGCCAGCGCCGGGTAGTCCGCCGCCTGCGCGGCGTCGAGATGGACGAAATCCAGCCGCTGCAGGAAGGCCTGCCATTTGGCGGCCTCGATATAGCGCGCATCGACAAACGGTTGTGCGCTTTCGTCGGCAAAATTGACAAAGGCCTCGCGGTCCCAGCGGTGCCGGCCCACGCCGAGGATGCGGGTGCCGTCGGGCAGGTTGCCGTCGCGGTGGCACATGTAGAGCGAGGGCAGCAGCTTGCGCGCCGACAGGTCGCCGGCGCCGCCGAAGATGACGAGGTCGAGCGGCCGGGCGTCGGCCGTGCCGAAGGCGGAGACGGTGCGGGAGGTTGGCATGACGGGCTCCTTGCGTGCCGATGGGGCGGATGAGGTTGGCCGGGGGCGGGGCAAGCCGGCATTGTTTGCGTTGTTCGTGCAGTCTGCCGGACCAGCATGTCTCGGTCACGTTGCGCGGCTATTGCGGCTGGCCGGCCGGCACAGCGGCAAACGCCATCGGACCATCCGCATCATCCGTGCCATCGCAAGCGGACGGAGCACCGGAGTCCTGCCCGGTCAGCGTAACGATGAACGATTCACGCCAAAACGGGGATACCGGTTCGAGCCACTTCGACCAAGATGCATTGAACTGGTATTCAACGACGGTGCTGCGGCAGTATCACAGGCAGGCGTGGGACGAAAGTTCGGTGGCCCACAAAAAAGCGCAAACCGCAAAGGGTTCCGTAGCCAAGTGCCCTGCCGCAATGCCGTCCGGGCATGCCCGGGCTATGCAGTACCAATTGACGGATACCGTGCGCATGGCATGGGCGTCACCCCCTGCACTCCACTCCCCCGCAGGGCGATTAAATGTCCTAAAGTGGTATCACCGACATCAGGCCCTGGTACCCATGAGGAGTCGCATGGATCAAAGGCTGCAGGCGCTGCGGCCCGACGAGGCCGACGCCACGCCGATCTACCTGCAGGTAGCGCGCAAGCTCACCGCGGCCATCCAGGCGGGGCAATGGCGGGCGGGGGATGCGCTGCCGTCGGAACGCACGCTGGTCGATTCGCTGGGGATTTCGCGTGTCACCGCGCGGCACGCGCTGCAGGTGCTGGCCGAGGAAGGCACCATTACGCGCAACCGCGGCGCGGGCACCTTCATCGCCCCGCGCGCCGAGCCCAGGCCGGCGCGGCTGGACAACTTCAGCGAGCTGGCGCGCCGGCGCGGCATGACGCCGGCGAGCGAGCTGGTGGGGTTCGAGCGCCGCCGCGCCACCGCGCAGGAAAGCGCGGAACTGGCCCTGGCCGAGGGCGACGAGATCGTCCGGCTGACGCGGCTGCGCAAGGCCGATGGACAGATCTACTGGATGGACGTGACCACGCTGGCGCTGGCCGTGGTGCCCGATGCCAGCGCCATCGGCGAATCGCTCTACGCCTTCCTGGAGCGGATCGGCAAGCCGGTGCTGCGCGTCACCGAGACGCTGCGCGCGGTGGTCGCCACGGCGGAACTGGCCGCGCGCCTGGGGATCGAGCCGGGCGAGCCGCTGCTGCATATCCGCCGCACTGGCTACACCCATGGCGACAAGCCGGTCGAGCTGACCGACGCGTACTGCCTGAACGACTTCTACGAACTGAAGCAGTAGCGCCCGGCGGCGCCGGCCACTGGTGGTTCCACCGGCGGCGGGGGCGGGTCGTCCTCGGGCGACAGCGGCACATCGGGCGGCACGCCCGGCGGCGCGGGCTCTTCCACCGGGGGCACGGTATGGCGCGGCTGCAGGCGCGCACCGGCGATCGGGTTCAGCGAGGCAGGCATGCGGGGACTCCGTGGCGGGCTTACTTCCTCATTGAAGCAAACCCCGCGAGCGCGCGCCAGTGCGGATGCCGCGCCGCTCAGGCGTGCTGGCGGCGCACGAAGAACAGCGCCGCGCCCACCGCCATCAGCACGCTGCCGAAAAACCGGTTCTGCCACAGCACCGCGCGGGCATTGCGGAACAGCCCCTGCATGCGCGACGCCAGCAGCGCGTAGCCATGCATCACCACCAGGTCGACGCAGCACATGGTGGCCGCCAGGATCGCCAGCTGCAGCGCCAGCGGCCGGTTCGGGTCGATGAACTGCGGCAGCACCGCGACCATGAAGATGATGCCCTTGGGGTTGGTCACGTTGGTCAGCAAGCCCGTCGCAAAACGGCGGCGCCGGCTCATCACGGCCACGCGCACCGGGCCGCCGTCCTGCGCCGCATCCGCTTCCACGCGGGCACGCCATTGCTGGATGCCGAGATAGATCAGGTACAGCGCGCCGATGGTCTTGACCACCATGAAGGCCTGCTCGGAGGCCAGCAGCAGCGCGCCCAGCCCGCCGCCGGCCACCAGCAGCACGATCACCAGCCCGGCTTGCAGGCCGAAGATGGTGGTGGTGGTCCGGCGCAGCCCGTATGACAGGCCATGGCTCATCGACAGCACCGCACCCGACCCCGGCGACACCGCGATCACCCAGCACGCGGCGAAATAGGCCAACCAGACTTCCCAACGCATTTCAACTCTCCTATGACTGCAACATGCGGGGCGGCGCATCGCCCCCCCGGCACCTGTGATTCGCTGCGGCGCGGCGGCGCCTCAGAGCGGGTGGAACCCGCCCAGGAACTGCTCCACCTGCTCGGCCTGGCGCGCGTCGCGCGCGGCCTCGCCGGATTCCAGCACCACCGCCTGGAAGGCGCGCGTGCCCACCGCCACCAGCCGCGCGCTGAGCCGGCGCGGCGACTGGTCCTGCGGCGACACGCCGCTGGCCTGCAGCTCCAGCCCGGCCAGCGGGCGGCCCGGCCGGTCCGCGCTCATGATGGTGACCGGCCGCGTGCGCGGCTCGCCCGACAGCGTGCCCAGGTTGGCCAGCAGGCCGGCCTGCATCGCCGCCAGGGCCTCGCGCCGCAGCGCTTCATCGTCGGCGGGCAGGGTCACCACGCCGACGGCGAAGAGCGTGTCGTCGACGCGTGCGGCCTCCATCGTCATCGGCAGCTTGCGCCCGGCAATGGTCACGTCGCGCGCGGCGCTGGTGGGCTTGCCGGGATAGAGCGCGGCGTAGCCGCCCTCGCCCGACTGGATGGTGCGCCAGTCATAGCGCGGCGAACAGGCGCACAGGGCCAGCGCGAGCAGCGCGGCACAGCATGTGAGGGACCAGCGGGGCGCGGCAGCAAGGCTCGGCGGGGGCGGCACGGGACGCATGGAAAACGGGACGGAAGCACAGGCTCGGGACGGCGCGCGCGGGCGCGGTCGCCGGCGCGCGGAAACCGGTATTATCCCGGAAGCGGCGCGCCAGTGCTTGCCGCGCCGCCTGTCCCACCTGTGCCGCCCCGCGAACCGCCATGCCTGCCTCCCGCCTCGCCCTAACTCCTGCCGCCGGCACCCGTCTGCACTGGCTGGCCGCGGGCGTGTTGCTGGCGGCGATGGCCGGCGTGTCCGCCGCGGGCCCGGCGCACCTGCCGCCGGCCACGGACCTCGCCGCCCACGGCGCCGACGCCGCGCGCCGCGGCGAGCCGCTGGTGGTGCTGGTGTCGATGCCGGGCTGCGGCTATTGCGACGCGGTGCGCCGCAACTACCTGGGCCCGCAGGCCACCGCGGGCGAAATCGCCGTGCGCGAGCTCGACATGACCGCCGACACCCCGCTGCGTGATGCCGACGGCAGCCAGACCACCGCGCGCGCCTGGGCCCGCGCGCACCAGGTCCGGGTGGCGCCGACGGTGCTGTTCCTGGACCGCCAGGGCCGCGCCGCCGCCAACCCGCTGCGCGGCATGCAGCCCGACTTCTACGGCGCCTACCTGGAACAGGCGCTGGCGCAGGCGCGCGCCGCCGTCGCCGCGCGCAAGTGACGGAAGGGTTCCAGCGCATCACCGCAAGGCGGTACCGCGCAGCGCGCGAACGCCTGCCGCATTAGAATGTCCCACTGCTGATCGGCCCCGCCCGGTCCTCCCTGCACCAACGAAGCGGCTTCAGCCGGATTCCCATGACCACTACCCCCGCCTCCAAGACCTCCCGCAAGCCCTGGCCCATCGTCGCCGCCGTGGTGGTGCTGGCGCTGCTGGGCTGGTTCGGCTACCGCGCGCTGTCGCCGTCCGGTACCGCGCCGGCCGCCACCTTCACGCTGCTGTCCGGCGAAAAAGTCAGCACCGCCGACCTCAAGGGCAAGGTCTACCTGGTCAACTTCTGGGCCACCAGCTGCGCCACCTGCATCAAGGAGATGCCGGACATGGTCAAGACCTACGAGCAGTTCAAGGGCAAGGGCCTGGAATTCGTCGCGGTGGCGATGAACTACGACCCGCCCATGTACGTGATGAACTTCGCCAAGACGCGCGGGCTGCCGTTCAAGGTGGCGATGGACAGCGACGGCAGCGCGGCCAAGGCCTTTGGCAATGTGGGCCTGACGCCTACCACCTTCGTGATCGACAAGGAAGGCCGCATCCTGAAGCGCTATGTCGGCGAGCCCGAATGGGAAGCGCTGCACAAGCTGCTCGACGGCGCGCTGGCAAAGTCAGCGTAACTCAGCGCTGCGAACACACGACAAAAGGTGCTCATCGAGCACCTTTTTTTGTTTTCGGGACCGATCCCGCGCGCGGCGGGTTGCGCCCGCGGGCTGTATGGATATACAGTTGGCGCCAGTTTTCTCATCGCGTGTCCTGCCCGCCCCAACCCGTGACCCTGGACCTTGCCCCCGCGGCTGAATCAGCCGAAGCCGCCACCCCTGACGCCGAAGCGCTCCCCGCCTACCTGTCCCGGCTCAATCCGGAGCAGCGCGCCGCGGTCGAGCACGGCAGCGACGCGCCGCTGCTGATCATCGCCGGCGCCGGCTCGGGCAAGACCAATACGCTGGCGCACCGGGTCGCGCACCTGGTGCTGGCCGGCGCCGATCCGCGCCGCATCCTGCTGCTGACGTTCTCGCGCCGCGCCGCGGCGGAGATGGGGCGGCGCGTCGAGCGCATCGTCGACCAGGCGCTGGGCACCAGCACCGGCGCCGGGCGCGCGGCGCTGCAGTGGTCCGGCACCTTCCACGCCATCGGCGCGCGGCTGCTGCGCGAATACGCCGAGACCCTGGGCCTGTCGCCGGCCTTCACCATCAGCGACCGCGGCGACTCCGCCGACCTGATGCACGTGGTGCGCCACGACCTGGGCCTGTCGGAGACCGCCAGCCGCTTCCCGAAGAAGGAAACCTGCCTGTCGATCTATTCGCGCGTGGTCAACACCCAGGCGCCGCTGGAAGACGTGCTCAGGCAGCAGTTCCCGCGCTATGCGATGTGGGCCGATGCGCTGCGCACGCTGTTCGCCGGCTATGTCGAGGCCAAGCAGAAGCAGCACGTGCTCGACTACGACGACCTGCTGCTGTACTGGGCCCAGGCCATGGCCGAGCCCGCCATCGCGCAGGACATGGGCACGCGCTTCGACCATATCCTGGTCGACGAATACCAGGACACCAATGCGCTGCAGGCGTCGATCCTGCTGGCCATGCGCCCCGATGGCCGCGGCCTGACCGTGGTCGGCGACGACGCGCAGTCGATCTACGCCTTCCGCGGCGCCACCGTGCGCAATATCCTGGATTTCCCGTCGCAGTTCACGCCGGCCGCGCAGCAGGTCACGCTGTCGCAGAACTACCGCTCGACGCAGCCGATCCTGCAGGCCGCCAACGCGGTGATCGGGCTCGCGGCCGAGCGCTATACCAAGGACCTGTGGTCCGAGCGCGCCTCGGCCGAGAAGCCCGGCGTGATCGTGGTCAACGATGAGGCCGACCAGGCCCGCTACGTGGTCGAGCAGGTGCTGGCGCGGCGCGAGGCCGGCCTGGCGCTGATGGCACAGGCGGTGCTGTTCCGCGCCGCCGACCACAGCGCGCAGGTAGAGATCGAGCTGGCGCGGCGCAATATCCCGTTCGTGAAATTCGGCGGGCTCAAGTTCCTGGAATCGACCCACGTCAAGGATGTGCTGGCGGTGGTGCGCTGGCTCGAGAACCCGCGCGACCGCATGGCGGGGTTCCGCACGCTGCAGCTGCTGCCCGGCATCGGCCCCAAGACCGCGGCACGCGTGCTCGATGCCATGGCGCTGGCGACCGAGCCGCTGTTCTCGCTGCAGGAATTCGAGCCGCCGCCGGCCGCCGCGCCGGCGTGGGCCGACCTGCTTGCGCTGGCGCGCGCGCTGATGGCACCGACCTCGCCGTGGCCGTCCGAATTCGAACAGGTGCTGGCCTGGTACACGCCGCACCTCGAACGCCTGCACGACGATGCCCCCGCGCGCCAGGCCGACCTGCAGCAACTGGAGCGTATCGCCGCCACCTATGGCGCGCGCGAGCGCTTCCTGACCGAGCTGACGCTGGACCCGCCCAGCGCCTCCAGCGATGAATCCGGCGTGCCCTCGCGCGACGAGGATTACCTGATCCTGTCGACCATCCATTCGGCCAAGGGCCAGGAGTGGAAGGCGGTCTATGTGCTCAATGCCGTCGACGGCTGCATGCCGAGCGACCTGGCCACCGGCACCACCGAAGAGATCGAGGAGGAGCGGCGACTGCTCTATGTGGCGATGACGCGGGCCAGGGACCACCTCGATGTCATCGTGCCGCAGCGGTTCTACGTGCACCAGCAGGTGGGCTTCGGCGACCGGCATGTGTATGCGTCGCGCACGCGCTTCTTGCCGAACCGGGTGATGCCGAACTTCTACAGCCGCTCGTGGCCGCCACCGCCGATGCCGGGGGAAGGCGCAGTGAAGCCGGCGCTGGCGCCGGTGGATCTGGCCAGTCGGATGCGGAATATGTGGCGGTGATGGGAATTAGCCTTCAGCTCAGGCCACTTTTTCCAGCAGCAACCCCTTCAAATACTCGCCTTCCGGGAACGCCGCCAGCATCGGATGATCGGTTCCCGCCGACAGCCTGCGCAGGATGCGCGCATCCGCCCGAGCATCGGTCACCGCGCCCGCCACGATCTTCTGGAACAGCTCCATGCTGATCGCTCCCGAGCATGAGTAGGTGAACAGCAGCCCGCCCGGGCGCAGCAGCTGCGTGCCGACCAGGTTGATCTCCTTGTAGGCGCGCGCGGCACGATCGATATGCTGCGCCGACGGCGCGAACTTGGGCGGGTCCAGCACGATCAGGTCGAACTGGCGGCCCTCGGCGCGGAATTCGCGCAGCGTCTTGAACACGTCGGCGTCGAGCCAGGTCGCGCGCTCCGGATCAAACCCGTTCAGCGTCACGTTGCCCGCGGCGATCTTCAGCGCCTCGCCCGACGAATCGATCGACGTCACCGCTTTCGCCCCGCCACGCAACGCCGCCAGCGAGAAGCCGCCGGTATAGCAGAAGCAGTTCAGCACCTCGCGCCCTTCGGCGAGGTCGCCGACCAGCTTGCGGTTGTCGCGCTGGTCGACATAGAAGCCGGTCTTGTGGCCGTTGCGCACATCGACGTAATAGCGCACGCCGTGCTCGGTCACGGACAGTGCCGGATCGGGCTCGGCGCCGGCCAGCACGCCGGTGACCAGCTCCAGCCCCTCGCGCTGGCGCACGGCGGCGTCGGAGCGCTCATAGACATTGGGGCAGCCGGTCTCCTTGACCAGCGCCTGCACGATCGCGCTCTTCCAGTGCTCGACGCCGGCGGAATTGAACTGGCACACCAGCTGGCCCGTGGCGCCGCTGCCGTAGTAGTCGACGATCAGGCCGGGCAGGCGGTCCGATTCGCCGAAGATCAGCCGTACCGCGTCGCTGTCCCGCACCCACTGGCGCCGGTAGGCGATGGCCGCCGCCACGCGGCGCTTGAACAGCGCGTGGTCGACCGGCTCGTTCTCGTCGAAGGTCCACACCCGCGCGCGGATCTGCGATTCGGGGCTGTAGGCGGCCTTGGCCAGGAAGCGGCCGTCGGCGGCGCGCACGATCACGGTGGCGCCCGGCTCGCAGCGGCCTTCGGTGGTGGCAATGCCGGTGGCATAGATCCACGGGTGGCGGCGCAGCAGGGATTTTTCCTTGCCGGGTTTCAGGGTGATGGTGTTCATGTTGGTATGGGAAGGGAGCGTGCCGCGGCCCGTGCGCTTCACACGCTGCGGGAGTGGCTCCCCTCTCCCGCAGGCGGGAGAGGGGAGCAAACAGAGCGGGAGGGAAAGTCTTCTACTGCCTTACAGCACCACCTTCACCATCGGATGCGCAGTCAGCGCCCGGTACAGGTCATCCAGCTGCTCGCGGCTGGTGACCCATACCGTCACGGTCAGGCCCAGGTAGTTGCCCTTGCTCGACGGGCGCATTTCCATCTTGCCGGCGTGGAAGTCCGGATCGAACTCCTGCACCAGCGCGACGATGGCTTCGGCGAAGCCGTCCTGCATCGCGCCCATCACCTTGATCGGGAAATGGCTCGGGTATTCGATCAGCGACTGCTCCGGCGGAATATCGCCGGGCTTGTTGCCGCTGCCTTGGTTGTCGGTCGTCATCTCGGATTCTCCGGCGCGAGGCCGGCGCGCCGCGTGGCGCTCCGGCTCGCGCGCATTCAGGTCACTTGCGCTTGAACCACAGGCGGATGGTGTCCCACAGGCGGCCGAAGAAGCCGGCCTCGGGCACCTCTTCCAGCGCCACCACCGGGAATTCGGCCACCTTGTTGGCGCCGTCCATCAGCTTGACCATGCCCACCTGCTGGCCCGCCGAGATCGGCGCGATCAGCAGTTCCTGGCGCTCCAGCACCGGCTTGAGGCGCCCGCCGGTGCCCTTGGGCACGGTGACGAAGGTCTCGTTCTGCACGCCGATCTTGACCGTGCCGCTCTTGCCCTTGTAGATGTCCGGCGTGGCCAGCACCTGGCCCTTGTCGTACAGGCGCAGCGTGTCGAAGAACTGGAAGCCGTAGTTGAGGATCTTCAGGCTTTCCTGGGTGCGCACCTGTTCGGTGGTGGTGCCGATCACGATCGAGATCAGGCGGCGCGAGCCGTCCGGCACGTTGGCCAGCGGCCGCTTGGCCGACGAGATCAGGCAGTAGCCGGCCGACTTGGTGTGGCCGGTCTTGACGCCGTCGACGGTCGAGTCGATGTACAGCAGGCGGTTGCGGTTGGGCTGCCTGATCTTGTTATAGGTGAACTCCTTCTGCGAGTACATGCTGTAGTACTCGGGGAAGTCCTTGATCAGGCGCGTGGTCAGTGTCGCCAGGTCGACCGCGGTGGTGTAGTGGTTGGGGTCGGGGATGCCGTCGGTATTGGTGAAGTGGGTGTTCTTCATGCCCATGCGCTGGGCCTCGCGGTTCATCATCGCGACGAAGCCCTCTTCCGAGCCGCCGACGGCCTCGGCCAGCGCCAGCGCGGCGTCGTTGCCCGACTGCACGATCAGGCCCAGCAGCAGGTCCTGCACCGTGACCGGCTTGTTGGGCTCGATGAACATGCGCGACTCGTCGCTTTTCACCTTGAGCACCAGGTTGGTCGGCACCACCGCCTGGTCCAGCGTCAGGCGCTTTTCCTTGAGGGCCTCGAACGCCAGGTAGGCGGTCATCAGCTTGGTCAGCGAAGCCGGCTCGATGCGCGCATCGGCATTCTGCGAGGCCAGGGCCTGGCCGCTGGTGACGTCATACAGCATCCACGACTTGGCTGCGACCTGGGGCATCGGCACGCCCTGCGCCAGCACGGCGGCGGGCGCGGTGGCCAGCACGATGGCGGCGGCGATGGCGGCGGGAGCAAAGGCGGACGAAAGGCGTGTCGTGGCTCTATTCAGCATGTTTCTGTTTTCCGACAGTAAGAAGGTGGCGCGGGAAGTTCCGGGACGGCGGCGTGCCGGCCTTACCGGTCCCACGCATTGACGACGAGCTGCTTGATCAGGTGCAGCTTGCGGTGAAAGAAATGGTCGGCGCCGGGGATCACGATCACCGGCAGTTCCTGCGGGCGGGCCCAGTCGAACACGCTGGCCAGCGGCACGGTGTCGTCCTGTTCGCCATGGATCACGATGGTGTCGGCCGGCACCTGCGCGACTTCCCAGCGGCTGGCGGCGGTGCCCACCAGCACCAGGCGCTGCACCGGGGTGCCGGCCTCGGCCAGGCGGCGCGCCACGTGAGTGCTGACAAAGCTGCCGAACGAGAACCCGCCCAGCGCCAGCGGCAGCGTCGCGGCCTGCGCCGACCACGCGGTCTGCTGGCGCATCCAGGCCGCCACGGCGAGCAGGTCGTCCTGTTCGCCGATGCCGTTGTCATGCTCGCCGGCGGTTGCGCCGACGCCGCGGAAGTTGGGGCGCACGGTGGCATAGCCCAGCTGCACGAAGGCGCGCGCCAGCGTCTGCGCAACCTTGTTGTCCTTGGTGCCGCCGAACAGCGGATGCGGGTGCGCCACCAGCGCCAGGCCTCGGGGCTCGCCTTGCGGCAGGTCCACCGACACATCGATCGCGCCGACGGGGCCGGCGATGGAAAGTACCTGGGTATGCGCGTTCATAGGGCGGTCTGGAGCGATCAGGAGGCCAGCTGGCTCAGGTGGGAAACTCAGGCGGGAAATCCCGGGGCAAAAATGAAAAAACCGTCCGGCGTGCGGGCGGCGGGGTCTGGCATCGGCGCTGCGGCATCGGCAGCGCCGCGGACTTCGTTCTCGTTCAGCGGTCCACCATCAGCGGTCCACCATCAGCCGCTCGACCGGCTTGCCCTTGAGCAGGTGGCTGTCGATGATTTCATCGATGTCATGCTCGTCGACATAGGTGTACCAGATGGCCTCGGGGTAGACCACCAGCACCGGGCCGAGTTCACAGCGGTTCAGGCAGCCCGCCTTGTTGATGCGCACGCGGCCTTCGCCGCCGGCGATGCCCAGTTCCTTGCAGCGCTTCTTGGCGTATTCCTGCATGGCCTTGGCGTTGTAGTTGGCGCAGCAGTTCTCGCCGGCCTCGCGCTGGTTCAGGCAGAAAAAGACGTGGTGCTGGTAGTAGCTGCGCATGCGTACGTGTGAAGACGGCCCCGGACGGCGGCACGGCCCGGACGGCATTGAACGGAAGCTCGGAATTATACGGCGTTGCGAGCGCCGGGCCGCGATATGCGGCAGCTTTGCGCGCACCGCCATGCACCCCGGGCCCTGCCAGGTGGCGCCTCGCGCACCCTGTGCCCGCCCGCTATTCCGGATTGCCGGATCCGCGCCGTCCGGGATTCCGGAATCCCGGAGGCGGGGCGCCCGCCCGCGGCCAGCCTTTCCTTGTGAATCAACCAGTTAGCGATACCGGTTGGACTGGCATGCCGGTTGCGAATTCCCGCCCCTGAACGCGCCGCAAGCGTGACGGCGCGCGCCCGCGCGGACCCGCCCGGGTACGGTCAACACCGAGGACGACATCATGAGGAAACCCTTCTACAAGATCCTGTACGTGCAGGTCCTGTTCGCCATCTGCATCGGCATCCTGCTTGGCCACTTCTGGCCCGACACCGGCGTCGCCATGAAGCCGCTGGGCGATGGCTTCATCAAGCTGATCAAGATGATCATCGGCCCGATCATCTTCTGTACCGTGGTGACCGGCATCGCCGGCATGAGCGACATGAAGAAGGTCGGCCGCGTCGGCGGCAAGGCGCTGCTGTACTTCGAGGTGGTGTCGACCTTCGCGCTGCTGATCGGGCTGGGCGCCGCGCACCTGCTCAAGCCGGGCGTGGGCTTCAACATCGATCCGGCCACGCTCGACACCAAGGCCATCGCCCAGTACGTGTCGAAGGCGCACGGCCAGAGCACGGTCGAGTTCCTGATGCACATCATCCCCGACACCGTGTTCAGCGCCTTCGCCAACGGCGACATCCTGCAGATCCTGCTGGTGTCGCTGTTCTTCGGCGCCGCGCTGGCGGTGCTGGGCGAACGCGCCCGCATCGTGGTGCAACTGATCGAGCAGGTCTCGAAGGTGTTCTTCCACATCGTCCACGTGATCACCAAGGTGGCCCCGATCGGCGCCTTCGGCGCGATGGCGTTCACCATCGGCAAGTACGGCCTGGGCTCGCTGGTGCCGCTGCTCAAGCTGATCGGCACCTTCTACTTCACGGCTATCATCTTCGTGCTGGTGGTGCTGGGCACGATCGCACGCATGACCGGCTTCAGCATCGTGCGCTTTATCTCGTACATCAAGGAAGAGCTGCTGATCGTGCTGGGCACCAGCTCGTCCGAAGCCGCGCTGCCGCACATGATGGAAAAGCTGGAAAAGCTGGGCTGCTCCAAGTCGGTGGTGGGCCTGGTGGTGCCGACCGGCTACTCGTTCAACCTGGACGGCACCAACATCTACATGACCATGGCGGTGATCTTCATCGCCCAGGCCACCGGCATCGAGCTGACGCTGATGCAGCAGCTGACCATCCTGGCGGTGGCGATGATCACCTCCAAGGGCGCCAGCGGCGTGACCGGTTCGGGCTTCATTACGCTGGCGGCGACGCTGGCGGTGGTGCCGACCATTCCGGTGGCGGGCATGGTGCTGATCCTGGGCATCGACCGCTTCATGAGCGAGTGCCGCGCGCTGACCAACATCATCGGCAACGGCGTGGCCACGGTGGTGGTGTCGGCGTGGGAACGCGAGCTGGACCGCAAGCGCCTGGCGCGCGTGCTGCAGCACGGTGCCGGCGACGATGCCGATACGCTTGGCGAAGCCGGCCAGCGCGCCGCCTGAAACGGTCGCGCCCGCGCGCGCGGCTGCCCCCGCCGCGCGCCTGCGGGTATCATCGGCGCGACACCCCTCGCGCGCGCCGATGCCACACTCCGACGACTTTCTCGCCGTGCATGACCCCGCCGCCACCCGCCCGGTGCACGCGCCGGAGACCGGCAGCGGGCGCTGGTGGGGCTTTGCCGTCGCCCTTGCCGCCGGCCTGCTGCTGCTGTGCGCGCTGACCTGGCTGGTCTCGGTCCAGCGCGGCCTGGCCAGCCTGCAGCAAGGCACCGCGACGCGCGCCGACCGCTACGCCGCCACGCTCGAAAGCACGCTCGACCGCTACGAGTTCCTGCCCGCGCTGGTGTCGCTGCATCCGTTCGTGCGCGAACTGCTCGCCGCCCCCGACGACGCGCAGCGCGTCGCCGCCGCCAACCAGTACCTGGCCGAGGTCAACCGGCGCGCGCATGCGTCGGCCACCTATGTGATCGCCGCCAACGGCATTGCGCTGGCGGCCAGCAACCACGGCCAGCCCGGTAGCTTTGTCGGCACCGACTACCGCTTCCGCCCCTACTTCCAGACCGCCGCGGGCGGCAGGATGGGGCGCTTCTATGCCATCGGCATCACCAGCGAAGAGCCCGGCTACTACCTCGCGCAGCCGATCGAAGCCGGCGGCAAGGTCATCGGCGTGACCGTGGTCAAGCTCAACCTGGAGTGGTTCCAGCGTGCCGGCAGCGGCGCCGAGCCGCTGATGGTCAGCGACGACCACGGCGTGATCTTCCTGTCGTCGGTGTCGGCGTGGCAATACCGCACGCTGCGCCCGCTGCCGCCGGCGCTGCGCGCGGAGATGGAGCGGACCCGCCAGTACCACGGCCGCGCGGTGACGCCGCTGCCGCTGGAGCCGCTGGCGTCGCCGCTCACGCGCTGGCTGGCCGACACCACGCTGGCGCACGGCGCGCGCCTGGTGCGCGTGCGCGATGAGGCCGCGGCCGGCCGCACCACCTTCGCGCCGGACGGCGCCGGGCGCGCCGACCGCTATCTGGCGCTGAACCGCACCGTGGGCCCGGCCGGCTGGACCATGCAGGTGATGGCGCCGCTGGAGCCGGTGCTGGCCAACGCGCGCAACGCCACCGTGGCCGCGGCGCTGGGCTATGCCTGCATCTGCCTGCTGCTGGTCAACTGGCGCCAGCGCCGCCAGCGCGCGCGCGACATGCAATACAGCCGCCGTTTGCTGGAGGCTGCCTACGACGAGCTGGAGCGCCGCGTCGAGGCCCGCACCGCCGACCTGATGGCGATCAACGAAAAGCTGGAAGACGAAGTGGCCGAGCGCACCCGCGCCGAAAGCGAGCTGCGCGCGGCCCAGGACGAGCTGGTGCAGGCCAGCAAGCTGGCCGCGCTGGGACAGATGGCGGCCGGCATCACGCATGAGCTGAACCAGCCGCTGGCGGCGCTGCGCACGTTCTCGGACAACACCCGCGTGCTGCTTGAGCGCGGCCAGCTGGCCGCGGCCGAGGGCAACCTGACGGCGATTGCCGACCTGACCGAGCGCATGGGCAAGATCACCGGCCAGCTCAAGCTGTTTGCCGGCAAGGCCCGCCCGGTGCGCCGCCCGGTGGCGCTGCGCGCGGCCGTCGAGCACGTGCTGGCGCTGCTGGCGCCGCGGCTGGGCGCGGTCACGGTCAGCGTCGCCGGGCTGGATGCGGTGCCAGGCCTCGCCGTGCGCGCCGACGAGCTGAAGCTGGAACAGGTGCTGCTGAACCTGCTCGGCAACGCGCTCGATGCGATCGCCGCGGCCGCGCCGGCCGCTCCGGCACACGGCCGCATCGACCTGGAAGTGCAGGCCGGCGAGCACGCCGTCACCATCGTCGTGCGCGACAACGGCACCGGCATCGCGCCGGAAGCGCTGCCGCGCCTGTTCGAACCCTTTTTCACCACCAAGGAAACCGGCCAGGGGCTGGGCCTCGGGCTGGCGATCTCGTCGTCGATCGTGCGCGAGTTCGGCGGCCAGCTCAGCGTCGCCAATGTCCCCGGCGGCGGCGCGCAGTTCACGCTGGTGCTGGCGCGCGCGCCGGCCGTCGATCCGGCGCCATCGGTTTCCGCGTCCTGATGAGTATTGCCATGCAAGATGGTCTGCGTGTCCTGTTTGTCGAAGACGAGCCGCTGGTGCGGCAGGCCACCGCGCAAAGCCTGGAACTGGCCGGCTTCCGGGTGCTGGCGCTGCCCTCGGCCGAGGCCGCGATCCCGCACCTGCACGGCGCCTTTGCCGGCGTGGTGGTGACCGACGTGCGCCTGCCCGGCGCCAGCGGGCTGGACCTGCTGCAGCACTGCCGCAACGCCGCGCCCGGCGTGCCGGTGATCCTGGTGACCGGCCACGGCGACATCACCATGGCGGTGCAGGCCATGCGCGAGGGCGCCTATGACTTCATCGAAAAGCCCTTCGGCGCCGACCGCCTTACCGACACCGTGCGCCGCGCGCTGGAACGGCGCGCACTGGAGCTGGAAAACCAGGCGCTGCGCCGCGAACTGGCGGGGCCCGCCGCCGGCACGCGCATCATCGGCCGCTCGCCGGCGATCGAGCAGGTGCGCGCGCTGGTGGCCAATGTCGCGCCCACCGACGTGCCGGTGATGATCAACGGCGAGACCGGCACCGGCAAGGAACTGGTGGCGCGCAGCCTGCACGCGCTGTCCGGGCGCGCCGAGGGGCCCTTTATCGCACTGAACTGCGGCGCGGTGCCCGAGGCCATCTTCGAGAGCGAGATGTTCGGCCACGAGGCCGGCGCCTTCACCGGTGCCGGCAAGCGCCGCATCGGCAAGCTCGAGCATGCCTCGGGCGGCACGCTCTTCCTCGACGAGATCGAAAGCATGCCGCTGGCGCTGCAGGTCAAGCTGCTGCGCGTGCTGCAGGAGGGCTCGCTGGAGCGGCTGGGCTCGAACGCCTCGGTGCAGATCGATGTGCGCATCGTCGCCGCGGCCAAGGGCGACATGGACGCGCTGGTGGCGCAGGGCACGTTCCGCGAAGACCTGTATTACCGGCTCAATGTCGTCACCATCGCGCTGCCGCCGCTGCGCGAGCGGCGCGAGGACATCGTGCCGCTGTTCGAGCATTTCTCGCTGGTGTCGGCGGTGCGCTACCAGCGGCCCGCGCCGCTGCTGTCCGAGGCGCAACGCCAGGCGCTGGCCCAGCGGCCGTGGCCGGGCAACGTGCGCGAGCTGCGCAATGCCGCCGACCGCATGGTGCTGGGCGTGCCAGAGGGCGGCCAGGCCGGCGCGCAGGCGGCGGGCCCCGACGAAACCGCGCCGCTGCGCGAGCGCATGGAGCACTTCGAGCGCGCCGTGATCGCCGACGCGCTGGCGCGCACCGGCGGCGCGGTCAGCCAGGCGGCGGACCTGCTGCAGGTGGGCAAGGCCACGCTCTACGACAAGATCAAGCGCTACGGGCTGTGATGTCATGCGCGGTTCATGTCGCTGCCACGGCGCCGTCACATTGGCGGCCTATGCTTCGTGTGCGGCTGCGGCATTGGCAGGTGCCCGCCGTGTGTATCAGTCTTCGTGGTAATTGATGGCCCCGCGCATGCGGGGCGTTTTTTTGCGCGAATGGGTCGGATCTGGCGCCGCCGCGCCGCTTCACACCCGCCACACATTGCCCTCACCCCGGCTGGCCAGACTGGAGCCCTTCGCTCTCCGGAAACCGCCATGCCCTCCTTCGACTACGACCTCGTCATCGCCGGCGCCAGCTTTGCCGGTGCCGCCTGCGCCCTGGCCGCCGCGCGCGCCGGCCTGCGCGTGCTGGTGCTGGAACGCAAGACCGATCCGGGCGACCGGCTCCACACCACCGGCATCCTGGTCAAGGAAACCATCGAACAGACCTGGCTGGGCCAGGCGCCGGCCGACTGCGTGCATCGTGTCGAGCAGGTGCGGCTGTACTCGCCGCGGCTGCGCAGCCTCGACCTGCGCGCGCCTGGCTACTACTTCCACACCACCGACACGCCGCGCCTGATGCGCTGGCTGGCCGCGGAGCTGGTGCGCCACCGGGTCGAGCTGCGGCTGGGCCAGGCCTTCATCGGCGCGGTGCCGCGCCACGGCGGCTGGCATGTCACGGGCGCGGGGCATACGCGTTATCTGGTCGGCGCCGATGGCGCGCAGTCGCGCGTGGCGCAATGCGCCGGGCTGGGGCGCGTGCACAGCTTTCTGTACGGCGTGGAATATGAATTCCCCGGACTGGCCTTGCCCGAGCCGAACGCGCTGCACTGCTTCATCACGCGCCGCTTCGCGCCCGGCTATATCGGCTGGATCGCGCAGAACCCCACTGGCGTGCAGGCCGGGCTGGCGCTGCGCTACCTGCCGCGGCGCGGCCGCGCGCCGGACCTGGACGGGCTGCTGGCGCACGTGCGCGAACGCGCCGGCCTGCCGCTGCTGACGCGGCCGGCGGCGACGCGCGCCGGGCTGATCCCGTGCGGTGGGCCGGTGTGGCCGCTGGCTCGCGACGGCGCGATCCTGACCGGCGATGCCGCGGGCATCGTGTCGCCACTCACCGCGGGCGGCATCCACCATGCCTTTGCCCACGGCGAAGCGGTCGGCGACGCAGTGGCCGCGCACCTGCTGCGCGGCGGCCCGGCGCCGGAAGCCGTGGCCAGCGCCAGCGCGCCGCGCTTTCGCGCCAAGCGCGCGCTGCGCTGGATGTTCGAGCGCTTCCAGTGCGACTGGCCATTCGACCTGATGCTGTATTCGCCGCCGCTGCGCCGGGCCGCCGAGCAGATCTATTTCCACCAGCGCGGCGCGGAAGCGGCGCCTCCCGCGGCGCCGGCGCGCGCGGCGGCCCGCGGCTGAGCGGCTAGAATGCCGGGCATGGAACAACCGCGCATCCTGGTGGTGGAAGACGAGCAGGCCATCGCCGACACCATCCTCTATGCCCTGCGCACCGACGGCATGCTGGCCGAGCACTGCACGCTGGGCGGCGACGCGCTGGCTTGCCTGCGCGCCGCGCGGGCCGACCTGGTGATCCTGGACGTGGGGCTGCCGGACCTGAGCGGCTTCGAGGTCTGCCGCACGCTGCGCACCTTCAGCGACGCGCCGGTGATCTTCCTGACCGCGCGCCATGAAGAGATCGACCGCATCGTCGGGCTGGAGATCGGCGCCGACGACTACGTGGTCAAGCCGTTCTCGCCGCGCGAGCTGGCCGCGCGCGTGCGCGCCATCCTGCGCCGGGCCCGCGCCGCCGCGCCGCCGGCAACGCCTGGCGCGGCGGCCGGCTTCACGCACGACCCGGACGGCGCCCGCCTGGCCTACCACGGCCACTGGCTGGCGCTGACGCGCTACGAGTACCTGCTGCTGGCCTGGCTGGTGGCGCATCCGGGCCGCATCTACTCGCGCGCGCAGCTGATGGACGGGGTCTGGGCCGGCGCGCTCGACACCAGCGACCGCACCGTCGACACCCATGTCAAGACCCTGCGCGCCAAGCTGCGGGAGGCGTCCCCCGACGGCGCCGAGCGCATCCGCACCCATCGCGGCATGGGCTATTCGCTGGAGCCCTGAGCGCGCGCCATGCATATCGGCCTGCGCATCTTCTTCGGCTTTTTCCTGATCGTGGGCCTGGCCACGGTGCTGACGCTGCGCGTGTTCGTGCAGGAGGTCAAGCCCGGGGTGCGCCAGGCCATGGAAGACACGCTGATCGATACCGCGCACGTGCTGGCCGCGCTGGCCGCCGACGACCTCAAGGCCGGCCGCATCGCCGATGGCGCTTTCGCCCGGCATATGGCGGCGCTGCGCGAGGTGCCGGTCAATGCCGAGGTCTCGGGGCTGCACAAGGACAGCATTGGCTACCGCGTCTACGTGACCGATGCCGGCGGCATCGTGCGCTTCGATTCCACCGGCACCGACGTGGGCCGCGATTATTCGCGCTGGAACGACGTCTACCTGACGCTGCGCGGCAAGTACGGCGCGCGCAGCACGCGCGCCGACCCCGCCGACGAGGCCAGCACCGTGATGCACGTGGCGGCGCCGGTGCGCGATGGCGAGCGCATCATCGGCGTGCTGACCGTGGCCAAGCCCAATGCGGCGATGGCGCCGTTTATCGCGCGCAGCCAGCGCAAGATCCTGCTCTACGGCGGCCTGCTGATCGGCACCGCCTGCGTGATCGGGCTGGCCTGCACACTGTGGCTGGTGCATGGCCTGAGCCGCCTGCGCGGCTACGCGCGCGCGGTGGCGGCCGGCGAGCGCGCCGAGATGCCGCTGCGCGGCGCGGGCGAGCTGGCCGAACTGGGGCGCGCGGTGCAGGGCATGCGCGAGCGGCTGGAAGACAAGCAGTATGTCGAGCACTACATCCACACCCTGACCCACGAGATGAAGAGCCCGCTGGCGGCCATCGGCGGCGCGGCGGAGCTGCTGCAGGAAGAGATGCCGGCGGCCGACCGCCAGCGCTTCGTCGCCAATATCCGCACCCAGTCCGGACGGCTGGAAACCATGATCCGCAAGCTGCTGGCGCTGGCCGAGGTGGAACAACGGCAACGGCTGGAAACCCGCGAGCCGGTGCGATTGGGCGAGCTGCTGGCCCAGCTGTGCGCAGAACTGGAACCGCGCGCGCGGCAGCGCGGCGTGGTGCTGCGGCTGGAGCCGGCGCCAAACCCCGATGTGGTGGCGGGCGACCCGTTCCTGCTGCGCCAGGCCATCGCCAACCTGCTCGACAACGCCATCGACTTCGCGCCCCGGGACAGCGCCATCGCGGTAGCGCTGGAACGGCGCGGCGCGCAGCTGGCGATCACCGTGGCCGACCACGGTCCCGGCGTTCCGGACTATGCCCTGCCGCGCGTGTTCGAGCGCTTCTACTCGCTGCCGCGCCCGCAAGGGGCCGACAAGGGCACTGGCCTGGGCCTGTGCTTTGCGCGCGAGGTGGCGGCGCTGCATCACGGCAGCGTGATGCTGGCCAACCGGGCGGGCGGCGGGGCGCTGGCCGAGCTGACCCTGCCCGCGTACTGATCCGCCCGCCATGGCGCGCAGGATCGGCATAGACTTGGGCTTCTAGCGACGCAGCCCATAAACTCCCTATAATCGAACGACCGTTCATTTAGGGCACGACCAGCGTGCCCGCCAGTGGTTCAGGAGACACCATGCCCGCCGCCAAGCAACTGCCCCAGGTCTTGCAGAACCTGGCCCTGCCCGTGATTGCCTCGCCCATGTTCATCGTCAGCTATCCCGAGTTGGTGCTGGCGCAGTGCAAGGCCGGCATCGTCGGTTCGTTCCCCGCGCTCAATGCGCGTCCGGCGGAGCTGCTCGACGAGTGGCTGACGCAGATCGAGCAGGAACTGGCCGCGTTCAAGGCCGCCAACCCCGGCGCGCCGGTCGGTCCGGTCGCGGTCAACCAGATCGTCCACAGCTCCAACGCGCGCCTGGAGCATGACATCAAGGTCTGCGTCGAGCACAAGGTGCCGATCTTCATTACCTCGCTGCGCGCGCCGCCCAAGGAGCTGATCGACGCGGTGCACAGCTACGGCGGCATCGTGCTGCACGACGTGATCAGCCTGCGCCATGCCGAGAAGGCGATCGAATCCGGTGTCGACGGCCTGATCCTGGTCGCGGCGGGCGCCGGCGGCCATGCCGGCATGCTGTCGCCGTTCGCGCTGGTGGGCGAGGTGCGCAAGCTCTTCGACGGTCCGATCGCGCTGTCGGGCTCGATCGCCACCGGCGAGGCGGTGCTGGCGGCGCAGGCCATGGGCGCGGACTTCGCCTACGTGGGCACGCGCTTCATCGCCTCGCAGGAGGCGCACGCGGCCGAGACGTACAAGCAGTCGATCACCAGCTCGGCCGCCGCCGATATCGTCTACACCAACCTGTTCACCGGCGTGCACGGCAACTACATTCGCGAAAGCATCAGCAACGCGGGCCTGGATCCGGACAACCTGCCGGTGGCGGACAAGAGCAAGATGGACTTTTCCAGCGGCAGCTCCAAGGCCAAGGCGTGGAAGGATATCTGGGGCGCCGGCCAGGGCGTGGGCCAGATCCACGACATCCCCAGCGCCGGTCAAATCGTCGCGCGCATGAAAGCGGAGTACGATGCGGCCAAGGCGCGACTCGGGATTTCGCGCTGACCGATCCAGCACCGGGGCCGCTTAGCGGCCCTTTGTTCGACCATTGCCCCGTTCCGGCCCTGACCTTTCGCCCGATCCTGAAGCCGTGCTGAGCCACCGCCAGCGCGTGCTGCGCGCCGTCTGGGTGGCGCTGGGCGGACTCTGCCTGCTGCTGGGCGTGATCGGGATCTTCCTGCCGGTGCTGCCGACCACGCCATTCGTGCTGCTGGCGGCGGCGTGCTTCGCGCGCGGCTCGACGCGCTTCCATGAATGGCTGATGGGACATCCGCGCTTCGGGCCGCTGGTCAGCGACTGGCAGCGGCATCGGAGCATCCCGTTCAAGGCGAAGTGCCTGGCGCTGTCGATGATGTGGCTGTCGATGGGGACCACGGCGTGGCTGCTGCGCGGGCGGCCGCTGGTGTCGGCGGCGTTGCTGGCTTGTGCGGTGGGGGTCAGCGTGTGGATGATCCGCTTGCCGACGCGGCCTGAGGATGGGGGGAAGACTTGAGTCTTTCTGGCCTTTCGACGCCCGTCACTTCGTTGACGTTCCGGCCCCGCACCCCCACTCCTCGCCCGGCAAGCTCCTTCACTCGTACTTGCGTGCATCCTCGATCAGCCGCCCGTCCTGCGGCAACGACCCCGCCGCCACGAACGCCACCTCGCCTCTTAGCCGCATCACCTCGCGCAGCGACTCCGCCACCGCGCGCTGCAGGTCGGCGTCTTCACGCGTGGCCTCGCAGCGCAGCGTCATCACGTCGGCGCCCGGATCGCCGGTCACCACCAGCCGCGCGGCGCGGATTTCCGGGTGGCGGCGCAAGACGTCGGCCACCTGGCCCGGATGCACGAACATGCCCTTGACCTTGGTCGCCTGGTCCGCGCGTCCCAGCCAGCCCTTGAGCCGGATATTGGTGCGCCCGCACGGGCTCGGCCGCCGCGAGGACTCCGCCACCACCGCCGACAGGTCGCCGGTGCCAAAGCGGATCAGCGGATAGTCGCCGTTGCCCAGCACCGTCACCACCACCTCGCCGGTCTCGCCTTCGGGCATGGGGCGCGAGCCGCCGGGCTCGACGATCTCGACCAGCACGCCCTCGTCCACCACCCAGCCGTCGCCGCCTTCGGTTTCATACGCGATCAGCCCGACATCGGCGGTGCCGTACATCTGCTGCACGCGCACCCCGCGATCCCGGAACCAGTTGCGCAGCGACGGCGGCAGGGCCTCGCCCGAGACCAGCGCCTTGGCCAGGCTGGTGCAGGGCGTGCCGAGTTCATCGCCGCGCTCCAGCAGCAGCTTGAGGAACGACGGCGTGCCGGCATAGGCGGCCGGCTGCAGGCTCGCCAGCGCCTGCACCTGCGAATCGGTCTGGCCGACGCCGGCCGGGAACACGCAGCAGCCCAGCCGGTGGGCGCCGCTTTCCATCATCATGCCGGCCGGGGTGAAGTGGTAGGAGAAGGTGTTGTAGACCAGGTCGCCGGCGCGAAAGCCGGCGGCGTGCATGGCGCGGGCGGTGCGCCACCAGTCGGCGTCGTGGCCGTCGGGCTCGTGGATCGGGCCGGGCGACTGGAACACGTGGCGCAGCTTGCCCAGCGGCGTCGCGTTGAGCCCGCCCAGCGGCGGCAGCGCGCGCTGGCGTGCGCTCAGGTCGGACTTGCGCGTCACCGGCAGTTGGGCCAGTGCCGCGCGCGAGGTCAGCAGGCGCGGATCGACGCCATCCAGCAGTTCGGCAAAGTATGGCGCTTGGTCGCGCGCATGGGCCACCTGGCGTGCCAGGGCGGCAAGGAGCGCCTGCTCGCGGACTTCCGGCGCGCGGGTTTCGAGCGGATCGAAGTGTTCTGGCATGGTCAATGCTGCCGGGGGTGGCAAAGGTTTGCGTTAATGGTCGAGCGTTTCGAGAAGGGCGCAGAGACCGCCGCGAGCGGGCCCGTAGCGAGTCCGGGAAGCGCAGCCGTACACCGGTACGGCGAGCATCGCAGGGCTCGATACCGCCCGCGCAGCCGGTCTATGCGTCCTTCTCAGGCCAGCCAGCGCTTGCGGCGGCGGTAACTTTTGACGTCGCGGAACGACTTGCGGCCGGGGCCGTCGGCGTCGTTGGCGGCCACGCCCAGGTAGAACTCCTTGACGTCCTCGTTGGTGCGCAGCGACTCGGCGTCGCCATCCATCACCACGCGGCCGTTCTCCAGGATGTAGCCGTAGTCGGCGTAGCGCAGCGCCACCATGGTGTTCTGCTCGGCCAGCAGGAAGCTGACGTTCTCGCGCGAATTCAGGCCGCGCACGATCTCGAAGATCTCCTCGACGATCTGCGGCGCCAGCCCCATCGAGGGCTCGTCCAGCAGGATCATCGCAGGCTTGGCCATCATGGCCCGGCCGATCGCGCACATCTGCTGCTCGCCGCCGGAGGTGTAGCCGGCCTGCGACTTGCGGCGCGTCTTCAGGCGCGGGAAGTATTCGTAGATCTTCTCCAGCTCGTCGCGCGTCTGGCCGCGCGACAGGCCGCGCGTGTAGGCGCCGGTAAGCAGGTTTTCCTCGATGGTCAGGTGCGCGAAGCAGTGGCGCCCTTCCATCACCTGGATCACCCCGCGGCGCACCAGGTCGTTGGGCGTGAGCTGGTCGACGCGGTCGCCGCGGTATTCGATCGAGCCCTTGGTGACATCGCCGCGCTCGGCCTGCAGCAGGTTGGAGATGGCCTTGAGCGTGGTGGTCTTGCCCGCGCCGTTGGCGCCGAGCAGCGCCACGATCTTGCCTTCCGGCACTTCGAGCGAAACGCCCTTGAGCACCAGGATCACGTGATCGTAGATGACTTCGATATTGTTGACGGACAGGAGGCTCATGGTGCGGCTCGTGGTGGTGTGGCGATGTTGCGTTGGACTTTCAGCTTGCTGCCGGTGTACTCCCTCTCCCGCTAGCGGGAGAGGGAGTACACCGTCGGGAGTCGAGGGCCATCAGCTCTTCGAGCACCCCGGCGTAATCCCCTTCTCCTTCGCGTACTGCGCCGCGGTGGCCTTGAACAGCGGGTGGATCAGGCCCTTGTTGCCCTCGATCCAGTCCGACACCACCACCCACTTGCTGCCGTCCCACTGCTGGATCTTCACCTTGCCCGAGCCCTCGTGGTTCTCGCAGCTGGTCTTGATTTCAGGCAGCAGGCCGGTGGCACCCAGCTGCTGCAGCCGGGCATTGGTCAAGTTCAGGTTCTCGAAGGCCCAGCGCATCTGCTCGCCGCTCATGGGCTTGCCCTTGCCGAACTTGGCCTGCGCCACGCGCACCGCTTCCACCGTCACCACCGCCGCCGACACGCCGCGGTTGTACAGCACCGAACCGACCTTGTTCTTGTCCTGCATGTTGCCCTTGCCGGCACCGTAGACCACCTTCTCGATATCGGCGATCAGCGGCACGCTCTTGCCCGCCACGTTCCAGGTCGCGCTCATGTAGCCCTTGGAGGCATCGCCGGCCGGCACCGTGTCTTCCTCGGAGCCCGCCCACCACGAGCCGATCATCTTCTCGCGCGAGAAGCCCACCTTCTGCGCCGCCTTCAGCGCGGTCTGGTTCATCACGCCCCAGCCCCAGAAGATCACGTAGTCGGGATTTTCCTGGCGGATCTTCAGCCATTGCGCGCCCTGCTCGTTGCCCGGATGCGCCACCGGGATCTCCACCAGGTTGAACTTGCCCAGCCGCGCCTCGGCCTGCAGCGCCACGATCGGTTCCTTGCCATAGGCCGAGTCGTGGTACAGGTAGACGATCTTCTTGCCGGCGAGCGAGCCGCCGCTCTTGCCGGCCAGGTACTTGACGATGGCCGAGACCTGCATCTGGTATGTGGTCACCAGCGGGAACGCGTACGGGAACACCGAGCCGTCGACCGCGTCGGTGCGGCCGTAGCCCATCATCACCAGCGGCACCTTGTCGGCGGCGGTCTTGTCGACCAGCGCGTAGGAGATGCCGGTCGACATGGCGTGGTAGGCGGTGCCCTTGGTGGTGGCGTTCTTGGACTTCAGGCGCTCATAGCACTCGACGCCCTTGGCGTTGTTGTATTCGGTCTCGCACTCTTCCCAGCTCAGCTTGACGCCGTTGACGCCGCCATCCTTCAAATTGACGTAGTTGAGGTAGTCGATGAAGCCGCCATACCAGGACTGCCCGTTGGCGCCGTATGGTCCCACGCGATAGCTCGGCAGCGCGATGAACTGCTCGTTGCTTTGCGCCAGTGCCGGCGCCGCCGGCGCCAGCAGTGCAGCCGCGGCGCTGACCACCAGGGCGGCGCGTTGCACGTTGCGGATCAGGTTGGTCATGACAGTCTCCTTCGCCCTCGGTGGGGCGTTTCGTTATGCGTAGGCTTCAGTACTTCACTCAGGACCTGCGTTCAGACAATAGACCCCGCTCCGTCAGTGCGGGAACGGCCACAGCCTCAGCTTCTCCTTGGCGATCTGCCACAGCCGGGCCAGCCCGTGCGGCTCCACGATCAGGAAGAAGATGATCAGCCCGCCGAACACCATCAGCTGGATGTGCGACACAGTGGCATTGGTAAAGGGCAGGTGCAGCAGCGACGCCAGCGGCGGCAGCACGTTGTCCAGGAAGATCGGCAGCAGCAGGATGAAGGCGGCGCCCAGGAACGAGCCCATGATGCTGCCCACGCCGCCGATGATGATCATGAACAGCACGCGGAACGACAGGTCCAGCGAGAAGCCGTCCGGCTCCACCGAGCCCAGGTAGCAGAACGCATACAGCGCGCCGGCCACGCCGCAGTAGAACGAGCTGACCGCGAACGCCAGCAGCTTGGTGCGCATCAGCGGGATGCCGATCACCTCGGCCGCCACGTCCATGTCGCGCACCGACATCCAGGCGCGGCCGGTGGCCGAGCGCACCATGTTCTTGGCCGCCAGCGCCAGCACCGTGACGATGGCCAGCACGAACAGGTACTTCTTCACCGGCGTATCGATGGCGTAGCCGAACAGGTCCAGCCGCTGCGCCGTGATCACGCCCGACGAGCTGTTGTTGGAGAACCAGGGAAACTTGGTCAGCGCCCACACCACGAAGAACTGCGCCGCCAGCGTCGCCACCGCCAGGTAGAAGCCCTTGATGCGCAGCGACGGCAGCCCGAACGCCACCCCCACCAGCGCCGCCGACAGCCCGGCCAGCAGGAACGACAGCAGCACCGGGATGCCTTCGATGCGCAACTGGAAGTTATAGGCCGCGTAGGCACCCACCGCCATGAAGGCCGCGGTGCCGAGCGACAGCTGGCCGGCATAGCCGGTCAGGATATTCAGCCCCAGCGCCGCCAGCGAAAAAATCAGGAACGGGATCAGGATGGCCGAGAACCAGTATTCCGAACCGATGAACGGGATCGCCACGAAGGCGATCGCCATTAGCACCGCAAAGCCGATGCGGTCCTGGCGGATCGGGAAGATCTGGCTGTCGGCAACGTAGCTGGTCTTGAACTGGCCGGCTTCACGATAAAACATGGGGAATCTCCTAACGTCTTCGCCCCTTCAGGCGACATCGAAGTGCTTTTGGCTTCGGCCGTCGCTTCGCGACTTAACTTTGCTGCGCAAAGTTAGCCTTCGCCGAAAACACATTGCTCGCTATACGCGATCAATGTGTTTTTCGCCGAAGAGGCCCTCGGGCCGCACCAGCAGGAAGAGCAAGGCAAACACGTACGGGAACCACCCTTCGATGCCGCCGAAATTGCCCCCGAACATCGACTGGAACACCGGCGGGATATAGATCTCGGCCAGCTTTTCCGAGGCGCCGATGATCAGCCCGCCGACAATGGCGCCGGGCACCGAGGTAAAGCCGCCCAGGATCAGCACCGGCAGCGCCTTCAGCGCGGTCAGCGTCAGCGCGAACTGCACGCCATTGCGCGAGCCCCACAGCATGCCCGCCACCAGCGCGACGAAGCCGGCCACGCCCCAGACGATGGCCCAGATGTTCTGCAGCGGGATGCCCAGCGACAGCGCGGCCTGGTGGTCATCTGCCACCGCGCGCAGCGCGCGCCCCACCTTGGTGTACTGGAAGAACAGCGCCAGCGATCCCACCAGCACGCCGGCAATGGCGGCCGCCGCGAGGTCGAACTTGGAGATGACGATGTTGAACGTGGTCAGGATCGACTCGATCGGCTCGTCGACGATGCCCAGGTTGATCGGACGCACCTCGTTGCCGAACAGCAGCGGCCCCAGCCCTTCCAGGAAGAACGACAGCCCGATGGTCGCCATGAACAGCGTGATCGGCGGCTGGTTGACCAGCTTGCGCAGCACGAAGCGCTCGGTGCTCATGCCCACCAGGATCATCACCACGAAGGCGCCGATCACCGCCGCCCACATCGGCATGCCCTTGTCCATCAGCCCCACCACCGCCAGCGCGGCAAAGTAGACCATCGCGCCCTGGGCAAAGTTGAACACGCCCGAGGCCTTGTAGATCAGCACGAAGCCCAGCGCCACCAGCGAGTACATCAGTCCCGACAGCAGGCCGCCAAGCAGGATTTCAAAGAAGAACGTCATGGTTCAGACCCTCAGTGCGAAGTGCCCAGGTATGCCTTGATCACGTCAGGGTTGCCCTTGACCTCTTCCGGCGTGCCGTCGCCGATCTTCTTGCCGTAGTCCAGCACCACCACGCGGTCCGAGATATCCATCACCACGCCCATGTCATGCTCGATCAGCACGATGGTGGTACCGAACTGCCGGTTCACATCGAGGATGAAGCGGCACATGTCCTGCTTCTCTTCCACGTTCATGCCGGCCATGGGTTCGTCGAGCAGCAGCATCGACGGCTCGGCCGCCAGCGCGCGCGCCAGCTCCACGCGCTTCTGCAGGCCGTACGGCAAGCGCCCCACCGGGGTCTTGCGGATCGACTGGATTTCCAGGAAGTCGATCACCTCCTCCACCTTCTGCCGGTGCCGCATTTCCTCGTTGCGCGCCGGGCCCCACCACAGCGCATGCGCGAACCACGAGGTGCGGAACTGCGTGTTGCGCCCGGTCATGATGTTGTCCAGCACCGTCATGCCCTTGAACAGCGCGATGTTCTGGAACGTGCGCGCAATGCCCTGGCGCGCCGCGGCGGTCGGGTGCATCTGCTTGCGCTCCTCGCCGCGGAACACGATGCGTCCCTGCTGCGGGTGGTAGACGCCGTTGATCACGTTCAGCATCGAACTCTTGCCGGCGCCGTTGGGGCCGATGATGGCGCGCACCTCGTGCTCGCATACGTCGAACGAGATATCGGTCAGCGCCTTGACCCCGCCGAACGACAGCGAGATGTGCTGCAGGTCCAGGATCACCTCGCCGCCGGTGCGCGCCTGCGCGCCGGTGCGCTGCGCGTGGCGCGTACCGGGATGCACGCCGCTGTCTTCCGCCAGCCCCGCCGGGGGCAACGGTCCTGCCGGCGCCATCGCACCGCCACCGCCGGCACCGCTCGCATCGGTGCGTGCCGCCGCGCTCCATTCGCGCTTGCCGGCGCCTTGCCAGGCCACTTGTGTCATATTGCTGCCTCCACCTGTGCTGTTATGGCGCTTATGCCGCGCGCGCCGCTACCGGCAGCCGCCTGGCATCCACCAGCTTCAGCGTGGCCGACACGCTGCCCTCGCGCCCGTCTTCAAACTTGACGCGCGTCTCGATGAACTGCTCCGACTTGCCCGCATAGAGCGCGTCGACCAGCACGCCGTACTTCTCCGCGATAAAGCCGCGCCGTACCTTGCGCGTGCGGGTCAGCTCGTCGTCGTCCGGGTCCAGCTCCTTGTGCAGCACCAGGAAGCGCGCCACCTGCGACCCCGCCAGCATCGGGTCGTTGGCAAGATCCGCGTTCACCTGGTTTACGCATTCGGCGATCATCTCCAGCACCTCGGGCTGCGCGGCCAGGTCGACGTAGCCGGCATACGGCAGGTGGCGGCGCTCGGCCCAGTTGCCCACCGCCTCGAAGTCGATGTTGATGAAGGCGCAGACCTGGTCGCGGCCGTTGCCGAAGGCCACCGCCTCCTTGATGTACGGAAAGAACTTGAGCTTGTTCTCGATGTACTTGGGCGCGAACATCGAACCATCGGCCAGCTTGCCCACGTCCTTGGCGCGGTCGATGATCTTCAGGTGGCCGTCGGCGTCGATCACGCCGGCGTCGCCGGTCATGAAGTAGCCCTCGTCGTTGATGGCCTCGCGCGTGGCATCGTCGCGCTTGTAGTAGGACTTGAGCAGGCCCACGCCGCGCACCAGCACCTCGCCGTTGTCGGCGATGCGGATTTCCATGCCCGGCGCCGCCGGGCCGACTGAATCGAACTTGACCTTGCCGTCAGGCTGCAGGCACACATAAGCGCAGGTCTCGGTCTGGCCGTAGAACTGCTTCAGGTTCACGCCGATCGAGCGGTAGAAGCGGAACAGGTCCGGGCCGATCGCCTCGCCCGCGGTATAGCCCACGCGGATGCGGCTCATGCCCAGCACATTGCGCAGCGGGCCGTAGACCAGCGCCTCGCCCAGGGCATAGCGCGCGCGGTCCGCAAGCGATACCGGCTGTCCGTCGAGGATATCGGTGCCGCAGCGCTTCGCCACGTCCATGGCCCAGTGGAACAGCTTGCGCTTGATCCAGCCTGCGTCCTCCATGCGGATCATCACCTGCGTCAGCAGGCCTTCGTAAATCCGCGGCGGCGCGAAGTAATAGGTGGGGCCGATCTCGCGCAGGTCGGTCATCACCGTCTCGCGCGATTCCGGGCAGTTCACCGTAAAGCCCGCCACCATCGCCTGCGCATAGGAGAACAGGTTGTCGCCGACCCACGCCATCGGCAGGTACGACAGCACGTCGTCGTCGGCGCTGAGCTTGTCGAAGGCGCAGCCATTGCGCGCCGAGCCGATCAGGCCCTGGTGCGAATGGCACACGCCCTTGGGCTTGCCGGTGGTGCCGGACGTATAGAGGATGATCGCGGTGTCGTCGGGCTGCCCGGCGGCGATGACCTCGTCATAGAAGCCCGGGTGGGCCTGGTCGAACTCGCGCCCCAGTTCCTGCAGGCGCTCGTACGACATCAGCGACGGGTGATCGTAGTCGAGCAGGCCGCGCGGATCTTCAAAGATGACGTGGCGCACGGCGCGGCCGGATTCGGCCAGCTGCGCTTCGACTTCGAGCAGCTTGTCGACCTGCTCCTGGTCCTCGACGATGGCGAATTCGATTTCGGCATCGTTGAGCACGTAGACCATCTCGTTGGCGATGGCGTCCTGGTACAGCGGCACCGGCACGCCGCCCAGCGCCTGCGCCGCGGTCATGGCCCAGTACAGGCGCGGACGGTTGTCGCCCACCACCGCCAGGTTCATGCCGCGCTTGAAACCGAGCGCGGCCAGACCACATGCCAGCGCCCTCACCTGCTGTGCCGCCTGGGCCCAGCTGTATGTCTGCCAGATGCCGAGATCCTTCTCGCGATACGCCGGATGCTCCGGCCGCTGCTGGGCGTGCGCCAGCAGCCATCGCGGGAAGGTCGTCGCCGACGATTCCTGCATCGCTGTCTCCTGTCCCTCCGGCGTGGGGGTCCACGCCCGGTGTCAAGCGCCGGTCCGGTCGTTATACTTGGCTTGCTTTGCCCGGCGGCATCTGCCGCGTCGCATCAAGCCCGTCTGTGCCTTGTCTTGAGGGGCCGGGAGAAGCGTCTTCTGCCTTCCCGGCGTGCCCCTGGTGGCACCCGCGGCTCCGTTGTGATCGTACGATAGCCCATGCCAACACCCCCAGTTGTCACGCCGGTGACAATTCCGGGTTAATCCCTACCGGAGCTTCCGCGAGGCCATGCTGAACGATTTTGTCGACCGCTGCGTGTGGGCAGCAGACCTGAGTCCGGAGCAGCGCGAGCGCGTGCGCCGCGCCATGTTCGTGCACGAGTACAGCCAGGGCGACTACGTCTGCCACAAGGGCGACAAGGCCGAGCACTGGCTGGGCGTGCTCGAAGGGATCGTCAAGATCACCACGGTGTCGCCGTCGGGCAAGTCGGTCACCTTCACCGGCGTGCCTACCGGCGGCTGGTTCGGCGAAGGCGCGGTGCTGAAGTCGGAGATCCGCAAGTACGACGTGATGGCGCTGCGCCGCTCGACCATCGCCTTCCTGCCGCGCGACACTTTTCAGTGGCTGCTGGATACCAGCCTGCCGTTCACCCGCTTCCTGCTGACGCAGTTCAACGAGCGCCTGGGGCAGTTCATCGCGGCGGTGGAATATGAACGGCTGCTCGACATCGATTCGCGCGTGGCGCGCGCGGTGTCGTCGCTGTTCAACGAGCACCTGTATCCGGGCATCGGCAAGACGCTGGAGATCTCGCAGGAAGAAATCGGCCTGCTCGCGGGCATCTCGCGCCAGCGCGCCAACCAGGCGCTCAAGGTGCTGGAACAGCAGGGCCTGGTGCGGGTGGACTACGGCGTGATCGAGGTGCTGGACCTCGACGGACTACGGCAGTACGGGGAGTAGCGTGGCCAGCGCCATCGACGCCGAGACCCTGCGGGCGTATCGCGAAACGCACTACCGGGTGCTGGGCGACACGCCGATGACGTTGCGCATCGACCAGCCCAGCGCCGCGCTGGCCGCGCTGCACCGCGCGCTGGGCGTGGACTGCAGCGCCTTCATTACCGCTGCCAACCCCTTCAGCCAGCGCTGCGACGATACCGCCAACGCGCGCCGGCAACAGGCACTGGCGCAGGATCTCGGGGCGCAGGGATGGCGCGCGATCGAAGCCGCCGGCGAGCACCCCGATAACGGCTGGCCCGCCGAACCGAGCTTCCTGGTGCCCGGGCTGGCGCTGGCCGAAGCGCGGGCCCTGGGCCAGGCCTACCAGCAGAACGCCGTGGTCTGGAGCGGCGCCGACGCGGTGCCGCGACTGGTGCTGCTGCGCTAGCCGGGCCGACCCGCCCTGTCAGCGCCGCGGTCAGGTCGATCAGTGCCCGTGGCCGCGATGGCCGTGATGACCGTGATGACCACGGTGTCCATGGCCATGGTGGCGGTAGTGGTGATGCCGGTGATGATGGTGCCGGTAATGGTGATGCCGGCCGCGCCACTCATGCCGCCCATACCAGCGCCGGCCGTCCCAGTAACGGTCGCCATGCCAGCCGTGATAGCGCGGCGCGTACACCACGGGAGGCGGCGGCGCCACATAGACCGGCGCCGGCGCGGCATAGACCGGAGTGCCGATATGCACCCCCACGTCCACATGCGCCATCGCCGAACGCGCCGCGAGCAGGGACATGATGCCAGCAAGCAGCGCTGCAAAAAGAACCGGATGAGCCATGATGCGGTGTTGTCGTAAACGGAATGGGTGCACTCTACCGCGCATTCCTGTTACCAGATGCGGCGGATTGTTTCGGTATATAACGCGGTGTAAGCGGGATTACAGATGGCCTGGGAATAAGGCGATGGTCACGGTTTTTTGACCACAGTACCGTCAAGCTGCTGCTCGATTCGTTCCAGCGCCGCAACATCCTCGGCGCGTCGGCGGGTCAGACGCAACCCTTCAGCATTCCTTAATTGTTGCTGCCTTTCCAAGCATGCTTCTGCGGCAAATATGGACATTGGAGATCGGGACATTCGAAACGGCTTCGGCATTTTCAGCTGCGACAGCCAGAGAGTCCCCCCGCAGCCTGATTCGAACGTGCCGATGCAACGTTGAAGGTCATCACAAACGAAAAAGGCCGGCGCTGACCCTAAGCCCAGCCGCCGGCCTCGCTCAGACCAGACCAGCCCATTGCACGGGCCGGTCCCGGTCCGATTTACTTGCTATACACGTACACCCCACGCCCCGTCTTGCGCCCCAGATACCCCGCGGCCACCATCTCGCGCATCAGCATCGCCGGACGGTACTTCGGATCGGCAAACTCGGTGTACAGCACCTCCATCACCGCCAGCATGGTGTCCAGGCCGATCATGTCGGCCAGCGCCAGCGGACCGATCGGGTGGTTGCAGCCCAGCTTCATGCCCTCGTCGATCTCTTCCGGCGAGGCCAGGCCTTCGCCCAGCACGCAGAAGGCCTCGTTGATCATCGGGCACAGGATGCGGTTGACGACGAAGCCCGGGCTGTTCCTGACCGTGATCGGGTACTTGCCCAGTTGCTTGGACAGGGCCTCGACGGCGGCGTGGGTGGCGTCGCTGGTCTGCAGGCCGCGGATCAGTTCGACCAGCGCCATCACCGGCACCGGGTTGAAGAAGTGCATGCCGATGAAGCGGTCGGCGCGCGCGGTCACGGCGGCGAGCTTGGTGATCGAGATCGACGAGGTGTTCGACGCGATGATGACGTTGTCGCCGACGATGCCGTCGATCTGCTTGAGGATCTTGACCTTCAGGTCGTAGTTCTCGGTCGCGGCCTCGATCACGATGTCGGCGGCCTTGAGGTCGTCATAGGCGGTGCTGCCCTTGATCAGCGCCAGCGCGGCGACCTTCTGCGCCTCGGTCAGCTTTTCCTTCTTGATCAGCCGGTCCAGGCTGCCCGACACCGTGGCCACGCCCTTCTGCACGGCGGCGTCGCTGATGTCGACCATCACCACGTTCAGTCCCACGACCGCGCAGGCCTGCGCGATGCCATTGCCCATGGTGCCGGCACCGACGATGCCTACAGTCTTGATTGCCATCTTGTCTTCCTCTGCTTGCTTGGTTGAATGCTTGGATGCGTGGTTCAGGACGCCTGCTCGCGCAGCGCGGCGATGATGCGTTCGGCATGCCCCTGGAGCACTTCCGGCTCCTGCATGTCGCGCGCGTGGCCGCGCAGCGACTGGTCGTTGTAGCGCGGCACGATATGGAAATGGATGTGCGGCACGGTCTGGCCCGCCGCGGCGCCGTTGAACTGGCCGATCGAGATGCCGTCCGGGCTGAAGGCCGCGCGCACCGCGCGCGCCACGCGCTGGGTGGCGACGATGGCGGCCTGGGCGCCGCGCTCGGACAGGTCGAACAGGTTGACCGCGGCTTCCTTGGGCACCACCAGCGTATGGCCGTCGGCCTGCGGCATGATGTCCATGAAGGCGATGGTGTCGTCGTCCTCGTACACCTTGATGCACGGCATTTCGCCGCGCAGGATCTTGGCAAAGATATTGTTCGGGCTGTACTGGGTGTCCATGGTCTTGTGTTGCGGTGGTCTCGGGATGGGTTGCCGCCAGGCGCCGGATGGTCGGGCTTGCCTGCGATGACGGTGCGGCGCAGCATCCGAGTGTAACGCAGGGCGGCCCTCCATCGCGGCCGCCCTGCGCGATTACCGGTCAGCGCGTGGACCGGGGTCTACATATTGCGCCGATACTGTCCGCCGACCTCGAACAGCGCATGCGTGATCTGTCCCAGCGAGCAGACCCGCACCGCATCCATCAGCACCGCGAACACGTTCTGGTTGTCGATCACGGCCTGGCGCAGCCGCTGCAGCATCGCCGGGGCCTCGCCGGCGTGCGCCTGCTGGAACGCCTGCAGGCGCTCGAGCTGGCTTTGCTTCTCGGCTTCGCTGGAACGCGCCAGCTCCAGCTTCTGCGGCACCGGGTCGCCGTCCGGATTGCGGAAGGTGTTCACGCCGATCAGCGGCAGCGTGCCGTCGTGCTTGAGCTGCTCGTAGTAGAGCGATTCCTCCTGGATCTTGCCGCGCTGGTAGCCGGTCTCCATCGCACCGAGCACGCCGCCGCGCTCGGCAATGCGCTCGAACTCCTGCAGCACCGCCTCTTCGACCAGGTCGGTCAGCTCCTCGATCAGGAAGCTGCCCTGGTTGGGGTTCTCGCACTTGGCCACGCCCCACTCGCGATTGATGATCAGCTGGATCGCCAGCGCGCGGCGCACCGATTCGCCGGTGGGCGTGGTGATGGCCTCGTCGTAGGCGTTGGTGTGCAGCGAATTGCAGTTGTCGTAGATCGCGATCAGCGCCTGCAGCGTGGTGCGGATATCGTTGAAATCGATCTCCTGCGCATGCAGCGAGCGGCCCGAGGTCTGGATGTGGTACTTCAGCTTCTGGCTGCGCTCGTTGGCGCCGTACTTGTCGCGCATGGTCACGGCCCAGATGCGGCGCGCGACGCGGCCCAGCACGCTGTACTCCGGGTCCATGCCGTTGGAGAAGAAGAACGACAGGTTGGGCGCGAAATCATCGATATGCATGCCGCGCGCCAGGTAGGCCTCCACATAGGTGAAGCCGTTGGACAGCGTGAAGGCCAGCTGCGAGATCGGGTTCGCCCCCGCCTCGGCAATGTGGTAGCCCGAGATCGACACCGAATAGAAGTTGCGCACCTGTTGGTGGACAAAGTACTCCTGGATATCGCCCATCACCTTGAGCGAGAACTCGGTGGAGAAGATGCAGGTGTTCTGGCCCTGGTCTTCCTTGAGGATGTCGGCCTGCACCGTGCCGCGCACGTTCTGCAGCACCCAGGCGCGGATCTTGGCCTCTTCGTCGGCGGTGGGGTCGCGGCCGTTGTCGGCGCGGAACTTGTCGAGCTGCTGGTCGATGGCGGTGTTCATGAACATCGCCAGGATGGTCGGCGCGGGGCCGTTGATGGTCATCGACACCGAGGTGCTCGGGCTGGTCAGGTCGAAGCCGTCGTACAGCACCTTCATGTCGTCGAGCGTGGCGATCGACACGCCCGAGTTGCCGACCTTGCCGTAGATATCGGGGCGCACATGCGGGTCTTCGCCATACAGCGTGACCGAGTCGAACGCGGTCGACAGGCGCTTGGCATCCATGCCCTGGGACACCAGCTTGAAGCGCCGGTTGGTGCGGAAGGCATCGCCCTCGCCGGCGAACATGCGCGTCGGGTCTTCGTTCTCGCGCTTGAAGGCGAACACGCCGGCGGTGTACGGGAAGCTGCCGGGCACGTTCTCGCGCATCAGCCACTTCAGCACCTCGCCGTCGTCATCGAAGCGCGGCAGCACCACCTTGCGCACCTTGGTGCCCGACAGCGTGGTGGTGACCAGCCCGGTGCGGATTTCCTTGTCGCGGATCTTCACCACGTATTCGTCGCCGCTGTAGGCTTCGCGCATCTGCGGCCACATCGCCAGCAGCTTGCGTTCGACCTGGCCCAGCGCGCTGTCGCGCTCCGCGGCCAGCGCAGCCAGCGCGTCCAGCGCGGCGCCGTCGCCCTGCGCGGCCTGCAGCATGCGGCTGGATTCGCGCAGCTGCTGGCGTTCGCGCGCGATGCGGCTCTGCTCGGCGACGCGGCGATGGTAGGCGCGCACGGTGTCGGCCAGCTCGGCCAGGTAGCGGCTGCGCGCGGGCGGCACGATCACGTTCTGGCCGGTGGAGATGCGTCCCGCGAGGACCGGCAGCGTGCCGGCCTTCACCTTCAGTCCGTGTCCGGCCAGCGCCTCGCGCAGGCCCTGGTACAGCATGGTGACGCCATCGTCATTGAAGCGCGACGCCTGGGTGCCATACACCGGCATGTCCTCCGGCTTGCCGTGCCATTGCTCGCGGTTGCGCTGCACCTGCTTGGCCACGTCGCGCCAGGCATCCTGCGCGCCCTTGCGGTCGAACTTGTTGATGGCGACGAAGTCGGCGAAGTCCAGCATGTCGATCTTCTCGAGCTGGCTGGCGGCGCCGAACTCGGGCGTCATCACGTACAGCGACAGGTCCACGTGCGGCACGATGGCGGCATCGCCCTGGCCGATGCCGGAGGTCTCGACGATCACCAGGTCGAAGCCCGCCACCTTGCACGCGGCGATCGCGTCGGGCAGCGCCTGCGAGATCTCGGAACCCGCCTCGCGCGTCGCCATCGAGCGCATGAAGATGTTCGGGTGGTTGATCGCGTTCATGCGGATGCGGTCGCCCAGCAGCGCGCCGCCCGACTTGCGCCGCGACGGGTCGATCGAGATCACGGCGATCGACAATGCGTCCTGCTGGTCCAGCCGGAAGCGGCGGATCAGCTCGTCGGTCAGTGACGACTTGCCGGCGCCGCCGGTGCCGGTGATGCCGAGCACGGGAATCGATGCCCGCTGCGCCTGCGCATGCATCGCCGCCACCAGCGCCGCATCGGCCTTGCCGTTCTCGAGCGCGGTGATCAGTTGCGCCAGCGCGCGGCGGTCGCCGCCGGCGACGGGGTCGAGCGACGTCGGCGCGTAGCGGCTCAGGTCCAGGTCGCAGCGCTGCACCATATCGGCAATCATGCCGGCCAGGCCCATGCGCTGGCCGTCCTCGGGGCTGTAGATGCGGGCCACGCCGTAGGCCTGCAGCTCGCGGATCTCGTCGGGCACGATCACACCGCCGCCGCCGCCGAACACCTGCACCTGCTCGCCGCCCTTGTCGCGCAGCAGGTCGACCATGTACTTGAAGTATTCGACATGGCCGCCCTGGTAGCTGGAGATGGCAATGCCCTGCGCGTCTTCCTGCAGCGCCGCGGTCACGATCTCTTCGACGGAGCGGTTGTGGCCGAGGTGGACCACCTCGCAGCCATGCGACTGCAGGATGCGGCGCATGATGTTGATCGAGGCGTCGTGGCCGTCGAACAGCGACGCTGCCGTGACGAAGCGCACCTTGTTGGCCGGGCCGGTGCCCGGCTGCACCGGCTTGGGCTGGGGCGCGCCGCGGCGCACATCGTGGACATCGGAAAGGTCGGTCATTGTCTCCACCGTGTCGGGTGTTGGCTGCGACCGCGGCGTCCGCCGGCGCCGCTCTGTGCCGGCTTGGCTGGAAACGCGCGGGCCGCGCCCCGGGGTTGGGGCGGGTCGATTGTATGACGTTGACGTTAACGTAAATCAATGGGGCGGAACCCGGACGGCGGGGTGCCAGCGTCCTTATAGAGTAGGTGTCTGCGGGCCGCGGACAAACAAAAGGCCACCTTGTCGGTGGCCTCTGCGCCGCATCCTGGTTTGACTGCCGGCCAACTCACCGGCACAGCGCCCCGATCCGCGGGCACTCGCCAAATGCATCGGTGCTGTGCTCGTCGACCCGATGCCGCAGCGCCCGCAGCCACGCCGCCATCCGCTGCATCGACCACGGTGCCGGCGTCTGCGCCAGCGTGAAGCGTGCCCCCGCACCATCGCCGGACAGCCAGACCCGATAGCCCTCCGGCAGCGCCAGTTCCTGGCCCGGTTCCAGCCAGATATCGTTGGGATTGCCTTCCACCGTCACCCACAGCTTGCCCGCCACCGCGCAGACGGTCTGCCCGTAACCGGCGCGCCAGCTCACCGGCAATCCGGGTTGGTCCAGTTCGAAAGTCCGTAGTTCGCGCATGTTGCACTCCTTGTCAGACCGGCGGTCATCGCGGGGGCCGGAGCATCCTGGATGCGGATGCCGGCGCCTTCGTCCGCCATGCTTCCATTATTCGCATCCCTCACTACAATCCCATGTACAGTTGTGAACAGTTTTCGATGGACTGTTCAGTAGTTTTTCCTGACAGTTGCGCCCTCGCCGGCTTTCCCGGCAGATCCGCCCATGAAACTCATCTTAGATGCTTCCACCGGAATTCCGCTGACCGAGCAGATCGTCGAAGGCGTGAAGGCGTGGATCGGCAACCGCGAGGCGCGCCCCGGCGCGCGGCTGCCGTCGATCCGGCAGCTGGCGGCCGAGAACGGCATCAGCCGCTTCCCGGTGATCGAGGCTTATGACCGGCTGGTGTCGCAGGGGCTGCTCGATTCGCGGCAGGGCTCGGGTTTCTATGTGGCGGACAGTCCGCTGGCGGGACGCTCGGCGCGCGGCTGGTCGGACCCCAGCCTGGCCGAGGACCTGTCCGACCATATCCTGGAGCAGTTCAACCACCCCAGCGGCACGCTCAAGCTGGCGGGCGGCTTCGTCCCCGAGAACTGGCGCGACGTGGAGGGCCTGACCCAGGCGATCCGCGCGATCTCGCGCAACGAGATCGACAGCGTGATCCACTACGCCACGCCGATGGGCCATCCGGAGCTGCGCCGCCAGGTGCTGCTGCGGGTGCGCCAGCTTGGCATTGCGGCGGAATTGCCGCAGGTGCTGATCACCACCGGCGCCAGCCAGGCGCTGGACCTGGTGGTGCGCCACCTGCTCAAGCCGGGCGACACGGTGTTCGTCGAAGACCCGGGCTACTACAACCTGTTCGGCCTGCTGCGGCTGCACGGGGTGCAGCTGGTGGGCGTGCCGCACACGCCCGACGGGCCCGACCCGGACGCCACCGAGGCGCTGCTGCGCCAGCACAAGCCCAAGCTGTTCTTCACCAACAGCGTGCTGCAGAACCCGACCGGCTCGACCCTGGCGCCGCCGGTGGCGTTCCGGCTGCTGGAGCTGGCGCGCCGCCATGGCTTCCGCTTTGTCGAGGACGATATCTTCTCGGACTTCCAGACCCACTTCACCGACCGGCTCGCCACGCTGGACCAGCTCGAGCACGTGATCTACATCGGCGGCTTTTCCAAGACGGTGTCGGCGTCGCTGCGGATCGGCTACCTGGTCGCCGACAAGGCGCTGGTCAAGGACCTGGTCGACGTGAAGGTGCTGACCAGCGTGGCCGGCTCGCACTTTGCCGAGGCGGTGACCGCGGCGCTGCTCGAGCGCGGCGGCTACCGCAAGTACGTGGAGCGGCTGCGGCTGCGCGTGCGCGAGGCCGTCGCCAACGCGGTACGGCAGCTGCACGGCAACGGCTGGGAGGTGTTCTGCCAGCCCTCCGGCGGCAACTTCCTGTGGGCGCGCCCGCCGGGCATCGAGGACTCGCGCGAACTGGTGACGCTGGGCGAGCAATTCGGCGTGACGCTCGCGCCGGGCAACTACTTCCGCCCGGGCGGCGAGACCTCGGCGTGGATCCGCATCAACGCCGCCTATGCCAACGAGCCGCGCGCGGTGGCGTTCATGCAGGCGGCAGCGCAGCGCGGCGCGCGCTGACGTTCAGCCGCCGTGGTTATGCAGCACGGCATTGCGCCGCGCATAGGCGAAGTAGATCACCAGCCCCAGCGCCAGCCACACCAGGAAGGCGACCCAGGTCAGCGCCTGCAGGTGCGCCATCAGGAACAGGCAGAAGCCGATCGATAGCAGCGGCACCACCGGCACGCCCGGGCAGCGGAACGCGCGCGGCAGCTCGGGCCGGGTCTTGCGCAGCACCAGCAC